>CAIYOD010000139.1 GCA_903927755.1 uncultured Thermoleophilia bacterium | reverse complement strand
GGCCGGGGCGCTGCATGCGCCTCCGCCGCCGGCCGCCGGACGCCTTCTAGAGGCCCATCACCTGCGCGAGTCTGTGCAGGCGCTCCGTGTACTCCTTGCGCGCCTTGGGGTCGCGCTCGCGAAGCTCGTCCGGCGTCGCCACCGGCACGACCTTGAACGACGGGTTGTCGAACAGCTTCAGCTCGAGCGAGTCGCCGGGCTCGAACGGACGGTTCTTGAAGAGCTTGCCGAGCAGGAAGCGCGTCGTCTCTTCGCCGACCGTGAGCACGTAGTGCGGCGTCGTGATCGTGAGCTCCTTGGACAGGTACGGGAAGCAGTTCTCGAGCTCCTGGGGGAGAGGGTCGCGCACGGCGCCGTCGCTGCGCGGCACGCACTTGGCCAGAGCCGTGACGTACACCTGGTCACGGCTCTTCGCGAGGGCGGGCATGAACTCGGCGAGGTCGGCGAGCAGCGACTCGCCGGCGAGCCCGCCGTCCTCCTCGTCGGTGGGGTCCGACGCGAGTGAGACGACCATCACCGTGCAGTGAGGATGGCCGCCTCCGGGTACGGCGCGGAGCCGGCTCGCCACGAGCTCGTCGCAGCGGGTGCACTCGCCGACGCTCCGCGCCAGGTTGTCCAGCTGTTCGACCGCGTCTTCCATGAGAGTCTCCTTGGTCGGTCCGGCCGGCTGCGCCGGCCGGGCGGTCACGCGCCTGGTCTGGTGAGGCGGTACTCGCAGGCGAGGGCGCTGGGCGCGCCGGCGAGCACGAGCATGAGCTCGCTGCCGAAGGGAGCGAGCACGAGGTTGAGGTCGTCGAAGCCGACCGAGATGTACTTGGCCTCCGGCCGTCGCAGCTCGGTCGCGAGCCGGGCGCCGATGTCGATCACGCCGGCCACCTGGGCGGCGACGGCGTCGGCGTTGAAGCCGGGGTCGGCGTCGGCCGCGATCACGAACCCGTCCCGGGAGATGAGCAGGGCGGCGACGATCCCGGGTGTCTCCCGGTAGGGGGCGAGCTGGGCGGCGAGGATGTCGGCCTGGTCGGTCATGACGCCTCCAAGGCGGTCTCGAGTTGGCTGCGCACGACGCCCGCGAAGGCCTGCGCCGCCGCGGCGTCGCCGAAGGTCCGGAAGAGGCCGTCACGCTTGCCGGCCAATTCGCTGAGGAAGATGCTCGAGCGGGGGACGGGGGAGCCGTCGGTGTCGGGCAGGGACCCGTCCAGCGGGAGCTGGATGAGGGTGTCGCCGCTCACGAACAGCCGGCTGGTCTCACGCCCCGAGAGCAGCACCTTGACCTGGACGGCCACGCCCTCGGGCACCTGCTGGCTGGTGATGTCGATCTCCACAAGCGAAGACTAACGAGGCGCATGGGGAGTGGCAAGACGTGGGCCGTCACGGCCCGGCACATCGGCTACTGCGCTGCCGCCAGCGGCACGACCGTACCCGTGACCTGCGCGGTCGCCGGCGCGGGGAGGGCTTCGTCGCGGGCAGCGGCGAGGAGGTCCTCGATGCGCCGCACCGTGGGGAACGAGGAAGCGCCGGTGGCCAGCGTCTGCCGGCGCCCGGCGATGAGGCTCGAGCTGACTTCGTGCGCGAGCTCGGCGGCGGCTTGCCGCGCCTCACCGAGCGAGAGGCCCGGGAGCACCAGCACGAGGCTGTCCGGCCGCACCCTGAAGGCGCGCCCGTCGGCGCCGGCGCGCCGCTCGGCCCGTCGCGCCACGCCGCGGACCAGTTCCTCGCTGCCCTCGGCGCCGAGGAAGTTGCGGCTGTCCTCGTAGTGCTCGAGCCGCACGAACACGACGCTGAGCGGCTGGTGCTCTCCGAGCGCGGCCGCCGTGGTCGTCTCCAGGAACCCGGGCAGGCACGTGCCCGTGGACAGGCCGGTGCTGACGTCGACCTTGGGGGCGTGCTGCTGCCGCCTGTGGGCGGGGGCCGGGCGGCGCCTGAGTCGCGTGGCCGCGACGCAACCGCCGGCGACCAGCACGGCCACCTTGGTGACGGAAAGGAAACGGCTGCCGGCCAGCGACGGGTCGGCGATCGCGAGGATGACGACGAGGAGCAGGGACGGTCCGACGAGGAACGGCCACTCGTCGCGCGGCGCCCCCGCGAGCTGGCCCATCGCCAGGAACGGTACGGTGACGAGCAGCCAGCTTCCGGCGCCGCCGGAGAGCACGAGCGCGATGCCGAGGAGCGCCCAGTCGAGCACCACGAACGTGTGCGCGAGCTCCGCGGGCCGTTTGCCGGCCACGCGGATCGAATACGCGCCGACGAGGGCGCCGGCCAAGGCCGGCGCCGCCGCGGCGAGGTGCCCCAGCGCCAGCGCCAGCGCGGTCAGGAAGAGAAAGAAGAGGGTCCGGTAGCGTGCTCGCAGGAGCGCCGGGTCGCGGCGTCTGCGAGACGGGCGGCTCACTCGAAGGCCGTCCGGATCATGCGAGGCGTGAAGGATGCGCGCTGCATGCCGTGACTATTCTGTCAGGAAAACGCGAATCCTTCAAGGTCTGGTTAAGGGTTTGGGTTGAGGCCGGCATGTGCGTTATCGCGCGCAGGCGGCGCCTCTTGCCCGAGGGGACGACTCCGGGAGCCCGGAGGGAGTGGCGCGCGAGGCTCCGCCTCGGCTAGAATCGTCCCCCCCATGGAACGCCAGCTCTTCTTCTCCGGGAACGAAGCGATCGCCCACGGCGCCGTCCGCGCCGGGGCGCGGTTCGCGTGCGGCTATCCCGGCACGCCTTCCACCGAGATCATCGAGGCGACCGCCGGGCTGGAGGGCATCCACAGCGAGTGGTGCGTCAACGAGAAGGTCGCGCTCGAGACCGCGGTGGGCGCCTCGCTCGCCGGCGTGCGCACCATCGTCACCATGAAGCACGTGGGGCTCAACGTCGCCGCCGACCCGTTCATGACGCTGTCGCTCACGGGCGTCAACGCCGGCCTCGTCATCATCAGCGCCGACGACCCCGGCATGCACTCGTCGCAGAACGAGCAGGACAACCGCAACTACGCGAAGTTCGCCAAGATCCCGATGCTCGAACCCTCCGACAGCCAGGAGGCCTACGACTTCGTCGCCGAGGCGTTCGCACTCTCCGAGGAGTTCGACACGCCGGTCATGCTCCGGACCACGACGCGGATCTCGCACGGCCGTGGGCAGGTTCTGCCGCGCGTGCCGGTCGAGGTGGAGCCGCGCGATTACGCGCGGGACATCAGCAAGTACGTCATGGTCCCGCAGTACGCACGGCAGCGTAACCGGCTCGTCCTCGAGCGCCTCGAGAAGCTGCGGAGGCGCGCGGAGGAGAGCCCGCTCAACGTCCTCGAGGCAGGCTCCTCCGACTTCGGCATCATCGCCTCGGGCGTCGCGTATGCCTACGCCCGCGAGGCGTTCCCCAAGGCCTGGTTCCTCAAGCTGGGCATGTCGCATCCGCTGCCGTACGCCAAGGTCGCGCGCCTCTACGATCATGTCTCTCGCGTCGCGGTCGTCGAGGAGCTCGACCCGTTCTTCGAAGAGCAGGTGCGCGCGCTCGGCCTCCCCGTGATCGGCAAGGCCGCCATCCCGGCCGACGGAGAGCTCGACCAGGAGAAGGTCTTCCGCGCGCTCGAGCCCTACGTGCAGCGCAAGCCGCCGCGGCGCCGGAGGCCGGTCATGCCGCCGGCGCCCAAGCTCGCCACGCCACCGCAGCCGGCGCCGGGCCTGCCCGTCAGGCCGCCGGTGCTCTGTCCCGGCTGCTCGCACCGCTCCGTCTACTCCGCGCTGCGCAAGCGCCGGCTCGCCCCGATGGGTGACATCGGCTGCTACACGCTTGGCGCCCTGCCGCCTCTGCTGGCGCTCGACAGCTGCCTCTGCATGGGCGCGAGCATCGGGATGATGGCCGGCTTCAACAAGGCGCTCGGTCGCAAGGCGGCAGTGGGCGTGATCGGCGATTCCACCTTCTTCCACTCCGGCGTCACGCCGCTCATCGACGCCTTCTACAACGAGGTCGAGGGCATGGTCGTCATCCTCGACAACCGGACGACGGCCATGACCGGCCACCAGGGACACCCCGGCACTGGGCTGCGCCCGGACCGCGCCCAGGGCCCCTCGGTGGACATCCAGAAGTTGTGCGAGGGCATCGGCGTGCGCTGCGTCACCGTCGACGCCACCGACCACAAGGCGCTGGACACAGCCATCAAGGAAGAGGCGAAGGCGGCGGGGCTCGGCGTGATCATCGCGCTCGCGCCCTGCGTGCTCGTGACGCGCGAGCAGGCCGGCGAGGTCGTGGTTGACGAGGAGCGCTGCAATCTCTGCGGCTTGTGCGTCGACCTCGGCTGTCCCGCCATCGCGCCTGGCGAGGACGCGATCGCCGTGCTCGAGACGTGCACCGGGTGCGGCCTGTGCGTCTCGGTGTGCAAGCGCGGAGCGCTCAGCCTCTCCTGCGCCGAGGACCCGTCGTGAACGGCACGACGACGGTCACGCTCGCCGGCGTCGGCGGCCAGGGCATCCTGCTGGGCGCCGCCGTCCTCGCCGAGACCGCGGCCGGCGCCGGCCTCGAGGTCAAGGCCAGCGAGGTCAAGGGTATGGCGCAGCGCGGCGGCAGCGTCCTCAGCACGGTGCGTTTCGGCGAGCACGTGTGGTCGCCGGTCGGCTCGCACGCCGATGTCGTCATCGCCACCGAGCTCCTGGAGGGCATCCGCGGCCTCGATCTGCTGGGCGCTAGGGGCACGATGGTCTGCGCGTCCACGACGCGCATCACGCCGGGAAGCGTGCTGCGGCGCGAGGAGGACTACCCGGACGACCTGGCCGGCGCGGCCGCGCTGCGCGGCGTGCGGCTGGTCGCCGTCGACGCCGAGGGCATCGCGCTGCAGGCCGGCACGCTGCGCGCCGTCAACGTCGCGCTGCTCGGCGCCGCTTCCACCGTCCTTCCCTTCAGTGAAGCAGAATGGCGGCGCGGCCTCGAGACCGCCGTGCCGGCCAGGATCCTCGAAGTCAATCTGCGCGCGTTCGAACTCGGGCGTGCCGCGGTCGCGAGCCAGGAGGTCGAGTCGTGAAGGTCACGCAGCTCACCGTGTTCCTCGAGAACCGCAGCGGTCGTCTGGCCGAAGTCGCCGATATCCTCGGCCAGGCCGGCATCAACATCCGCGGTTTCTCCACGACGGAGGCTGCCGAGTACGGCATCGTCCGTCTCATCCTCACCGACCCCGATCGCGCGCGAGCGCTGCTGCACGAGGCCGGATTCACGACGCACTTCTCGCAGGTGCTCTGCGTCAAAGTCGACGACGTGCCCGGCGGACTCGCCGGGGTCCTCGACCAACTCCGGGACGCGGGCGTGTCCATCGATTACCTCTACAGCATCTCGTTCTGGAACATCTGCTTCGCGGTGCGCGACATCGACCGCGCCGTCGAGCTGCTGGACGGCAAGGTGACGCTGCTCAGCGACGAGGAGGTGCGGGCGCTGTGACCACGGCCTCCGAGGAACACCTGACCAAGGACGCCGCCGGCGGGCTGTACTGGCAGCCGGCCGCCGAGACGCTGCCGACCAGGCAGCTCGGCGACCTCCAGATCGAGCGCCTGCGGGCGACGCTGGAGAACGCGTACGAGAACGTCCCGTTCTACCGCAAGAAGCTGGACGAGCTCGGCGTGAAGCCCGGCGACGTGACCTGCCACGGCGACGTCGCCGACCTGCCCTTCACCACCAAGATCGACCTGCGCGACCACTACCCGTTCGGGATGTTCGCGAGCCCGCGTGAAGACGTCGTGCGCGTGCACGCCAGCTCCGGCACCACGGGCAACCCGACCACCGTCGGGTACACGCGCGGCGACCTGGACGTCTGGGCCGACCTGATCGCCCGGACCCTCGCCGCAGGCGGCGTGGCGCCGGGCGACCTCCTCCAGAACGCCTTCGGCTACGGCCTCTTCACCGGCGGGCTCGGCCTGCACCTCGGCGCCGAGCGCCTGGGCTGCACCGTCGTGCCGATCTCCGGCGGCAACACCGAGCGGCAGCTCAAGATCATGCGCGACTTCGGCGCCACCGCGCTCAGCTGCACGCCGTCCTACGCCATGTACCTGGCCGACGCCGCGCGCGACCGCGGGCTGCGGCCGGAGGACCTGCCGCTGCGCGTGGGCTTCCACGGTGCGGAGCCGTGGACCAACGAGCTCCGCGTGCAGATCGAGGCCGGGCTCGGCGAGCACGCGCTCGACATCTACGGCCTCTCCGAGATGGGCGGCCCCGGCGTCGGCTACGAGTGCCTGTGCAAGGCAGGCATGCACGTGAGCGAGGACCACTACCTCGCCGAGATCATCGATCCGGAGACGCTGCGGCCGCTGCCCTACGGCGAGGTCGGGGAGCTCGTGTTCACGACCCTCAGCCGGGTGGCCCAGCCGCTCATCCGCTACCGCACCCGCGACCTGTGCACGCTCATCGCCGAGCCGTGCGCCTGCGGCCGCACCTCGGTGCGCATGAGCAAGCCCATCGGACGCAGCGACGACATGCTCATCATCAGGGGCGTCAACGTCTTCCCGAGCCAGATCGAAGAGGTGCTCATGAGCATCCCGTCGATCGAGCCGCACTACCAGATCGTGGTGGACCGCAAGGGCTACCTCGACATCATCGAGGTGTGGGTCGAGGTGGGCGAAGACATCTTCGCCGAGACCATGGGCGACCTGGAGCGCTTCCAGCGCAGCGTGCAGTCGCAGATCTACAACGTGCTCAACATCCAGTGCGCGGTGAAGCTCAAGGAGCCCAAGACGATCCAGCGCTCCGAGGGCAAGGCCGTGCGCGTCGTCGACCGGCGCAAGGCGCTGTAAGGCCAAGGATCCGGACGGCGGCGGGCGGGGCTGCGCTGCGCGGCAGCCTCTCCCGCCGCCGTCCTGCGTCCCGGGGTCGCCCGGTTCCGCGGCCGGCCCGGCGGTCGTCTATCCTGTCCGCATGCCGCTCCCGCTCGTCACCACTAGGTTGACCATCCGGCCGCTGACGGCCGGCGACGGCGCCGACGTCTTCGCCGTCTTCGCCGCGCCGCGGGTCATGCGCTTCTGGAACGGCGCGCCGCCCTCGGATGTGGCCGAGGCCGGGGAGTGGGCGGCGCACCTGGAAGAGATGCAGCGGCGCCTCGGCTACTCGCAGTGGCGGGTGAGCGAGCGTGACGGCGACCGTCTGGTCGGCATCGCCGGCCTGCAGCCGTTGGACGGCGGACCGGACGTCGAGCTCACGTACGCGCTGGAGCCGTCGTCGTGGGGGGCCGGCTACGCCACGGAGGCCGGCGCCGTCGCACTCGAGCTCGCCTTCGACGAAGCCGGTCTCGAGCGCGTCGTCGGCATCGCGAAGCCGGAGAACGTCGCGTCGCTCCGCGTGCTCGCGAAGCTCGGGATGCGGGCGCTCGGCGAGGCCGAGTACTGGGGCAAGCGCTGGGCGAAGTACGAGGTGGCCGCCGCCGACTGGCGGGCCGAGCGGGCGGCGGCCGTGCCCCCTCTGCTGACCGAACGGCTCGAGCTGCGGCGGTTCACCGCCGCCGACCTCGAGCCGCTGCTCGACGTCTTCGGCGACGCCGAGGTCATGCGCTACGTCGGTGCAGAACGGCGGCCGCTCGGGCGAGAGCAGGTCGAGGCTCTGCTCGCGAGGGCGGACGCGGACTGGTCCGAGCACGGGTTCGGCCTGCTGGCGATCACCGAACGCGACACCGGGCGGCTGGTGGGAGAGGCCGGCCTGCAGCACCTGGAGGCCGGCCCGGATATCGAGATGGGCTACACGCTGGCGCGCGCCGCCTGGGGTCGCGGCTACGCGACCGAGGCGGCGCGAGCCGTCGTGCGCTGGGGGTTCGCCGGTCTGCGCCTGCACCGCATCGTCGCCGTCGCGGACCCGGCCAATGCCGCCTCGCTGCACGTGCTCGACAAGCTCGGCATGACGCGCCACGGCCGGCGCGAGTGCTACGGCGCGGCCATGGCGGAGCACGCGCTGTCCCTCGGGGAGTGGCGAGACGCCGCGGGGCCGTCCCCGGCGCGCGGCTGAGGGCGGTCCGGGTCCCCTCGACCGTCTATACTCGCGGGGTGACACCGTCCGCCTCAGCCCTTCGGCCGCTTCGCGGCCTGCGTCTCGATCTCTCACACCGGACATCCAGTGAAGAAGAACTGCCGGCCGAGGTCGCGCGCCTGTGGCTCGGAGGGCGCGGCCTCGGCGCCTACCTCGCCCTGCGCGAGCGGCTGTACGACGTGGAGCCGCTGTCCCCTGAGAATCCGCTGATCTTCGCACCGGGCCCGCTGACGGGCACCGGCGCCCCCGCGAGCGGCCGCTACAGCGTCACCAGCCGCTCGCCGCTCACCGGGACCGTCTTCGACGGCAACTCCGGCGGCAACTTCGGCAACGCCCTGCGCCGCCTCGGCTGGGACTACCTGGTCGTGACCGGCGCGCTCGATGAGCCCGGCTACGTGACCGTCGGGCTGGACGGCGCCGGCGAGGCTGCGCCGGCCGATCCCTCCGCGGAGCCCTTCGCCGGTCCCGGCGACGCGACGCTGCGTCCCGCCGCCGGTCTCTGGGGCCTCGAGGTCCCGGCGGCGCTCGAGCGCGTGCGCGAACTGCACCCCAAGTCCGAGGCCGCCGTCATCGGCCCGGCCGGGGAGCGCGGCGTGCTGTTCGCGAGCATCGTCAACAACCGCGGCCGCTCGATCGGTCGCGGAGGCCTGGGCACCGTGATGGGCGCCAAGCGCCTCAAGTCACTGGTCCTGGGTGGTCACGGCGACCACAAGCCGACGGTCGCCGATCCGGAGCGCCTCGAGTTCATCGTCTACGAGGCGGAGAAGCTGCTCAAGTCCAATCCGATCACCTCCACGGCGCTTCCCGAGTTCGGCACGTCGGTGCTGGTCAACGTCCTGAACCAGGCCGGAGCCATGCCGACGCGCAATCATCGCGAGAGCCAGTTCGAGGGCGCCGCCAGCATCTGCGGCGAGATGCTGAAGAAGGACCACGTGCAGCGCCGCTCCGCCTGCCGCGGCTGCATCATCGGCTGCGCCCGGCGCACGAGCGCCGGCGGCCAGACCGGCGAAGGCCCCGAGTACGAGACCATCTGGGCGCTCGGGGCCCAGTGCGGCGTCAGCGACCTCACGGCGATCGTGCAGGCCAACTACGCCTGCAACCGCGCCGGTATGGACACCATCACCATGGGCTCCACGATCGCCTGCGCCATGGAGCTCACCGAGCTCGGCCTCCTGCCGGGCGGCCCGCGCTTCGGCGATGCGCGGGCCATCATCGAGCTCGCCGAGGCGACGGCCGCGGGCGAGGGCCTCGGCGCCGAGCTCGCGCTCGGCTCGGCGCGCTTCGCGGCCCTGTACGGCAGGCCGGAGCTCTCCATGAGCGTCAAGCAGCTCGAGATTCCCGCGTACGACCCACGAGGCATGAAGGCTCAGGGCCTCGCGTACGCCACCAGCAACCGCGGCGGCTGCCATCTGCGCGCCAACATGCTCAGCCCCGAGATCCTCGGCGTGCCCAAGATGGTCGACCGCTTCGCCACGCTCGGCAAGGCCGGCCTGCTCATCAACCTCCAGAACCTCAACGCCGTGCTCGACTCGCTCAGCGTCTGCAAGTTCACCGCCTTCGCCATGAAGGAGGACTACTATGCCCGCCAGCTCAGTGCCGTGTGGGGCGAGCAGGTGGAGCCGCAGGAGCTGCTGCTGCTCGGCGAGCGCATCTGGAACGCCGAGCGGCTCTTCAATCTCGCGGCCGGGTTCTCCCGCGCGGAGGACACACTGCCGCCACGGCTGCTGCACGAGCCGGTACCTGCCGGGCCGTCCGCCGGCCAGGTGGTGGACTTGCCGCCGATGCTCGACGAGTACTACATCTCGCGCGGCTGGGACGAGGACGGCGTGCCCTCGGCCGCGAAGCTCGAGCGCCTCGGCCTGACCGAGACCGCCGCGGCCGCCGGCATCGCCGGCTCCGTCCCCGCGCCTGCCGGGACGGCCGCGCCGTGAGCTCGGCCGTCCTCGAGCAGTTCCAGCAGATCGGCCGGGACCTCTTCGTCGCCGGCGTCATCAGCTCGCACGGCGGCAACCTCAGCGTGCGCATGGGCGACCGCATCCTCATCACCCGCCGCGGCTCGATGCTCGCCCGTCTCGAGGAGCGGGACATCATCGAGACGGGCCTCGAGGAGAACGACGCCAACGTGATGCTTGCCAGCACGGAGATCAACGTCCACCGGGCCATCTACCAGGGAACGGCCGCGCAGGCGATCGTGCACGCGCACCCGCCTTACGCGATCGCCCGCTCGCTGATGTGCGACGAGATCGTCCCCATCGACAGCGAGGGCTCGTACCTGCTGCATAAGGTGCCCGTGGTGCACACGGAGCTGACGGCCGGGTCCAAAGAGGTCGCCGACCTGCTTCCTCGATGGCTCAAGGAGTACGACATCGTGATGCTTCGCGGCCACGGCCCCTTCGCCATCGGCCACCTGCTCGAGGAGGCCTACCAGCTCACCAGCGTGCTGGAGATGGCCTGCCGCATCATGACCATCGCCGACGGCCTCGGCGAGCAGGTCAAAGAGTACCGCAAGGGGTCGGACCGCTACGAGACCTGGTAGCCGGTGTGCCTTCGGCGCACGCCAACTGACTCCGCTGCGCCGGTCAATGAGGCGCCGCGCCGGCTACGCCGAGCGGCGCCGCCGAATCAGGACGACGCCCACCGCGACGACCCCCGCGACCGGCAGGAGGAAGAACCACGGCACGGCAGCCAGGCGGGACTTGGCCTGGTTCCACGCGGTGGCGCTGGGCGCCGGGGAAAGCGGTACGCTCGCAGCGGATGAAGAGGGTGTGGGTGTCCGCGTCCCGGACGCCCCCGGGGAGTCCTTCGTGGTCGGGGTGGCGCCGGGCTTCGCCTTTCCGCCGGGCGTCGCCTTTCCGCCGGGCGTCGCGGACCCCGAAGACCCCTTGGTGTTCTCGCCCACCGGCCTGGGAGTGCTGCCGCCCCCGCCCCCGCCGGAGCCCCCGGTGAGCGAGGCGAGGTAGTCGACCATGACGCCTTCGATGTCGCTGTACATCATGTAGGCGGGGTCGCTGCGCACCAGGGACAGCGCGCTGCGGACGGTGGACGCGCTGTACGTCCCGTCGACCACACCGTCTGAGGCGTCCTTGAGGAGGGCGCCCGCGCTGCCGCCCGCCCGCGCCGTTGACGCGCCGCTCCCGCCGACGACGGCCAGGAGCATGAGGGTCAGCACGAACAGCGCAAGTGATCTTCTCGTCAAGCCGGTTCCCTCCGGTGACCGCGGCACCCGCTCCGGATGAGCCGGCGCCCCTCAAGAGTCGATTATACTCGTGCGCTGCGGAGCAGCAGCGTCGGGATCGGCAACGAAGGGAGCAGAGCTGTATCCAGCGTCCCCATCTCCTCGGGCAGGCGACCGCCGGCCGGCCGATCCTCGGGCTGATGCGGCCGCAGACGGGCGCCGGCTCTCGAGGTGGACCATCGCGGTCCTGCTGGCCGCGATCGCCGCCCTGAGCTTCCTCTCGGGCGGCTACCTCCCGCAGCGCACCGCGCCCGTGGTCTTCGTGCTGGCGGCATTCGCGCTGTGGGGAGTGTGGCGAGGCCGAGGTTTCTTGCGACCGTCGCGCCCTTACCTCATCGCGTTGGGCGCGTTCGCCGCTCTGGTCGCCTGGATCGGGCTGTCCGTGCTCTGGTCGACCGGACCGGATCTGTCGTGGGTCGCGTTCGACGTCGCCGTGCTCTATCTGCTGGTGATGGTCGCCGTCGGGCTGCTGCCCGTCGGCCCGCGGCAGATCCGCCTGGCGGTACGCGGCTTCGCGCTCATCGTCCTCGTAGTCTCCGCCTACGCCTTCTTCGGCAAGGTCGCCCCGGACGTCGTCACCCACGCCCATCTTTTCGCTCGTCTCAGGGCGCCGGTGGGATACTGGAACGTCCTTGCGGCGCTCGTCGTGATGGCGCTCCCGGCGTACCTGGTGACCGCGTCGCGGAGATGGCGGCAGCCATGGGTCCGCGGCCTGGCGGCGAGTGCCATCGTGCTCCTCCTCCTGACGTACTTCTTCACGTTCTCGCGCGGCGGATACGTCGCGCTCGGCGTCGCGCTGATCGTGTACTTCGCCCTGGCGACACGCCGCCTTTCGGCCCTCGTCTCGCTCGCCCTTCCGGTCGTGTTCACGTCGGCGGTCCTCCTGCAGGTACGGGGGCTGAGCACGCTGTTCGCGACGACCACTGACGACCCGCTGCGCGCGGTGCAGGGGCACCAGCTGGCCGCATGGTCCATCGCGGCGCTGGTGCTGGCCGGCGTCGCGCAGGTCGCGGTCGCCTTCGCCGAGCGCCGGTGGAGCCTGTCGCCGCGGCAGGCGCGCGTGATCGGGACGGTCGTCATCGCGGTGGTGGTCCTCGTGCCACTCGCGCTCGGCACGTCCGCGATGATCCGACACGGCGGCGTGAGCTGGATCGCCGACCAGTATCACGCCGCCCTCACCGACACCGACTACACCAACAGCGTGCGGAGGCTCACCTCGCTGGGCACGAGCGGCCGCATACCTTGGTTTCGCGAGGCCATCCGCGGCTTCAGCCAGCACCCGCTCGCCGGTACGGGCGCGGGCACGTTCGGCATCACGGACGAGCTTTACCGGGTCACCACGTTCGAGGCGAAGCACAGTCACAGCCAGTGGCTCAACGTGCTCACGGAACTGGGAGTGGTCGGCTTCGCGCTGTTCCTGGTCGCCGTCTGCGGCCTTCTGGTGGCGGTCTTCCGCCACGTCGGCAGGGTCCGGGACGACCCCTGCCGCTCGCTGCTCGCGGCCTGTCAGGCGGCTGTCGCGGCCTTTGTGGTCCACCTGTCGATCGACTGGGGCTGGGACATGGCCGCCATCACTCTCGCCTTCCTGCTGCTGGCAGGGGTGAGCGCGTCCTACGTACGGGACCGTCGCGTCATGACGGCCGCGGCGCCGCACGCGCCGGGACCGGCCGCGTCCGGTCTCGCTCCGGAGGTCCCCGCGGCCTCGATCGTGCGTCCGGCCTCGCCGTCCCTGAGCGTCCGAGTGCTCGCCACGTCCGTGGTGCTCTTCGCCGTCGTCGGCTGGGCGCTGCCGTACTTCGCCGAGCGCGCCACGATCAGCGCCCAGGACCAATTGAGCCGCGGTCAGGTGGAGGCGGCGGAGGCGGACGCGCGCCGCGCCGCCTCCCTCGACCCGCTCTCCATCGACCCTCTGCTCACGCTCGCCGACGTGCAAGCCCAGCAGGGCGATCCGGACGCTGCGGCGGCGACCCTGCAGCGCGCCGTCCAGCTGCAGCCGCACAACTACCGACCCTACTACCAGATGGGCACGCTTTTCTTTGAGAGCTTCCACGACGAGGCCGCGGCCCGGGCGTGGTACCTCAGGGCTCTGGAGCTGAACCCCATGCATCCGGGCCTGCGCAGCGCCCTCGAAGGCCTGTAGGCGAAAGCCGCCGCCACCCGATCTGCCTGCGTCGGCGCTAGGGTTGCCCCCCCGTGCGGCGTTCGCTGTCGTCATGGAGATGATTCCTGCTCGCACGCCTGTCGTCCTGCGGCACGCCGTCTTTGTCGCACTCCTCGTCGCCCTCGCCCTGGCCGTCGGCGCGGGAGTTCCATACGCAGCTGGGGCCGAGGTTCGACCCCGCGGTCCAAGAGGAGGCGCTGGACCAGGTCGCCCCCAAGCTGGGGGCCGTCCGTCGGCAGCCGGACAACTACGAGCCGTACCACCAGATGGGGAACCCGCAGCTTCTGAGCCTCGGAGACAAAGCCGCGGCGCGTCAGTGGTACCTCAAGGCGTTCGAGCTGAATCCCAGGCACCCCGGTACGCGGCACATGCTTGGCCAGCTGTAGATCTCGGCTCCGCTCCTCGGTTGCGTCTCCGCGGTGCCTCGGCTATTGTCTTCCGTATGCTTGCAGCAACGACGCACGCGCGCCGGCTGCGCGCCGCCTTCGCCATCACTGTCCCACTCTTGCTCTTGGCCGCGCTTGCCGTCGTGCCGCAGATCGCCGGCGCCAAGCTCGCGCGAGGCATCGCCGACCCGACGCTCACGACGCCGGGGTCAGGAATGATCGAGTCCGTGCAGGCGGAGGCGCTTGATCAGATCGGGCCACAGCTCGGCGCCTCCTACGTACGCTTCGTTGTCTCGTGGGCCGCTGCACAGCCGATATCACGGACGGCCTACGACGAGTCGTATCTCCAGGGGGTCGACCGCGCGGTGGCGCTGGCCAAGGCTGACGGCCTGAAGGTCATCCTCACCTTCTGCTACGTTCCCAAGTGGGCGTCGGATCGGAACTACTGGAACGGGACCTCCAATCCGTACGACATCAAAGGGTACAACGCGCGGTACGTGCCCAAGACGGATGATGAGACAACGATGACGGCGTTCCGGGACTTCTGCCGGGAGATGGCGGAGCGGTTCCAGGCGTCGGCTTACGAGTGTTGGAACGAGCCGAACCTGCACATCACGCTCTACCCCCAAAGCACGAAGAAGGACCCGAACTTCGGCGCTCACGTCTACATCAAGATGTTGCGCCAGTTCTCGGCCGGCATCCGCGCAGCAGACCCCACGGACGGGACGAGGGCCGTGCGCATCGCGGGATCGACCTCATCCCGAGGCTACTCGGCGTCGGCCCCTTTGTCCTCTCGGCGGATGATGACGTCGCCGCAGCGCTTTGCGCGCGAGCTCAAAGCAAGAGGGGCAAGCAAGTACTTCGACGCCTACGCTCACCACCCATACGCCCCCGGCGCTACCCGCGACAAGTGGCCGTCGGCGCCGCCGCGAGACCCCTCGACCTGCGTGAACCTGCAGAACCTCGGCACGCTGATCAAGCTCTTCCCGACGAAGCCGTTCTATCTCACGGAGTACGGCTACCAGACGGCAGCGTGCTCGTCGTGGAGCGGCCAGTTCGTCACACCTGCCGTTCAGGCGAAGTACCTGAAGGATGCCTATTCCTACGTCGCCAGGAAGTATCCTCAGGTGAAGCTGCTCATGTGGTTCCTGCTGGACGACTGGTCCCCGTCTGGCCGTGCCGGCGACTACCAGGGCAACTACTGCGGCCTTCGCTACATCGACCAGAGCAAGAAGCCTGCCTGGTACGCGTTCCAGCGCTTGAACTAGCCTGACCCCCGGTGTGCCGCCTTCTGACCGGCGGCGAGACGAACCCTCCTCAGACGCAGATCGCGTGACTCTTCGCGCTGCGCGATCCAATGAAGCCGTCGCATCGTGTGGTCGACTGGGGTCACCAGTCCTCCTGACTGGGTTACCATGCGCCATCCCCGCAGTGGCCTGCAGAGTCCGCAGGCAGCAGCGCTCCCCGAGTTCTTCTCGTGACCGTGGCGCGTCGCACCCGTCCTCGTGAGCGATATGTCCGGGCCGGAGCACTCGGTCATGTGGCGCGACGTTGTGGGCGTGTAGCAGGGTCGGCGCTGGGGGTCATGGGCGCCGCGACGTGCACTCGTGTATGACGCTCTGGTCCAGATGGAGAGCGAAGCCGGGAGCGAGCTGGATCCGGCGTGCGGGAGGCGCGAAGCGGGCGGCGACTGAGCAGCCGGCGACTGAGCAGCCGGCGACTCAGGGCGTGGCGACGGAGCCGACGGACGTTCAGCGACTGGCTGTCAAAGCCCCAGGACGCCGGCGAGCCAGTGCACGAGGTCGCCCGCCAGTCCCGTGTCGCCGCTGCCGGTGCCCGCGGTCGTGACGCTCGCGGCGGCGAAGCTGCGGCTCCAGACCGGCGAAAGGGTCGCGGAGACCACTTGCTTGGGACCCGCACTGGGAGTGCCGGTCGGCGTGGGCGTCGGCTTGGGCGGCTTGGTCTTGGTCGGCGTCGGCTGCGGCGTCGGCGGCTTGGTCTTGGTGGGCTCCGGCGCCGGCGTGATGGTCTTGGTCGGACCGGGGCTCGGCTTGCCGCTGGCGCTCTCCGACGGCGACGCCGACGCGGACGGCGACATGGCCTGCATCTTGCCCTCCCACGGGCTGAACGACCACGGGTACGTCTTGAAGCCCGGATGCGGCTGGTCCTTGAGCGCCGCGGCGAAGAACTTGCCCCACATCGGCGCGGGGTAGTCGCCGCCGTACACGGGCATGGCCGAGCGCTTGTCGTCGTCGCCCATCCAGACGGCGGCCGAGAGGTTCGGGGTGTAGCCGCAGTACCAGAGGTCGGCTCCGTCTTCGGTGGTGCCCGTCTTGCCGGCGCGCGGATACGGGAAGTAGGCGCCGGTCGCGGAGCCTGTGCCGGCCGAGGCGACGCGCTCGAGGCACTGGGTGACGACGCTGGCGACACCGGCCGGGATGGCCCGCTTGCCCTTGGTCGTCGGCTTCCAGATGACCTTGCCGCGGCGCTCCACCCGGACGATCGCCTGCGGCTTGTGACGGATGCCGCCGGCGGCCAGCGTGGCATAGGCGTCGGCCATCTCGAGCGGCGTGACGCCGGAGGTACCCAGCGTGATCGACGGGACCGCGTCCAGCGGGCTGGTGATGCCCATCCGGTGAGCCGTCTCCACGGTGTTGTCCGGGCCGACGTCCACGCTGAGCTGTGCGAACACGACGTTGTCGGAGATCGTGGTGGCCGCGGACACGCTCTCCGGCCCGCCCGGTCCGTCGCCGTTGACCAGCCACGGCTGGGCGTAGGCGCCCATCGGGATGATGATGGGACTCTTCGACGAGTAGTAGGTGGTGTCGGGGTCCATGCCCTGCTCGACCGCCGTGGTGAGCACGAAGGGCTTCATCGCAGAACCCGGCTGCCGCTTCGCCTGCGTGACGAGGTTGAACTGCTGCTTCTTGTAGTCGAGGCCGCCGACCATGGTGCGGATGTAGCCGTTGGCCGGATCGACGGCCACGAGCGCGGCCGACGGCTTGAACCCGAAGTCGAGCGGTCCGGTGGTCGACTTGATGATGTCGATCGCCTCCTGCTGCCACTTCACGTCGATGCTGGTGGTGACCTTGAGGCCGCCGTCGAAGACCATGGCGGAGCCGTAGCGTTTGGTGAGCTCTTTCGTCACGTAGGAGACGAAGTAGTCGGCCAGACTCTTGTTGTAGTTCGGCGGGTGCCGGTAGACGCGGACCTTGCTGGCCATGAGCTTGTCGGCATGCTCCTGCGTGACGTAGCCCTGGTCGGCCATGAGCTGCAGCACCTTATTGCGCTGCTCCTTGGCCATTTCCTTGTCCGTCGTCGGCGAATAGGCGGAGGGGAACTTGGGCAGCGCGGCGAGCAGCGCCGCCTCCTTGATGTTGAGGCCCGAGGCGTGCTTGTGGAAGTAGGTGCGTGCCGCCGCCTCGATGCCGTAGGCGCCGGCGCCGTAGTACACCGTGTTGAGGTAGGCGCCGAGGATCCTGTCCTTGTCCCACCTGTCCTCGAGTTGCCAGGCGAGCACGGCCTCGCGGAGCTTGCGCGTATAGGTGCGCTCGTCGCCGACGTAGGCGTTCTTGACGTACTGCTCGGTGATGGTCGAGCCGCCCTGGACGACGCCGCCGGCGCGCAGGTTGAGGACCATGGCGCGGACGACGGCCTGGTAGTCGATGCCGTGATGCTCGTAGTAGCGCTCGTCCTCCACGGCCACCGTGGCCTGCTTCATGACCTCGGGGATCTTCCTGGTCGGTACGAGCACGCGGTTCTCGCCGCCGTGGAGCTCGGCGATGAGGACCTTGCCGGTGCGGTCGTAGATGGTGGTGTTGACGGCCAGCGGGCTTCGCTGCAGCTCGTCGAGCGACGGCAGGTCGCGTGAGATGGCGTAGATGGCGCCGGCGGCGACGGCGAGGCCGGCGATGAGGGCGAGGAGCAGGGCGACGACGAAGAGCTTGACGATGAGCCAGACGCGGCTCTTGGACTTCGCCCTCTTCTTCTTGCGCTCGCGCCGGCGCCGCGGGATGTCCTCGGGCTCGACGCTGTATCGGTTGTAGTCAGCCATGGCTCCTCATTCTACCCGAGAGGGGACGCGGCACGCCCCGCGCGCGTTCACGCGGGCGCAGGGCTGGCTGAGTCGTCGTCGTCTCCTGGGGAGTCTTCAACGACGGCGCCGGCCTCCCTCTTCGGCTGGACGAACCGGGCGAGGACGATCGAGACCTCGTAGAGGACGTAGAGAGGGATGAACATCGCCAGCATGCTGAAGGCGTCCTGGCTGGGCGTGATGATGGCGGCCGCGAGGGCCAGGGCGACGATCGCCCAGCGCCGGTTCTTGCGCAGCCACTTGTCGTCGACGACGCCCAGCTTGGCGAGCAGCACGAGGACGACCGGGAGCTCGAACACCACGCCGAAGGCGAGGATGAAGAGCGCCATGAAGGTGAAGTAGTCGCTGGCGCGCAGCTGGACGTTGAAGAAGCCGGCGCTGAAGGTGAGCAGGAAGGCGAGGCCCTTGGGCAGCACGAGGAAGTAGGCGAGCGCCACGCCCATGAAGAAGAGGGCCGTGGTGGCGAGCACGATCGGGTAGAAGTACTTCTTCTCGTTGGCGCTGAAGGCCGGCGCGAGGAAGGCCCAGAGCTCGTAGATGATGATCGGCGCGGCCAGGATGAGCCCGCCGACCACCCACACCTTGAGGCTGACCATGAACGGCTCGGCCGGGCTGAACGTGGTGATCTTGGTGGCCGACTCGGGGAGATTGGCCACCTGGCGCAGCGGATAGAGCAGCGCCTCGAACATGAAGCTGTTGAAGAGCGCCGCGACGAGGACGCCGACGGTCGCGGCGAGGAGGCAGACGAACAGGCGCTTGCGCAGCTCGTCGAGGTGCTCGAACAGCGTCAGTCGTTCTTCGGGGGTGAGCGCCACGCGGTCAGGCTCCGGTCGCGGGACCCGCCGGCGAGCCGGCGGCCACAGGGCCTTCCGGCGCCTTGGGCGCGACCGGCGCCTCCGGTGAATCGACGGGCGCTTCGGCGACCGGCTCCTGCGGCGCCGCCGGCGATCGTGGAACGTCGGCGAATGCCGTCTGCGGGGTGACCGCCGGCGTCTCCGGTCCTTCGTCGAACGCTCCGGCAGCCGGCGTCGGTGACGCCGGCGCGGAGCCGCTTCTGGGGGTGCTCGCGCTCGCGGCGGCTCCGGCGGCGCCTGCCGCCGCGACCGCGCCGGCCGGCGCTTCGATGCTCGCTTTGAGATCGACGCTCGACTTGAGGTCGCCGATCGTGCTGGTGACGCCCTTGAGAGGCTCGGTGAAGGTCGACTTGACCTCGTTGATCTGGTCGGTGACCTCGCCCAGACCGAGCTCGGTCTTGGCCGTGTCCGCGGCCTTGCGGAACTCGCGCACGCCCTTGCCGAGCGACTTGCCCATCTGCGGGAGCCGCTTGGGTCCGAAGACCAGCAGGGCGAGCACGAGGACGATGATGATCTCGGCGGGGCCGATGCTCATGTGGGGGTCACCTCGGTCGTGGTAGCGATGCCGCTCCATCGTACGAGCCGCGGGGCCGAAGTGCAACGCGGCCTCCTCGTGCGGAGGAAATACCTGCAAATCCGCGAGAGACCCGTATACCCCCACCGGTGTAGAAGGGGGTTTGCTTCTGAGGAAGGCGCTTTGGTACAGTACGCGAGGCGTCCGGGGGCTCCCAGGGGGGGAGTGCGGACGTCTTCATCTTATGACGAATGCATACCTCACAGACTGGCTGTATGTCTGGCTCTTCATCGTCGCCGGAGCCGCGCTGGTCGTCGTCATCCTTCTGTTCTCCAAGCTCATCAATCCGAGCCACCTCACGCCGGAGAAGCTGCAGCCCTACGAATGCGGCATCCCGCCGGTCGGCAATCCGTGGCAGCCGTTCGCGGTCCGCTACTTCGTCTACGGTCTCCTCTTTCTCGTCTTCGACGTCGAGTCGGCCTTCCTGTTCCCGTGGGCGCTCGTCTTCCGCGGCCTCGGCACCGCCGGGTTCATCGAGATGCTGCTGTTCATCGCCGTGCTCGCCTTCGGGTTGCTGTACGCCTGGCGCAAGGGGGCCCTCGAGTGGGCATGAGTGAGCGCGTCAAGGCGGTCAGGTACCCGAAGCTCGAGCACTTCAGCGAGCCGAACGTCATCACCACCACCGCCGACTTCATCTTCAGCTGGGCGCGCTCGCACTCGGTCTTCCCGTTCACGTACGGCCTGGCCTGCTGCGCCATCGAGATGCTCACGTCGGGGTTCGCCCGCTACGACATCGCCCGCTACGGCATGGAGGTGTTCCGCCCCACGCCGCGGCAGTGCGACCTCATGATCGTGGCCGGCACCGTCAACGAGAAGATGGCGCCGGTGCTCAAGCGCCTGTACGACCAGATGTCGGAGCCCAAGTGGGTCATCAGCATGGGCGCCTGCGCCACCAGCGGCGGCCCGTTCTACGACGGCTACAACGTGGTCAACGGCGTCGACAAGATCGTGCCGGTCGATGTGTACATCCCCGGCTGCCCGCCGCGCCCCGAGGCGCTGTTCCAGGGCCTGCTGGAGCTGCAGGGCAAGATCCAGCAGTACCAGTTCGTGCCCTCCAAGCCGGCCGCCGCCGAGGCGCTCGCGCCGGCCTCCGACGTCGCTTCGGAATCGGACGCCTGATCATGGGCCTGCAGGTCGGCAGCAATCCGATGAGCATGGACGCCATCGCGGCGCTCCTCGTGGAGCGCTTCGCCGGCGAGCTGGACGACGTGCGCATCCAGGAGCCGGACACCGTCGTCGCCCGCTGCACGCCGGCGAAGCTCAAGGACGTCGCCGCGCGCCTCAAGGCCGACGCCGACGCCGGCTACGAGACGCTCAACTGGATCGCCGGCGTCGACCGCGGCACCTCGTTCGAGAGCGTCTACCACGTGTACTCCTGGAAGACGAACACCTATCTCGAGCTGCATGTCGACCTGCCGCGCGCCAAGCCGGAGGTCGACACGGTGACCGGCGTCTGGCCGGCGGCCGACTGGCACGAGCGCGAGTCCTGGGACATGGTCGGCATCGTCTACACCGGCCACCCCGACCTGCGCCGCATTCTGCTCAAGGATGATTTCGTCGGCCACCCGCTGCGCAAAGACTACGTCGACCTCGCGGAGAACCACCCGCATGTATGACCAGTTCGAGACTCCCGAGCCGGACGAGGCCGTGAAGCTCGCCCTGCGCCGCATCGAGGAGTCGACGGCGCGCGGCGAGGGCTCCGACGTCGACGGCCTGGCCTTCAACGAGGTCGTCGTCAACATGGGGCCGCAGCATCCGAGCACGCACGGCGTGCTGCGCCTGGTCGTGACCCTCGACGGCGAGCTCGTCAAGGACGTGATCCCGGTCATCGGCTACCTGCATCGCTGCAAGGAGAAGCTGGCCGAGAAGCGCACGTATTTCCAGTACATCCCGATCGTCGACCGCACGGAGTACCTCGCCAGCATCAACTGCGAGTGGGCCTACGTCATGACCGTCGAGAAGCTCGCCGGCATGCAGGTCACGCGGCGGGCGGAGTTCATCCGCGTCATCACCGGCGAGCTCATGCGCATCGCCAGCCACCTTGTGGCGGTCGGCACGTTCACCGCCGACCTCTCGCCGCTCGGCACCGCGATGGTCTTCTACATGTTCCGCGACCGCGAGATCATCCTCGACCTCATGGAGGAGCTCACCGGCGCGCGCATGATGTTCAACTACTATCGCTTCGGCGGCGTGCGCTACGACCTCCCCGACGGCTGGGTGGAGAAGTGCCGCGACTTCCTCAAGATGTTCCCGAAGAAGATCAAGGAGTACGAGGCGCTGGTCGACACGAACGCCGTCTTCCTGCAGCGCACGCAGGCCAAGGGCGTCATCACCCAGCAGGACGTGGTCGACTACGGCATCACCGGCCCCAACGCGCGGGCCTCCGGCATCGACCTCGACCTGCGCCGCACGCGGCCGTACTCGGTGTACCCGGAGCTCGACTTCGAGGTCATCACGGCGCAGCACGGCGACATCTTCGACCGCTATCGCTGCCGCATGGACGAGATGCGTGAGAGTCTCAAGATCATCGAACAGTGCCTGGACATGCTCCCTAAAGGCCCGGTCCAGCTGGGCTCGCTGCGCGCTCCCTACGTCATCACGCCGCCGCCGGGCTCCGCCTACGTCGGCCAGGAGAACCCGCGCGGCGAGTACGGCACGTACATCGAGAGCGACGGGTCGCGGTATCCGTACCGGCTCAAGTACCGCGACCCCTGCTTCTGCAACCTGCAGCTGTTCCCGAAGCTCCTCAGCGGCAACAAGATCGCCGACGCGGTGGCCATCTCGGGCAGCATCGACCTCGTGCTCGGAGGCATCGACCGCTAAGTGGACATCCTCGTCGACATCCTCAGGGCCGTCCTCTTCGTCGTCATCGCCTACGCGGTGGTGTTCGTCGCGGCGCTGGTCAACATCTTCTACGAGCGCCGCTTCATGGCGTTCATCGGCGACCGGCTCGGCCCCAACCGGACCGGCCCGCAGGGCGTGCTGCAGAGCGTCGCCGACGCCTTCAAGATGATGGGCAAGGAGGACTTCCGTCCGCTGCTCGCCGACCCGGTGCTGTTCACGCTCGCGCCGGTGACGGTGATGATCGGCGCCGTCTCCATCCAGCTCGTGATCCCGTACACCGGCGGCTTCATGGCGACGAGTCTCAACGTCGGCGTCATCTTCCTCGTCGCCATCACCAGCTTCACGACGCTCTCGATCCTCATGGGCGGCTGGGCGTCGCGCAACAAGTACTCGCTGGTCGGCGCGCTGCGCGCCGCCGCCCAGATGATCAGCTACGAGATCCCGATGCTCCTCAGCCTGCTCATCGTGGCGATGATCGTCGGGTCGCTGCGCGTCGACGTCATCGTCGCCTTCCAGGCGAACTACGAGTGGATCGGCTTCTACGCGCCGTTCACCTTCCTCATGTTCTACATCGCCTCGATCGCCGAGCTTAACCGCGGCCCGTTCGACCTGCCCGAGTCCGAGTCCGAGCTGGTCGCCGGCTACGCCACCGAGTACTCGGGCATGCGCTTCGGCATGTTCTACCTCAACGAGTACGCGGGCCTCACGATCATGTCCATGGTCGCCGTGACGCTGTTCTTCGGCGGCTGGATGGGCCCTTGGGCCGGCGCCATCCAGTTCTGGGGCATCGAGTGGATCGGTATCTTCTGGTTCCTCGCCAAGACGTACGTGCTCGTGTCGGCGCTGGTCTGGATCCGCTTCAGCATCCCGCGCCTGCAGGTGGATCAGCTCATGGCGTTCGCCTGGAAGATCCTCATCCCGCTCGGGCTCGTCAACATCCTCGCCACGGCGGCGATCATCCTGTGGGTACCGAGCTGGAAGTGGGGCCTCCTGGTCTTCGGCTGGGTCTCCTTCTTCGCCTTCGTGGGCCTGTTCGACCCGATCCTCAAGCGCCGCCTGCGCAAGCAGCGTGAGCGCCAGCCGGTGGTGAGCGCCTGATGCTCGGCATGTTCAAGGCCATGCGGCAGACGATGAGCCATCTGCCCAAGAAGAAGCTCACCGTCCAGTACCCGGAGCAGCGCGAGGCGCTGCCGGCGCGCAGCCGCGGCCTCTTCCGCGTGGTCATCGACCCCGCGAGCGGCGAGCCGCGCTGCCGCTCCTGCACCCTGTGCGAGAGCAACTGCCCGGTGCAGGTCATCCGCGTCAATCACACGAGCAAGTACCGTCTGCCGGTGCCCAACGCGGCGCGCATCGCCGAGGCGCGCCTCGCGGCGCAGCAGGGCATCGAGCTCAAGGATCTGCAGCCGGTGCTCGACGACTACTACGAGCACGGCACCGGCCTCATCGCCATGCTGCAGAACGCGCAGGAGGTCTATGGCTATCTGCCGCGCGTCGCTCTCCAGGAGCTCAGCCTGCAGACCGGCGTCTCGCTGAGCCAGATCTACGGCGTCTCCAGCTTCTACAACCAGTTCCGGCTCTCACCGGTCGGCGAGTACATCATCGACGTCTGCCACGGCACCGCCTGCCACGTCGCGGGAGCGGTCCAGATCACCGAGGCTCTGGAGGAAGAACTCGGGATCGCCGACGGCAAGACGACCACGGACATGAAGTTCACGCTGTCGTCCGTCGCCTGCATGGGCGCCTGCTCGCAGGCTCCCGTCATGCGCATCGGCGACCAGACCTACGGCGGCCTCACCCCTGACCAGACACGCAAGATCATCCGCGACCTCATGGAAGAGGTCGGCGGTGCGAAGGGGTGAGCAGAGGCACCATGACTGACGAGATCACCATCCCGGCTCCCGAGACCGAGGCTCGCAACGTGAGCGTCGGCGAGCGTCCGGGCGGCGGCTACAACGTCAAGGTCTGCGCCGGCACCGCCTGCCTGTTCGCCGGCTCCATGGCCGTCTACGATGCGTTCGTGCAGGAGGTCCAGACGGCCGGTCTCGGCGACAAGGTCGAGGTCAGCATCATCGGCTGCCACGGCCTGTGCTCGATGAGCCCCGTCGTGGTGCTCAGCGACGACACGCTGTATGGCCACCTCAAGCCCAGGGACGTCACCAAGGTGGTGGAGGAGCACCTCAAGGGCGGTCAGCCGGTCGAGCGCTTCCTCTACAAGGACGAGCAGACCGGCGAGCGCATCCGCGACTGGCGCGACATCGGCTTCTACAAGCTGCAGACGCGCATCGCGCTGCGCGACGTCGGCGTCATCAACCCCGAGACCATCGACGCCTACGTCGCCGTCGGCGGGTACGAGGCCGCCCGGATGGCTCTCACGGAGAAGACTCCCGAGTGGATCATCGAAGAGATCACCGACTCGGGCATCCGCGGCCGCGGCGGCGCCGGGTTCCCCACGGGCGTCAAGTGGAAATTCGCCAACCAGTCCAAGAGCGACGAGAAGTACCTCATCTGCAACGCCGACGAGGGCGACCCCGGCGCGTTCATGGACTGCTCCATCCTCGAGGGCGACCCGCACGCCGTCATCGAGGGCATGATCATCGGCAGCTACGCCATCGGCGCCCACGAGGGCTACGTGTACGTGCGCGCCGAGTACCCGACGGCCGTCAAGCGCCTCACCATGGCGGTCGCCGCCGCCGAGGAGCGCGGCTATCTGGGTAACGACATCTTCGGCACCGGCTGGGAGTTCAACCTGCATCTCAAGCTCGGCGCCGGCGCCTTCGTCTGCGGCGAGGAGACGGCGCTCATCGCCTCCATCGAGGGCAAGCGCGGCATGCCGCGCACGCGGCCGCCGTTCCCGGCGGTCAGCGGCCTCTGGGGCAAGCCCACGAACATCAACAACGTCGAGACGTTCTCCAACGTCCCGTGGATCGTCAAGAACGGCGCCGAGGCCTACGCTACGCTCGGCGCCGAGACCAGCCGCGGCACCAAGGCCTTCAGCCTCGCCGGCAAGATCGTCAACGGCGGGCTCGTCGAGGTGCCCATGGGCTCCAGTCTCCGCCACCTGATCTTCGACGTCGGCGGCGGCATCAAGGGCGGCAAGCAGTTCAAGGCCGTCCAGCTCGGCGGCCCGTCCGGCGGCTGCGTCCCGGCACACCTGCTCGACACGCCGGTCGACTACGAGAGCCTCGCCGCGACCGGCGCCATCGTCGGCTCCGGCGGCATGGTCGTGGTCGACGAAGAGACCTGCATGGTCGACCTCGCGCGCTTCTTCCTCGACTTCACGCAGAAGGAATCGTGCGGCAAGTGCGTCCCCTGCCGCCTCGGCACCAAGCGCATGCTCGAGACCCTCGACCGCATCATCGAGGGCGACGGTCGCGAGGGCGACATCGAGCTGCTCGAGGAGATGGGCCACTACATCATCGAGGGCTCCCTCTGCGCGCTCGGCGGCACCGCCCCGAACCCGGTGCTCACGACCATCAAGTACTTCCGCGACGAGTACGAGGCCCACATCCGCGAGAAGCGCTGCCCGGCCGGCAAGTGCAAGTCGCTCATCACGTACTACATCGACGCCGACGCCTGCACCGGCTGCACGCTCTGTGCCAAGAAGTGCCCCACGTCGTGCATCACCGGCGAGAAGAAGCAGCTGCACGTCATCGACGTCGCCAACTGCATCAAGTGCGACACCTGCCGCCAGGTCTGCAAGTTCGACGCCGTCAAAGTACGGTCGGGCGTCGAGCAGGCTGTGGTCGGCGCTTCGGGAGCTGAGGCCTGAGCATGGCGACCACCGTCGAGAACATCACGCAGGCCAAGCCGCGACCCGATCAGGTGCTGGTCACCATCGACGGGCAGGAGGTCGCCTGCGACCGCGGCGACACCATCCTCGAGGCCGCCCAGCGCATCGGCGTCCACATCCCGACGCTCTGCTACGAGCCGCGCCTGCCCGCCACGGCGGCGTGCCGCATGTGCATCGTCGAGGTCGAGGGCGCCCGCAAGATGGTCCCGAGCTGCTCGGCGGCCGTGAGCGACGGCATGGTCGTCAAGACGAGCACCGAGAAGGTCCGCGCCATGCGGCACCTCTACCTCGAGCTGCTGCTCAGCGACCACAACTCCTTCTGCACGCCGCCCTGCCGCGACGCCTGCCCGACGCACATCAAGATCCCGCAGTTCCTCGACTACATCGCGCACAAGGACTACAAGAACGGCGTGCGCAAGCTGCGCGAGGACCTGCCGTTCCCGGCCGTGCTCGGGCGCGTGTGCCCGCGACCGTGCGAGGGTCCCTGCCGCCGCCAGCTCGTCGAGCACCCCATCACCATCTGCCAGCTCCACCGCTTCATGGCCGATCAGACGATCGACGAGGAGCAGACGGGCGAGCTGCTGCTGCCGGTCGAGCCCAAGGCCGACACCGGCAAGAAGATCGCCATCGTGGGCGGCGGGCCCGCCGGCCTCGCCGCCGCCTTCTACGCCCGGCTCGAGGGCCACTCCGTCAAGATCTTCGAGGCCCTGCCCAAGCCGGGCGGCATGCTTCGCTACGGCATCCCGAGCTACCGCCTGCCGCGCGACCTCCTGGACAAGGAGATCAACGTGCTGTGGCGCATGGGCGTCGAGTTGCAGCCGAACAGCCGGCTTGGCGTCGACTACCAGCTCGAGGAGCTCACCGCCGAGTACGACGCCGTGTTCCTCGCTCTCGGCGCGTTCAACAGCAACGGCATGGGCTGCGACGGCGAGGACGCCGAGGGCGTCGTCACCGCGGTCGACTTCCTCGGTGAGCTGGAGCTCAACGGCGACGTGCACGTGGGGAAGAAGGTCGTGGTGATCGGCGGCGGCTTCACCGCCATGGACGCCTGCCGTACCAGCGTGCGCAAAGGCGCGGCCGAGGTCACCTGCCTCTACCGCCGCTCCCGCAAGGAGATGCCGGCGCACCACACCGAGGTCGACGAGGCTGAGGAGGAGGGCGTCAAGCTCGAGCTCCTGTGCGCCCCCGTGCGCGTGATCGCCGACGCCGCCAACAAGGTCACCGGCATCGAGATGCAGCGCATGGAGCTCGGCGAGCCCGATGCCTCCGGCCGCCGCCGCCCCGTACCCGTCGAGGGTTCCGAGTTCGTCATCGAGTGCGACCAGGTCATCGCCGCCATCGGCCAGTTCCCCGATCTCGACGGCACCAGCGAGGAGCAGGGCGTCAAGCGCACCAAGTGGCGCACCATCCAGGTGGACGACTGGACCTTCCAGACGGAGGACCCGCGCGTGTTCGCCGGCGGCGACGCCGTGCTCGGCGCGCAGACCGTGATCCAAGCCGTCGCCCAGGGCAAGAAGGCCGCTTGGAGCATGGACGCCTTCCTGCGCGGCGAGGACATGGCGGACCTCTCACAGTCGCTCGCCGAGCTCAAGGCCACGCCGTTCTTCAACGCGCTGAGCGACCGGACCGATCTGGACCCGCGCCTCGCGCGCATGGCCGAGATCCCGCCGGTCTTCATCGACATGACCACCGACGTGTCGCATCCCAGCCCGCCGGCCGAGATGCCCAAGCTCGAGCCGGGCGACCGCAAGACCAACTTCACGCAGATCGAGCTCGGCTTCAGTGAGGACGAGGCCGTCCGCGGCGCCGAGCTCTGCCTGCAGTGCTACTGCCCGGCCAACGGCAAGTGCGACCTGCAGCGGTACGGCATCGAGTACGAGGTGTTCAAGAATCGTTTCCACGGTGGCGACGCCCACGACTACCCGGCCGACTTCCGCCACGACTTCATCATGCGCGAGCCCAATCGCTGCATCAATTGCGGCCGCTGCGTGCGCGTGTGCCGCATGGAGGTCGGGTCGAGCTGCTACGACAACATGGACCGCGGCTTCGACACCATCGTCAGCACCGCCGACAACCTGCCGCTCCAGCTGGTCGGCTGCGTGAGCTGCGGCAAGTGCGCCGAGACGTGCCCCACGGGCTCCATCGAGACCAACCCGCGCATCCTCGGCAGCTACGACCTCGACGAGAGCCGCTGCATCTTCTGCGGCGAGTGCGTCGAGGTCTGTCCCTACGACGCTCTCGAGCAGACCGACTTCTTCGAGCTCGCCGGTTACAGCCGCACGACGATGTCGCGCGAGTCGCTCTACATCCGCGAGTCGCGCCCGGTCGCTTCGCTGCGTGAGACCGTCGCCGATCTCGTCCCGCACGCCCTCGACGCCGAGCGTGGCCTGGGCTGGGTCTGGCAGCCGATCAAGGACGACCCGGTTTCGCTGGACGACCCGGGGGGAGAGGCCTGATGCCCGGCGGCGACTTCCATCCCTGGTTCTTCGTCATCGTGGCCGCGTGGGTGCTCGTCTGCGGCCTCGGCGTCGTGCTGTTCAGGAAGATCATGTACTCCGCCGTCTCGATGGTGTTCTGCTTCCTCGGCGTGGCGTTCGCCTACGCGCTGCTCAACGCGCCGCTCGTGGCCATCATCCAGATCCTCGTGTACGTCGGCGCCATCTCGATCGTCATCATCTTCGCGATCATGCTCACCGAGGTGCAGCACGGCGGGTACGACCTCTTCTTCAACCGCCAGACGGCGATCGCCGCCGTCGTGGCGCTCGTCGGCGCCGCGGTGCTCGCCTTCGTTGCGCTGTCGTCCGACATCGGCCAGATCGGCGACAAGTCGCTGACACCGGGCCTGCGCCAGCTCTCCCGGCTCATCTTCGACCGCTACGTGTTCCCGTTCGAGCTCGTCTCGCTCGTGCTCGTCGCCGCCATGATCGGCGCCATCGTGCTGGCGACGCGCGAGAAGGAGCGCCCGTGAACGCCCTGTACTGGTGGCTGCTGCTCTCGTTCCTGCTGTTCTGCATCGGCGCGTTCGGCGTGCTCGCGCGCCGCAACGTCATCCTCGTGGTGATGAGCCTCGAGATCATGCTCAACGCCGTGAACCTGGCTCTGGTCGCGACCGCCAACTTCCGCGCCGGCGCCAAGGGTGCGGGCACGCTCTTCGCGCTCTTCATCATCGTGCTGGCCGCCGCCGAAGTGACCGTCGGCCTGGCGATCGTGATCGCCAACTACCGCAACAGGCGCACCGTGCAGACCGACACTTTCGACGAGCTCAAGGGCTGACGGGGGTCACGTGGAGGGGACCGGGTACATGAAGATCGCCGTCGCGCTCATCCCGCTGCTGCCGCTGCTGGGGTTCATCGTGACGCTGCTGTTCGGCAAGCGCTGGGGCAAGCACGCGCACATCTTCCCGGTGGCCATGGTGACCATCTCGGCCGTGCTGTCCGTCTACGGCTTCGAGTGGGCGTTCCGCCACCAGGAGGAGACGTTCGTCTGGAACGCCTTCACCTGGATCGCCGCCGGCCAGTTCACGGTGCCGTGGGGCTTCCAGGTCGACACGCTGACCGGCGTCATGCTGCTGGTCGTCGGCGTGATCGGCATGCTCGTGCACTACTACTCGATCGGCTACATGCACGGGGACGAGGGCTACTACCGGTTCTTCGCCTACCTCAACCTGTTCATGTTCGCGATGTTCGTGCTCATCCTCGCCGACAGCTACCTCCTGCTGTTCCTCGGCTGGGAGGGCGTCGGCCTCTGCTCGTACCTGCTGATCAGCTTCTGGTTCCGCAAGAAGAGCGCGAGTCAGGCGGGCAAGAAGGCGTTCATCGTCAACCGAGTCGGCGACTTCGGCTTCACATTGGCGATGTTCGCGATCTTCGTCGCCACCGGCACGCTGCAGTTCACCGGCGTGTTCGAGGCGGCGGAGAAGGGCGAGATCGCGCCGAGCCTCATGACCTGGATCTGCCTGCTGCTCTTCACCGGCGCGATCGGCAAGAGCGCGCAGTTCCCCCTGCACGTCTGGCTCCCGGACGCCATGGAAGGCCCCACGCCGGTCAGCGCGCTCATCCACGCCGCCACCATGGTCAACGCCGGCGTGTACATGGTCGCGCGCTCCTACCCGCTGTTCATCCAGAGCGACACGGCGATGACCGTGGTCATGGTGGTGGGGATCTTCACCTCCATCTTCGCGGCGTACATCGCGATCACCCAGAACGACATCAAGAAGGTGATCGCCTACTCCACCATCTCGTCCCTGGGGCTGATGTTCGTGGCCCTCGGGGCCGGAGCGTGGGTGGCCGGGATCTTCTACCTGTTCGCGCACGGCTTCTTCAAGGGCCTCATGTTCCTCTGCTCCGGCTCGGTGATCCACGCCATGGGCGGCGAGCAGGACATGCGCAAGATGGGCGGGCTGCGCAAGAAGATCCCCATCACGTTCTGGACGATGCTCATCGGCGCTCTTTCGATGGTGGGCGTCATCCCCTTCGCCGGCTTCTGGGCGAAGGACGAGATCCTCGGTGCGACCTTCATCGACGGCTACTACCTGGTCTGGGCCGTCGGGCTCCTCATCGTGCTGCTCACCGGCATCTACGTGTTCCGCCTCATCTTCCTCACGTTCTTCGGCGAGAACCGCTCCGACGCCGAGGTGCAGGCGCACATCCACGAGTCGCCGCCGGTCATGACCGTGCCGCTCATCCTTCTCTCGATACCGGCGCTCGGGCTCGGCCTGCTGGTCGGCGTGCCGCCCGAGTCGGGCTGGCTGCACGGCTTCCTCGAGCCGGTGTTCTTCGACCTGGAGCACGAGCCGTTCACGTGGATCGGCGAGGGCGGCGCGCTCATGGGAGTCTCCCTGGTGCTGGCGCTCGTCGGCATCGCCATCGCCTGGTGGCTGTACATGCGCCAGACCGACGTCCCCGGCCGCATCGCCGAGCGCGTGCCGTGGGCGTACAAGGCGAGCCTCAACAAGGTCTACATGGACGACATCTACGCGGTCGTGCCCGTCGGCGCCACGCTCGGCTTCGCCGGTTGGCTCTGGACCTTCGTCGACGCCAAGATCATCGACGGCGCCGTCAACGGCATCGCGTTGCTGTGGGGCTGGATCGGCGACCGGCTGCGGCCCATCCAGACCGGCCGCGTGCAGAACTACGCACTGTACGTGTTCGGCGGCATGATCGCGCTCGTCGTCGTCCTCGCCTGGGTGTGGGGGAGCTGACATGAGCTGGAGCGATCAGATCGGGTTCCCGCTGCTCTCCGTCATCACCTTCCTGCCGCTCGCCGGCGTGGTGCTGATCCTGCTCGTCGGCCGTGGCAAGCCGGTCGTCTACAAGGTGATCTCGCTCATCGTGACGCTGGCCGCGTTCGCGCTGTCGGCGTGGATGCTCTTCGCCTTCAAGACCAAGCTGCCCGGCATGCAGTTCGCCGAGAACATCAGCTGGATCAAGCCGCTCAACATCCGTTACGGGATGGGCGTCGACGGCATCGCCGCCCTGCTCGTCTTCCTCACGACGCTGCTCGGCGTGATCGTCATCATCGCCAGCTGGAACTACGTCAAGGACCGCGAGCTGGGCTTCTTCGTCTCGCTGCTGCTGCTCCAGGTCGGCATGGTCGGCGTGTTCTGCGCCACCGACCTCTTCCTCTTCTACGTGTTCTGGGAGGCCATGCTCATCCCGATGTACTTCATCATCGGCGTGTGGGGTGGTCCGCGGCGCATCTACGCGGCGATCAAGTTCTTCCTGTTCACGCTCATCGGCAGCCTGCTCATGTTGCTGGCGATCATCGCCGTCGTGTACTACGTCAAGGACTCGAGCGGGGCGCTGACGTTCGACATCCAGGCGCTCAGCAAGGTCGTGTACTCCTACCACCTGCAGTTCTGGGCGTTCCTCGCCTTCTTCGTGGCCTTCGCCATCAAGGTGCCGATGTTCCCGGTCCACACCTGGCTCCCCGACGCGCACGTCGAGGCGCCGACGGCAGGGTCCGTCATCCTGGCCGGCGTCCTCCTGAAGATGGGCGGCTACGGCATGCTGCGCTTCTGCCTGCCGTTCTTCCCGGACGCCGCCGTCACCTTCGTCCCGTGGGTCGTCGGCCTGTCGGTGGTCGCGATCGTGTACGGCGCGCTGGTGTCGCTGATGCAGAAGGACCTCAAGAAGCTCGTCGCCTACTCGAGCGTGAGCCACATGGGTTTCGTCACGGCGGGCATCTTCGCGGGCATCGCCCTCGTCGGCAACGCCGCGGGCATCGAGGGCGCGATCCTCGTCATGCTCAGCCACGGGTTCCTCACAGGCGCCCTCTTCCTCATGGTCGGTTTCATCTACGAGCGCACGCACACGCGGCTGATCGCCGACATGGGCTCGCTCGCCAAGCCGATGCCGATTGCCGCCGGCTTCCTGCTGTTCTTCGCTTTCGGCTCCTTGGGCCTGCCGGGGCTGAGCGGCTTCGTGGGCGAGTTCCTCAGCCTCTTCGGTGTCTTCGAGTACTCGCGCTGGATGGCGGCGGTGGCGGCGCTCGGCGTGATCCTCGCCGCCGCCTATCTCCTCTGGATGTTCCAGCGCACGATGTTCAACGACCGCGGCGACGACGAGGTCAAGCCCTCGTTCGCGCTCAAGGACCTCGGCCTGCGCGAGATCGTCTCGCTGCTCCCGCTGGTCGTCTTCGTCATCTGGATGGGCGTCTACCCGCAGACGTTCCTCGAGTTCCTGCACGTGCCCGTGCAAGTGATCCTCCACCGCGTCACCCCGTCGCTGAACGACACGAGCGCGGGCATCGGCGCACTGGCGCAGCTCGTCGACTCAGTCAGGGGGCTGTTCTAGATGCCGCTGAACAACACCGTCTCCGTGATCCTCCCCGGTGTCGTCGTCGCGGTCGCCGCGATCGTGGTCTTCCTCGCCGACCTCTTCCTCAAGCGCAAGGGCGGGCTCGCCTGGATCGCCGTGGCCGGCCTGCTGTGCGGAGCCGCCGTGGCCATCGGGCAGTGGGGCCAGTGGACCGCGGGCTTCGCCGTCTGGCGTGTCTTCACCGGGGGCCTGACGTTCGGTCGCCGCGAGGCCGTCGTCGGTTTCGCGGGGATGATCGGGCACGACCGGTACGCGCTGTACGCGGTCGTGCTGTTCTGCGCCATCGGCGTCCTGGCCGTGCTGCTCTCCGATGCATACCTCGCCAGGCGGCAGGCCGCGCGCGGCGAGTTCTACGGCCTGCTCCTTCTGATCGTCACCGGCATGATCGGCATGGCGATCAGCACCGACATCATCGCCTTCTTCGTCTCGTTCGAGCTCATGTCGCTGCCGACCTACATCCTCGCCGGCTACATCTGGCGCGACGAGAAGTCGACCGAGGCGTCGCTCAAGTACTTCGTCACCGGCGCCTTCTCGTCGGCGATCCTGGCCTTCGGCCTGGCGCTGCTGTACGCGGCGACCGGCGCGACGACCTACTCGGGCATCGCCGCCGGCCTCGCCGGCCTGCAGCTGAACGGGCTCGCCGCCGACGGCTTCCTGGTGGTCGCCTTCGTGCTCGTCGTCACCGGCTTCGGCTTCAAGGTCTCGGCCGTGCCGTTCCACAGCTGGGCGCCTGACGTCTACGAAGGGGCGCCCACCCCGGTCACCGCCTTCATGGCCACCGGCGTCAAGGCCGCCGCCTTCCTCGGCTTCGCCAAGCTCTTCCTGATGGCCGCCGGCGCCGACTGGACCCACTGGGGCCACATCATGATCATTCTCGCGATCCTCACGATGGTGGTGGGGAACGTGCTCGCGCTGCCTCAGCGCAACCTCAAGCGCATGCTCGCCTACTCGAGCATCGCCCACGCCGGCTACCTGACTCTGGGCATCATCGCCGCCGGCAAGAGCGGGGACACGCTCGGCGTCAGCGCCATCCTGTTCTACCTGGCCGCCTACGCGCTCATGAACCTCGGCGCCTTCGGCGTGCTCATCTGGATCCGGGCGCGCCGCGAGTACGATTACTCGCTGGAAGGCCTCGCCGGCCTGGGCCGCACCCTGCCGTGGCCGGCGATCCTCATGGCGCTGTTCATGGTGTCGCTGACGGGCATCCCGCCGACAGTCGGCTTCTGGGGCAAGTTCTACCTGTTCACGGCGGTCATCCAGGCGGACCTCACGTGGCTCGCCATCATCGCCGTCGTGATGAGCGCCGTGTCCGCGTACTACTACCTGCGCGTCGTCTGGTACATGTACTTCCGGGAGGCGCCCGAAGGGGCGGAGGTCACGGAAGAAGTCGAGAGCTCGCAGGTCGGCGTGATCACCGCCGTCACGGTCGCGGCGCTCGGCGTCGTGCTCGTGGGTCTCTTCCCGGGCCCGCTCCTCGATGCCGCGGAAGGCGCGCTGCGCCTTCTCATCGGCGGCTGAGCCAGGCCGGCCGCGTCACTCGACGGCGTCCGGCTGCCGGCGCCGCGGCTCATCCCTTCGCTTCGTTCCACCCGGTCGCGGCAACGTGCAGGCCGAACAGTGGTCGGCGACGTGGCCGGGTGCGTCCCCGAGCTCCAGGCGGATGCCGTGGAACGGGTGCGAGCACTGCCAGCTCACGATCACCGTGGTCGGCGCCGTCCGGGACAGGTCGAGGCTCTCGCGATACGCGATCGTCTCGCGGATGAGGTAGGGGCAGTCCGGCTCGTTCATCGTGCGCTGAGTATGGCACGACCAGTCCGGACGCGCTGGGGTCTCTCCCGGTGGAGGTCGGGTAGGATGGAGCTATGAATATCCTCTTCGTCGGTGATGTTTTCGGGAAGCCCGGGCGGGATGCTCTGCTGCGCTGGCTCCCGGACTTCACGGAGGAGCATGCGGTCGACTTCGTGATCGCCAACGGTGAGAACGCGGCCAACGGCGCCGGCATCACCTCCAAGATCGCGGAGAGGCTGCTTTCGGGGGGCGTGGACGTCATCACCACGGGGAACCACGTGTGGCGGCAGAAGGAGGTCTACCCCTTCCTCGCCACCGACGACCGGATCGTGCGGCCGGCCAACTACCCTCCGGGCGCGCCCGGCCGCGGCCTGACCGTGCGGCCGTCGGCCGCCGGCGACGAAGTGGCGGTCATCAACCTCGCCGGCGAGCTGTTCCTGCAGACCGGCATGTCGCCCTTTCGGATCGTCGACCGGCTCGTCGACGAAGCACAGCAACTCGCCGAGACGATCGTCGTGGACCTCCACGCCGAGGCGACCAGCGAGAAGGTCGCCATGGGCCACTACCTGGACGGAAGGGTCACCGCCGTGCTCGGCACGCACACCCACGTGCAGACGAGTGACGCGCGCGTGCTCCCCGGCGGGACGGCCTACATGACCGACGTCGGGATGACGGGGCCGCGTGACTCCGTCATCGGGGTGCGCACCGACATCATCCTGCGGCGCTTCACGACCGAACTGCCGCAGGCTTTCGAGGTCGCCGAGGGCCCGGTCCGGCTCGACGCGGCCCTCATCATCGCCGACGGCGGCAGGGCGGTCTTGATCAAGGCCGTCGACGTCATCCTGTAGTGCGTCGAGACCGGCGGGGGAGACACGACAGATGGCACTGCACGCTCCACCCGGGAAGCCGCCTCCTCGCGAGATTCCTCCTGCCGCGGGCGAGTCTCCGCTCATGCGTCCGTCAGGTGTTGCCGATATTGTGAACGTGACTGATGGCACACTCGAACAACACCGGGCGCGACACGCGTCCAGCACTGCTGCGGGGACCCGTGAGGACGGCGTGAGGACGCACCGGCCGTCGAGTCTTCGCGTCGCAGCGACGCTTACCGCCGACACGACCGCGCTCGTGATCTCGGCGCTCCTCGCCGTCGGGCTCGCCCTCGAGCTGCATCACCTGCCGCTCCTTGGGGAGCTGAACGGGTCGTTCGCGGGCAGGCCGGGCGCCGGGGCGCTTCTCCTTCTGGTGCTCACGCCGTACTGGATCGCGGCACTCTGGGGGTTCGGGCTGTACCGCGAGCCGGGGCGGAGCATCGGCGGCTTCAACCTCGCCGAGTCTCTCAACGGCCTGACCGCGCTGACGTCGGCGAGCTGGCTGCTCCTGATCGTCCTGGCGCTGGTCCTCGGCGCCGATGCGCCGATCGCCATGCTGATCGTGTTCTGGGCCTTCGCCGCGGTCCTCGTTCCGTCCGCACGGTGGATCGGACGTGTCACGGTCTGGTCGCGGCGCTCGTTCAAGGAACGAGTGCTCATCATCGGAGCCGGAGAGGTCGGCCACACGCTGGCGGCCAAGATCGCCGCGCATCCCGAGTATCGCGTCGACCTCATCGGGTTCCTGGACGACGGCGAGCCGCGGCGCAACGGCCGCGGCGGTCCTGAGGTCAAGGTCATTGGCGCGCTGGACGACCTGGACGCGATCGTCGCCGGGCAGCAGGTCGACCGGGTGATCGTGGCGTTCTCTCGCGCGCGCCATAACGACTTCCTGCGCGTCGTGCGCGCCTGCGCCGACAGCGGCGTCAAGGTCAACATCGTGCCGCGGCTGTTCGAGGTCGTGAGCTCGCGGGCGCTGGTCGACGACGTCGAGGGCATCCCGCTCCTCGACGTCGGCCACGTGGAGCTCAGCCGCTTCAACATGGCCGTCAAGCGCGCGTTCGACCTTGTCGTCGGCGGCCTGCTCTGCATCCCCATCCTGCCGTTCATGGGCGTCGTGGCGATCATCATCAAGCTGGATTCTCGTGGGCCGGTCTTCTACCGCCAGGAGCGCATGGGGCGGGGGGGCAAGCCGTTCCTGATCTTCAAGTTCCGCTCGATGTACGTCGGCGCCGATGAGGCGCGGCTCGAGCTCGCGGAGATGCAGAACGACTACGACGGGCCCATGTTCAAGCTCAAGGAAGACCCGCGCATCACGCGCATCGGCGGGTCTCTGCGTCGCTGGAGCATCGACGAGCTGCCGCAGATCCTCAACGTGATGAAGGGCGACATGAGCCTTGTCGGCCCGCGGCCGCTGTGGATCGAGGAGGCCAAGCAGTGCCGCGGGTGGACGCAGAAGCGCCTGGACATCACGCCCGGGATCACCGGCCTGTGGCAGGTGCTCGGGCGGACCAACATCCCGTTCGACGAGATGGTGAAGCTCGACTACATGTACGTCACGGGCTGGAGCCTGAGCTGGGACATCAAGCTCCTGATGGAGACGGTGCCCGCGGTGCTCAATAAGCGCGGGGCGTACTGAGCTGAGCGGGCGCCAACTCGCGCGGGCCCAGGACGACGAAGCCCTCCTTGCGCGCGGCCGGCCGAGCACCCCCTCGCCTCGCACGGGTCGCTCAGCAGGCTGGCGGCTTGCGCGGAGTCTGTCGGGCCGATGCTATCGTGTAGTGGTCGGGCTGCGGCCGGACCGCAAGAGAGGAGTGGTGGGCAGACGTGGCTGATGCGGTCGTCATCGGGGGCGGGGGGCACGCCAAGGTGCTCATCGCGGTCCTGCGCAAGCTGGGCTGGAGCATCGTCGGCTATACGGACCGGGACGATCGGGGCGTGATCCTCGGCGCGGCGCGCCTCGGAAGCGACGACGCGCTGGCCGGCGTCCTCGCCGGGCACCCCGGCTGCGCAGCGCTTGTCGGCGTCGGTAAGGTCGACGGCTCCTCGCTCCGGCTGCGACTGCAGCGCGCCGCCGCCGCAGTCGGCTTCGAGACGCCGGTGGTCGTCTCGCCACACTCGGTCGTGAATGAAGAGGTGCGGCTCGGCGCCGGCACCATGGTGTTCGACGGCGTCATCGTGAACAGTGGCGCGCAGACCGGCGACGCCTGCATCCTCAACACCAACGCGACGATCGAGCACGACTGCATCCTCGGCGACGACGTTCATGTGGCGCCCGGCGCGACCGTGAGCGGCGGCGTGCGGATCGGCGATCACTGCATGATCGGCGCCGGCGCCACCGTCATCCACGGCGTCTCCATCTGCGCCGGCAGCGTCGTCGGCGCCGGCGCCGTCGTGGTCGCGGACGTCTCCGAACCCGGCGTGTACGTAGGCAGCCCTGCCAGGAGGCTGTCGTGAGCGCGGTTCCGGGCCGTCTCGCGGTGATCCCCGCCCGCGGCGGCTCCAAGAGGATCCCCGGCAAGAACCTCGTGCCGCTGCTGGACCGGCCGCTGCTCGCCTACACCCTTGAGGCGGCTCTCGAGAGCGGTCTGTTCGAGCGCGTCGTGGTCTCGACGGACAGCGAGGAGATCGCGGAGGCCGCCAGCCGTCACGGCGCCGAGGTCCCCTTCCTGCGGGAGGCTCGGCTGTCCGACGACTTCGTGCCGGTCTCGGCGGCCACCGTCGACGCTCTCGAGCGGCTCGATCCCTCGGGCGACGGATTCGCCTCCGTCTGCCAGCTCATGCCGAACTGCCCCTTGCGTGACGCCCGCGACCTGGTCTCGAGTTGCGAGCAGTTCGAGCGCACCGAGGCGGAGTCGCAGATCTCCGTGGTGCGTTATGGATGGCAGAACCCGTGGTGGGCGATGCGGCGCGGCGACGACCTCGCCCTCGAACCGCTCTTCACCGAGGCCGCGACCGCCCGCAGCCAGGACCTCCCGGAGCTGTTCTGCCCGACGGGCGCGGTGTGGTGGGCGAGGGCCGACGCCCTGCGTCGCGAGGGCACCTTCCATATGGCCGGCCGGACCGGCTGGGAGATCCCCTGGCAGCGCGGCGTCGACATCGACACGCAGGACGACCTGGACATGGCGCTCGTGCTGCTCAGCATGGAGCGGAGCGAGCCTGCCTAGGCCGTGACGAGCCTCGCCCTCTATACGACCGTCTATCCCGGGGTGGAGTCGTTCCTCGCCGACTGGCACGCCTCCGTAGCGCGGCAGACGGACGCCGACTTCCGGCTCTGGATCGGCCTCGACGTCATGGACGTCGAGGCCGCCACGGCGGCGATGGGGGCCGAGCCTGATGCGGTCTGGGTGCAGGGCATCCCCGGCGACACGCCGGGGTCTCTCCGTCAGCGGGCGCTGGCACAGGTCGTGGAACGGCACGACGCCGTCGTGCTCGTCGACAGCGACGACCTGCTGCATCCGTCGCGCGTCGCGACCGCCCGCGCCATGCTTGCCGCCGACGAGTTCGTGGGGTGCCCGCTGCGAGTGGTGGACGTCCGCGGCGCCGGTCTCGGGATGACCTTCGCACCGCCGGCCGGCGCGGACCTCGCCGCCATCTTCCCTCACACCAACGCGTTCGGCATGTCGAACTCGGCGGTACGTGCCGGCCTCCTGGAGAGGTGCATGCCGATCCCGGCCGCCGCCGTCCTTGTGGACTGGTACCTCGCGACAAGAGCCTGGCTCTTCGGCGCCCGGTTCGCCTACGGCGACCGGGTGGAGATGGACTACCGGCAGTACGGCGCCAACACGGCCCGCGTACGCGGGCCGTATCCGGCGTCGCAGGTCGCGGAGGACGCGGATCTCGTGGTGGAGCACTACCGTCTGGTCCGTGCGTCCGACCTGTCGGGCGCACGACCCGACCGCCTCGCCGCGCTTGAGGCCGCGGCCGAAGAGGTCGATACGTTCAAGGCCCGGGTGGTCGGGCGCGGGGAGGTCCTCAGCCGGTACGTGGCCGCACTCAACGAACTGGGTACTCCGATGCTATGGTGGGCGTGGGTCGCGCACCCGGCGCTGCGGCACCTGTGGGCGACCGAAGAGGGGGAGTAGTGAAGAGCATCTCGCTGGGGGACGTCGCTATCGGCGACGGACGGCCCCCGTACGTGATCGCCGAGATCGGGTCCAACCACAACGGCGACATGGACCTGTGTCACCGGCTCATCGACGCCGCGGCGGATGCCGGCGCCGACGCCGTCAAGTTCCAGTCCTGGAGCGAGTCGTCGCTCATCGCTCACGAGGAGTACGAGCGCAATCTCGCCTACGACGACAAGAAGAAGCACTTCGGGACGCTGCGCGAGATGGTGCGCGCGTACCAGTTCACGCCGGAGCAGCACGTGGTCGCGCAGGGCTGGTGTCGGGAGCGTGGGATCGCGTTCTGTTCGAGCGCGTTCTCACCCGAGGAGGCCGACCTGCTGGACGGGATGGACGTTCCGTTCTACAAGATCGCTTCCATGGACGTCACCAATCTGCCGCTGATCGAGTACGTCGCCGGCAAGCGGCGCCCCATTCTGTTCGCGACCGGGATGGCGACGCTGGGTGAGATCGAGCGGGCGGTCGCCGTCATCCGCGAGGCCGGCACTGAGGACATCGCGCTGCTGCACTGCGTCTCCATCTACCCTCCCGACTACGCCGCGGTCCGGCTGCTGAACATCCCGATGCTGCGCGACGCGTTCGGCGTGCCGGTGGGCTTCAGCGACCACACGCTCGGGACGTCGGTGCCTCTCGCGGCCATCGCGCTCGGCGCCTGCGTGATCGAGAAGCACTTCACGGTCGACAAGGAGATGGAGGGCTGGGATCACGCCATCTCGGCCGATCCGGCCGAGCTGCGCGTCATCGTCGAGGAGGGGCAGAACGTCTTCGCCTCGCTCGGCGGCAGGACGCGCATCGTGACGCCGGCGGAGATCGAGAAGCGCGAGCGGTTCCGCCGCAGCCTCGTGACCGGGCGGGCGCTCGGCCGTGGCGACATCCTCCGGGAGGAGGACCTCACGGCCAAACGACCCGGGACCGGCATCTCCCCGGCCGAGCTGCCCTACGTCGTCGGCCGGAGCCTTGCCCTCGACCTGGAAGAGGACCACGTGCTTCGCTGGGAGGATCTCGTCTAGATGAGCGGCGCAGCCACCGTCCATATCGTCCACTGCATCGACACCGAGGGGCCGCTGTACGAGTCGGTGGACGCAACGTTCGACCGTCTGCGCGACATCTTCGGCCTCGAACTCGAGCCCAGCCGCGCCACGCTCCGCAGTCTGCAGGCGGGAGAGCTCGACCTCGGCGGCATCGAGGATGCCGTGCAGAAGGTCGTCGACCCGCACCTGCTCGCCTACAACGACACGTGGGACAAGGTCGACGAGATGCTTGCCGAGTGCCTTTCTCCGGCGTTTCGCGACGCACTCCCCGACTCGTACGGCGGCGGCTGGGTCTACAACTGGTTCTGCGTCGACCATGTCGACTACGACGTCAATCCGCGGCGCCGGGACATCGGCTACCACAACGTGTTCGACCACTACCGCGGCATCCTCCGGGAGACGGCCTCCGACCAGGACGGCCTCCACTTCCACTACCACCCGCACGCGTTCAGCCGGGAGGCCCACCGCTGCGCCACCCACTGGTGGGCCGCCTCCGACAGTCTGTTCCAGACGCTCTCCCGCCGGGTGATCGACCGTGGGTGGTTCCCCGCTGCACATCGCCCTGGCTTCCACGTGATCCGTCCCGAAAGCCACTGGTTCCTCGAGCAGTACGTCCCGTTCGACTTCTCCAGCCAGGCGATGCTGCCCTCGAGTGAGGACGGCGCGGACGCGGATCTCGAGGGTGGCCGGCTCGGTGACTGGCGCCGGGCGCCGGCCGTCTGGCAGCCCTATCACCCGGCGCACGACGACTACCAGACGCCGGGCGATTGCCGCCGCTGGATCGCCCGCTGCCTCAACATCGGCACGCGTTATCGGCTCCTCACCGAGCGCGACGTGCGCCAGGCGTTCAGCGAGGCTCGCGCAGGCAAGCCGGTGGTGCTCGCGGTGACCAACCACGACTTCCGCGACATGCGGCCGGATGTCGACGCGGTCCGGGCTCTTCTTGCCGCCGCGGCCGCGGAGTTCCCTGACGTCCCCTTCCGCTACAGCGAGGCCGTCGAGGCCATGCGCGACGCTCTCGGGCTGCCCGTCCAGCCGCCCTGCGAGCTGGACGTCTCCCTGGAAGCCATGGACGACGGCAGGCACGTCCTGCGCGTCGCCTCGCAGACCCCGACCTTCGGGCCGCAGCCCTGGCTGGCGCTGAAGACGCAGGCCCGCACGTATCACTACGACGACTTCGACATCGGCGTGCCGTTCCACGAGTGGCGGTACGTGCTGGACGAGGACACGTTCCCGCTGCGCGCCCTCGAAGCAATCGGAGTCGCTGCGAACAATGCCAGTGGTGCCACGACGGTGGCCACTTTGGATGCGGCCACGGGAGCCGTGACCAGGACCGTCTGGCCGGGGTCACGTACCGGAGCGAAGGGGGCCGCCGGCGATGACTGAGGGCGGCCGGAACCCCCGGATCGACGAGGTCACGATCTTGCCCGAGGCGAGCATCGCGGACGCATTGGCGCGCATGGACGCGGCGGGCACAGGCGGACTGGTCCTGTGCGCGGCGGACGGCAAGCTGGTCGCGTTCCTCACCGACGGCGACATCCGCAGAGCAGTCCTGCACGGCGTGTCGACGGCGGATCCTTGTGAGAAGGTGGCCAATCACTCGCCGGTCGTCGTCCCGTCGCCGATCTCCGCCGGCGAAGCGCTTCACCTGATGACCCGGCACGATGTGAACCATCTCCCGGTGGTGGACGAGAAGGGCGTGCTGGTCGATCTGCTGCTGCGCACCGAACTGGCGACGCGAGAGGCGGTCGAGGAGGCGTCGGAACGACGGCTCGCCTCTGTCATCGTGGATCCCGACACGCCCATCGCCACGGCCATCGAGCAGCTCGACCGGGCGGGCACCGGTGCGCTCCTCCTCTGCACGGAGGGGCGCCGGCTCGCCGGTCTGCTCGCCGACGGCGACCTGCGACGCGCCATCCTGCGCGACGTGCCGCTCACCGACCCGTGCCGGACGATCGCCTTCGCCCGGCCGGTGACCGCCGATGCCTCGATCTCGACGGCGGACGCGCTGGATATGATGGTCGAGCACGAGATCGACCAGCTCCCGCTCCTGGATGCGAGCGGCGCGGTCACGGACCTGCTGTTGCGCCGCGACATCGCCGTCGATACCCGTCCCGAGCTCTCCGCGGTCATCATGGCCGGCGGCTTCGGCAAGCGGCTCATGCCGCTGACCGAGAGCGTGCCTAAGCCGATGCTGCCCGTGGGCGATCGCCCCGTGCTGGAGCGGACCATCAGGCAGTTGCGCCGCTCCGGCATCCGCGACGTCAGTATGACGACCCACTACCTGGGCGATCGCATCGAGGGGCACTTCGGCGACGGCGAGGGGTTCGGCGTCCGCATCAACTACGCGAACGAGGACCAGCCCCAGGGGACCGCCGGCGGACTCAAGCTCATCAATCGGCCGGCCGGACCTTTCGTGGTGATCAACGGCGACATCCTCACCGGCGTCCCGTTCGAGGAGATGCTCGACTACCATCGCGGGTACGAGGCGGAGCTCACGGTGGGCGTGCGCCGGTACGTCATCGACGTGCCGTTCGGCGTGGTGGAGTGCGACGGGTTCCGCGTGTCCGAGTTGCGCGAGAAGCCGTCGTTGACGTTCTTCATCAACGCCGGCATCTACCTGCTCGAACCCAGCGCGTGGGACAGTATCCCCGAGGGCACCTACTTCGACATGACCGACCTCATCAAGGCGCTGATCGAGGAGGGCCGCGTCGTGGCGAGCTTTCCCATCATCGAGTACTGGCTCGACATCGGCAGCCCGGACGACTACCGGCGCGCTCAGGAGGACCTCGGAGGCGGCGCATAGCGGCCGGCGAGGCCGCGCTATGCTGAAGACCCATGGTCGACGACTCCACATCCACCGTTTCGCAGGAGCACGCGCTCGAGTTGCACGACCTCGTCCGTCGGCTCTTTCCGATCTGCCGGAGCATCACGGGCGATGGGGTCAGGGCCACGCTGCGGATGCTTCAGGACTACGTGCCGCTCACCATCCACGAGGTCCCCACCGGCACTCCGGTCCTGGACTGGGTCGTCCCGAGGGAATGGAACATCCGCGACGCGTTCATCAGCGATGCACAGGGTGAGCGGCTCGTGGACTTCCGGCGAAACAACCTGCATGTCGTCGGCTATTCGGTGCCGGTGGACCTCGATCTCTCTCTGGCAGAGCTGCAGCCCCACCTTCATTCGCTCGAGGACATGCCGGACGCGATCCCCTATGTCACCTCCTACTACGAGGAGCGGTGGGGGTTCTGCCTGACCCAGCGGCAGCGAGACAGCCTTGTGGAGGGCGCCTACCACGTGGTCATCGACAGCGACCTCTCCGACGGCTCTCTGACCTACGGGGAGCTCATCATCCCGGGGGAGTCGGAGGAGGAGGTCTTCCTGTCCACCTACGTGTGCCACCCGTCCATGGCCAACAACGAGCTGTCGGGTCCGGTCGTCACCACGTTCCTCGCCCGCTGGCTCGCGGACCTGCCGGAGCGCCGGTACACGTACCGCGTCGCGTTCGTACCGGAGACCATCGGCTCGCTCACCTACCTGAGCCGGCACCTCGACGAGCTCCGACGGAGAGTCGTCGCGGGCTTCAACGTGACCTGCGTGGGCGACGACCGGGCGTTCTCTTATCTGCCCTCTCGACGCGGGAGCACGCTGGCCGATCGTGCGGCGCTGAACGTCCTGCGGTCCTCGCATCCCGAGTTCATCGAGTACACGTATCTCGACCGGGGAAGCGACGAGCGCCAGTACTGCAGCCCCGGCGTGGATCTGCCGGTGGCCTCCGTCATGCGGTCGAAGTACCGCGAGTACCCGGAGTACCACACGTCGCTGGACGACCTGAGCCTGGTCACGCCCGAGGGCCTGCAGGGCGGGTTCGATGTCCTGCGCGACTGCCTGGAACTCCTGGAGCGCAACCGCACCTATCAGGCCACCTGCCTGGGAGAGCCGCAGTTGGGGCGGCGCTCGCTGTATCCCACGCTGGGCACGAGAGAGGTCCACGCGGACGTCGGCGAGCTCGTGGACCTGCTTGCGTATGCGGATGGGCAGACTGACCTGATCGGCATCAGCGACACCATCGGCGTGCCGGTGAAGCGACTCTACCCGCTCGCCTCGGTACTCCTTGCGGCCGGCCTGATCCGCGAGGTCACGTCCGAAGGCCGCACGTGATCGACGTCCTCCTGATCAACGATTCGACGACCAACACGAACTGGGGGGACCGGGCTGCGGCGTCCGCTCTCATGCGGATGGTGGACGAGAGCGGCGGCCGCATCGCCCACCGGGTGACCGAGGACGCACTGTGGACGTCGTCGTTCGCCCCGGCGCAGCCATCGCTGGGCGACCCCGACGGAGACGGTGACGAGACCGCGTTCCGGCGGGTGGTGAGGCTGTGCACGCCGCCGGGCATCCTCGGGGTCAGGCGGCGGCTGATGAGTCGCCGCCCCGAGCCCGGGGGAGCGGGCCTCATCCCGCGCACCTGGGAGGACTTCGAGCCGGCTGCGCGCGCCGTGCGCCGCGAGCAGGGCTACGGCTGGCCCGCGCTGCTCGACGCGATGGAGCGGGCCCAGGTGGCGGTCATCCACGGCGCCTCGATGGACGGCGCAGGCATCGTCCCGCGGACGGAACTGTTCCTGACCTACATCCTGAAGGCCAAGCTGGGCAAGCCGGTCATCATCGTCAACCACACGGCCGACCTGGCCGATCCGGTGCTGCGCCGGATCGCGGAGCACGTGTACCCGCTGTTCGATGACGTCGTGTTCCGCGATCCGATCTCGGCTGAGGTCAGCGGGGGCGTGTGCGGCGGGAGGTTCGGCGCCGACACCGCCTTCACGTACGAGCCGGCCGAGAGAGATGCCTGGGCGGTGATCGCCGGACGCCCCTCCTACTTCGACATCTGGCCGCACGTCGCCGGCTTCGATCCGGCGCGTCCGTACCTGTGCATCGGCGGGTCATCCATCCTCTGGTCGCGCTGGGATCCACCGGGACGGGTCCACGGGTTCGCCACTCTCATTGAGGCTCTTCGCGGCGTGTACCACGGGCAGATCGTCCTCACGGCGTCGGACATCCCGGATCAGAGGATCTTCGAGCTACTCGCCTTCGAGACCGGCTTGCCCCTCGTCGGCGTCACGACGCCGGTGCAGCAGGCGGTCGACATCGTGGGAAACGCCGATGCCTACATCGGGGGCCGGTGGCATCCCGCGATCTTCGCCCTCCGTGGCGGGGCGCCCGTCGTCGCGCTCTCGTCCAAGACCTTCAAGATGCAGTCGTTGATGCGCGCCGCGTCGCTGCCCGAGCGCACCTTCGATGCGCTGCAACTGGAAGGAGAGGCGGAAGAGCTCGCCGGCGCGCTGTTCGAGCTGCTGGAGGCCGGCGACGGGTTCCGCGAGAGGATCCGGACCTGGGCCGCGGGCGAGGCCGCGCGCAGCTGGGACAACGTCACCTACCTCAAGCGCCTGGCCGCCGCGGCGGACGGCTGAGAGACTACGCCGTCCGCACCCGCTCGATGACCGAGACGACCTGCTCGATCTGCCCGGGAGTCAGCGTCACCGAGCACGGCAGATTGACGAGGCGCTCGTAGAACCACACGGCGCGCTCGACCCGGTACGCTTGCATGTCGGTGTAAGGACGCTGCAGGTGATTCGGGTACCACAGCGGTCGCGCCTGGATGTCGGCCGCGCCGCAGGCCGTCAGCAGCTCGTCCTTCGCCGCGACGTCGTCGCAGAGGTATGCGTAGAACCAGCGGTTGGCGTCGCTCCACGACGGCTGTCCGAGCAGCCGTGAGGCCCCCGCCGGGCCGAGCGCCGCCTCATACCGCGTGAGGTTCGCTCGCTTGACGGCGAGGCGGTCGCCGATCGTCTCCAGCTGTGCCAGTCCCAGCGCCGCCAGGATGTTGTTCATGCGGTAGTTGTAGCCGACGGCGCCGTGGACGTACTCGATGCCCGGGTCCTTCGCCTGCGTCGTGAGGTAGCGGGCCCTCTCCGCGAGGGCGTCGTCATCGGTGAGGATCGCGCCTCCGCCGCCGCTGGTGACGATCTTGTTGCCGTTGAAGCTGAGGCAGGCGAGCGCGGCGAGGGACCCGCAGTTCCTGCCCTTGTAGGTCGATCCCAGAGCTTCGCTGGCGTCTTCCACGACCGCGAGACCGTGGTCGCTCGCCAGCTCCTGGACGGCGTCCATGTCCGCCGGCGTGCCGAAGACATGGACGGGGATGACGGCCGCGATCCTGCGGCCGGTCCGCCGGTTGACGGTGACGCCCTCCACACGCAAGCACTCCTTCGTGAGGAAGTCGCGCATCGCCGCCACATCGAGACAGCAGTAGTCGTCGCAGCCGATGAACACCGGCCAGGCTCCGACGTAGCGCACGGAGTTCACCGGCGCGATGAAGGTCAGCGACGGGACGAGGACCTCGTCGTCCGTCCCCACACCCGACAGCAGGAGGGAGACGTGCAGGGCCGAGGTGCCGCAGTCGCAGGCGACCGCGTGCCGTACGTGGAGGTACTCGGCGAGGGTGCGCTCGAACCGCACCACGAACTCCCCGTTGGACGAGACCCAACCGGTCTCGAGACACTCGCCGACGTACTCCAGCTCTCGTCCCTGGAGGACGGGCTCGCTGAGAGGGATCATGGGCGTTCCGCCCTCACGAGTTCCGGTAGCGAGGATCGTAGGGGTCCGCGATGAGGCCGTCGCCCACCGCGCGGGCGATCTCCCTGATGCCGTCGGCCAGGCGCATCCGTGGCTGGAACCCGAGTGCGGCGATGCGGTCGAAGTTGACCCTGTAGTCGCGCGGGTCCTCGTCTCGCTCGACCAGCGTGATCTGCGTCGGGATCTGCCTGCCGACCTCCTCGGCGATGGTGCCCTTCTGGTAGTTCTCCTCGTTGCATCCCACGTTGAACGTCCGGCGCGCGACCCTGTCGCGGTCGGACTCCAGGACGTGGATCACGCCGCGCACGATGTCGCTCACGTGGCAGTAGGGACGCCAGAATCGCGGTCCGTAGATCTCCAGCTCACCCTTGAGGAGCGCGTCTCTCGCGAACTCGTTGATGGTGAGGTCGAAGCGCGGCCGCAGGGAGAGTCCGTAGACCGTGGCGAACCGGAGCAGCGTGTAGTCGACCGGGGTCGATCGTTCCAGGAGGTAGCGCTCGAAGCGGACCTTGAGCTCGGCGTACAGGCTGACGGGGCGCAGTTCCGCGTCTTCGTCGAGCATGTCCTGGCCTTCCATCTTCCCGTAGTTGCTGCAGGTCGAGGCGAAGATGAACCGCTGCACGCCGGAGCGCTCGCACGATTCGAAGAGCTCCCGTGATCCGTCCCAGATGGTGCGCTCGGCGAGCTCCGGCTGGGCCTTGCAGGCCGGATCACCGACGATCGAGGCGAGGTGGACGACGGCGTCGAAGTGACGGCCGTCGAACAGGGCGGCGAGCTGGGCGGAGTCGGTGACGTCGGTCTTCGAGAACGTGAAGTCCGGATGCGACAGCAGGTCGAGCAGGGCTTCGCCGCCGAACAGCAGGGCGTCCGCCGCGACGACGCGGTGCCCGCCTGCCAGCAGTTCGCGCGCGAGCAGGGAGCCGATGTAGCCGGCTCCGCCGGTGACGAGGACGGTCTGAGATGTGGACACGACGGGCGACCCCCATTTCAGGGTTGAGTGGTTGGGCAAGAGTCTATCGCGGGCGCATCAGTCGTCTGAGGAGCGGACCGTGTCCGTGAGCTCTCCGTCTTTGTAGAAGCGCCATTCTCTCGGGACGTAGACGGGAGCTCCTTGCCGGAGGTGATTGACGGCCATCGGGCCTCGCAGCGGGACCGCGTCGATTCCTTCGTCGGTCACGCGGAAGCGTGCCACGGTGCGCATCTCGATGAGGTTCGCGATGCCCTCTCCGCTGCGCACGAAGAGCTTCACTTCGTAGACTTTCGGCGTGAGCGGCAGGGATGGGATGTGGCATTCGACCACGCCCTTGCCTTCGGCGGACTCCGGGCCGGCCCCGTCGATGAGCATGCTCGCCTCCAGGATGCCGGCACCGTTCTGGTAGAACCTGAGGTTGAAGAGAGGTTCGGCGATGGGCCGGGGACAGTCGTACCGGATCCTGATCGTGCAGCTCGACAGGAACGGCAACTCGTCGCACGGCTCGCCGTCCGCCGAGAGGAGGTCGACACCCTCGATCACCATCGCGTGCCCGTCCTTGGCGGCGTGCTGCGCCTGGTCCGCTGTGGCGTCGCGGGCGTCGAAGAACGCCCGGGTGGCTGCCGTCCCCCTGCCCTCGTAGTCGACGCCCTCGTCCTTCGAGTCGCTCATGGCCTGCTGTTCCTGGTGGTCGAGGTACGAGCGCACGACCTCGTTCGCCGGGCCGTATTCGCGGACCCTTCCGTGCTCGAGCCACATGGCCGAGTCGCAGAGCGCCTCGACCTGATAGAGGCTGTGCGTCACGAAGATGATCGCCTTGTCGGACTTGCGCAGGGCATCCATGCGCCGCATGCACTTCTCCTGGAACGCCGTGTCTCCGACTGCAAGGACTTCGTCGATCAGGAGGACGTCGGGGTCCAGTTGGCTCACGACGGCGAACCCGAGACGCGCCTTCATGCCGGAGCTGTAGTTCTGCACGGGGGCGTCGATGAAGGCCTCGAGGCCGGCAAACTCGATGATGTTCGGGAGGACCCGGTCGATCTGTGTCTTGGTCAGTCCGAGTACGGATGCGTTGATGCGCACGTTCTCGCGTCCCGAGAGGATGGGGTTGAATCCGGCGCCGAGCTCGATGAGGGCCTGCACCTCTCCGTGGAGCGTGAGGCTGCCCCCGTCGGGCTTCATCAACCCGTTCAGCATCTTGAGCAGGGTGCTCTTCCCGGATCCGTTGACGCCTATGAGGCCGAGCATCTCGCCGCGCTTCACGCTGAAGTCCACGCCGTCCAGCGCCCAGAACTCCTCGCGGCGAAGCCGTCCCTCCGCGCTCCGGCGTCCGATGGCCTCCGCACCGATGTCGAGGAGCCCGTACCAGAGCGAGCGCTTGAGACGGCGGCAGAACCGCTTCGACAGGCCATTGCAGACCACCAGTTCGGCTGCTTCTGTCACGATCCGAGGCGCTCCACGAGGATCGGGACCGCGAGACGGAAGAGGATCCAGCCTACGACGAAGAGCACCAGGCAGACTGCCATGACGACCAGCGTGGCCGGCAGGTAGGTCGTGTCCCCGGTGATCAGCAGGTCCCTTGAGCACAAGATGAGTGGCGACAGCGGGTTGTACTTCATGATGGTCGCCAGCGTGCCGCTGTCCGGTGGGGCGTAGACCACCGGGGTGATGAGCATGAGGGCGTTGGTGATCAGGACCATGCCGTAGGTGATGTCCTGGAACAGCGCTCCCATCGGCACCATCAGGACGCCGAGCATGATGCCGAAGAGCATGAGGCCGGCGGCCGGGATGATGACCAGGGGCGCAGTCGCAGCGATGTGCGCCTGCAGCAACAGCAGGCAGACGGCCAGCAGTGCGATCCTGATGAGGCAGCTGAGTGCCGTCTGCATCCACGCGGTGAGGAGCAGCGCCTCCCTCGGGAAGTTGACCTTGATCAGCAGCGGCTTGGAGGCCGCGATCGTCCGCAGGGGGGCGGCCATGCCGTCTGAGAAGAGGCCGAAGAAGACCGTGCCCGTCAGGACGTAGACGGGGTACGACATGCCGAGGTCGTCGCTGACGAGCACGTTCGCGGAGTTGAGCAGGATGAAGATGAGGCTCGTGACGAGCGGCGGCAGGATGACCCAGAAGTAGCCCAAGGCCGACTGGCGGTACTGCGCCGCGGTGTCCCTGACGAACAGACGCCAGGCCAACTCTCTGCCCGCCAGGACGTCGGAGCCCATGCTGCGGATGAGCCGGAGGGGATGACGGACCTCGGATTCCGGCGTGTAGACGCGAGTCTCCGTGTGCGCGTCTTTGGCCATCACGCGCCCCTTGCCATCCACTCGCACTCGCGCGCGAGGCCGTCGGCGAGACCGGTGGTCGGACGGTAGTCGATGAGCGTCTCGGCGGCGGTCACGTCGGCCCAGGTGTCCCGGACGTCGCCCGCCTCGACCGGCTGAAACCGCAGCCGGGGCGTCCTGCCCAGGATCTCCCCGAGCGTCGACAGCGTATCCATGAGCGTCACGCGGTTTCCGCCGCCGAGGTTCATCACGGCTCCGGCCGGCGCCCTGGGGGCGCGCACGAGGCCGTCGACGATGTCGTCGATGAAGGTGAAGTCCCTCGTCTGCGAGCCGTCGCCGTACACGGCGATCTCCTCGTCGGCGACGATCGCCCTGATGAACCGGTTGAAGGCCATGTCGGGGCGCTGCCGGGGGCCGTAGACCGTGAAGAACCGGAGCGCCACCGTGTCGAGGCCGTAGTTGGCCTGATAGAGAAGGCAGAGGTGCTCACCGGCGAGTTTGGTGACGCCGTAGGGCGAGCGCGGGCGCGGCGTCATGTCTTCGCGCAGCGGCAACTCGTCCTGATCGCCGTATACGGAGGAGGAGGACGCGTAGACCAGCTTGGGGACCCCGGCCGCGCGGCTCGCCTCCAGTAGCCGCTGCGTGGCGAGCACGTTGTTGCGCGCGTACACGTCGAAGCTCGAGCCCCAACTCGCCCGGACCCCGGCTTGGGCGGCAAGGTGATAGACGCACGAGACGCCGTCGACCAGTCGCGCGAGATCGGCCTCGACGAGGTCCTGCTCGACGAGCGTGAATCGCTCGTCGTCGAGTGCGCCGACGAGATTGCGCTCCTTGTCGGCGCGCGCGTAATAGTCTTCGAAGGAATCGATGCCCACGACCGAATGACCGGCGGCCAGCAGCCGGTCGGTGAGAGACGAGCCTATGAAGCCGGCGCAGCCGGTGACGAGAATCCGGTCCATCATCTCCTAAGCGTATCCCATCCCCTGTTCGTGAGATCCGGCATGCGACCCTCTCTCGGTGCGTTCAGACGATGTGCGGCTCCCAGAAGCCGCGGTCGTATTTCTCCCAGGCGTGGACGCCCCATGGGAGCCTGCCCCCGGCTTCGGCGAAGCAGAAGCGCGGCTCTCGTTCGAAGGCGAAGGCGAGCGCCTGTGGGAGGTCGCCGATCCTGAAGCCGCGGTCGTAGACGGTGGCGCGCTCGGCAATGAACTCGTCCTCGTTCCCCAGTGAGTCCAGGATGTCTCGCCCGATCGCGCTGCGCACGCCCAGCCCCTTCAGTCCGGCCTTGAGCAAGCCCACCAGACGGGAAGATCCCTCATAGGCGTGTCGGTAGTACTGCCGCGCCGAGATGTGCGAGGACAGCAGGCGCCGGAAGGCGCTCACTCTCCGCAGCGACAACCCGCCGTTGCCGACCCTCGCCAGACGCGGAGCCCCATCCGGACCGTAGTCGATCCAGGGAGCGCCCAGATAATCGACGCCGAGGTCCAGGAACCGCCCGATGTCGGGGCTCAGGACGAGAGCGTCCAGCTGGTGGATGAGAATGTACTCGTAGCGGTCGAAGTGGGCGTACAGGCGGTCGTCGAGCATGAGGCGGTTGTAGCCGCGGAGGTCCGCGAAGAAGGCTGGCGCGAAGCGTGCCTCGTGATATCCGGGACGGTGGAACGAGAGGCCTTCGGGCATGAGCAGGTGCTTCTCCGCCGCCGGCAGGTAGTGCTCCAGCTGCCTCAGCGTCAGGCGCTCGTCCGCGCTGAGGTCCGGGCGATAGACCGGCACGACGACGGCGAGGGTGGCGGTGGACGCGGATCCGGTCGGCATGGAGTGGTCGTCGCCGGCGGTCAGAGCCGGAAGCCCAGGATCCGCAGACGCGTGACTCTGTCCCCGATGCTCGGCAGCGTCACGAGCGGACGTCGCCGCGCGAGATCACCCGTCTGGATGGCCGCCCTGAGGCCGGCGTCCTGAAGTTGCCGGAACACCGGCGCGAGGTTCTGCGACTCATCGCCCCGGGCCGTGTAGTCGATGACGACGCTCTCTGCGCTGGCAAACAACTCCGAGAGCTCGGGCAGGGAAGCAGCGTTCGCCGGCGCGAGGTCCATCTTGACGAGATCGATGCGGTCGCCGTCCGTGAGCCAGTCCCGAAGGGCTCGCCGCGCGCCTACTCCCCACGACGATTCGAGCCTGAGTTGCACGTCCTCGAGCCCGAACGTCTCGCAGTTCGCCTCGAGTGCGGCGAAGGCCTCGCGAGACTGCTCGAAGGCGAGGACCCGCGCCCGCGGGTAGAGCGATTTGCAGTACAGGACCGCCATGCCGGTCCCTGCGCTGCCGTCGATCACCCGCGGCTCCTCGGACGTTGCGCGGAACCGATACGACTCGCGGATGAAGCAGTCATCGTACGCTGCCAGGAGCTCGCGGGGCGAGCGGAAGGCGAACGACCCGCCGAAGAGAGGCGCGGCGCCCGGCGAGTCGCCCCGCAGCGCCTCGAGGCGGCGGCGCTCAGTCTGCAGCTGGTCTCCACGCTCCCGTCGCCGCCGCACCGCTGCTCGCGCCGAGGACGCGGCCGACGACGCCAGCCGGGTCACAGCCGATCGGGCGGCCGAGCGGGCGCGCGAGGCGGGCGACCATCCGAAGAACTCCCGCATCTCCTCGGGAGACACCCGATCGGGCCGACCGATCTCCGCCCGGCCCCAGTCCACATGCTCCTCGGCTTCGGCCGGATGGCAGAAGAACTGCGGGAGTGTCTCCCTGCAGAAGTGCTCGGTGGTGTACTGGGCCTCCGCTTCGATCAGCCCCGGATTGTCGATGAAGAAGGGGAGGTTCCTCAGAGTGTCGGGTCCGACCTCCGAGAAGCGCCCGTAGAACGACGCCTTGGCGCCACAGGCGGAGGCATAGGCGATGAGAGAGCCGAAGCCGTTGGTGGTCACGGCCTCGAACCGGGAGAACAGCGCGACGTTCCGCTGGAAGGTCGACTTGTCTCCCGCTCCACGCATGACCTCGAATCCTTGCTCGCTGAACTCGCCGATCCAGTTGCCGCGGTCCCAGTCGTGGCCGTTGATGCAGACGCAGATGCGTGCGAAGTGCGGACGGAGCGCCTTGATGGAGTCGACGTATTCTCTGGTCGCCGCGGCACGGTCGTTCCCGGGGAGTGAGTGCGCCGGCATCACGAGGAGACTGCCCGCCTCTCTGGTGACCCGGGGGTCCTTCACGTAGGCGATCGGGAGGCCGATCGCCCGGGCCTCGGTGTAGCCGCGACCGCGGAGGAAGGTCTCCTGCCGTTTGGTCGTCACCCACAGGCGCGTGTTCTGGAGCCCGGCCAGCGTCACGTAGAAGAGGTGATCGGCCTGTTCGAGCGGCCAGGCCTCGGGATACCAGCCGTGCATCCACAGGCCGATCGGCGGAGTCGGGGGCCGGTCCAGCCCGCAGTACCTGGCCGCGACCAGGTCGGAACCGTACATGGTGGAGTAGGGTCTCTCGAGGGGCGTTCTGACCTTGGGCAAGCGGACGCCGATGGCGGGTGCGCCGCCCCTTGTCGAACCGTGGCTGTCTCTGGTCGTTCTTCTCATCGTGCGCCCCGGTGGTCCGGTGTCGTGTATTCCCACTGACGGCGGGCCTGGAGCGTGTCTGCATGTGCGTTCGACCGCGGGCCCGCTCCGGCTGCTGCCCGATCGCATGCCGGACGTGCGGTCACTGTCTCATCGGCATCGTGGAGGCCTTTCTGTACCGCGCCAGCTGATCGGCGACCAGATGGCCGAGATCGTGGCGCCCGAGGGCCGCCGACCTGGCGGTCTGCGACAGGCCTGCGGCAAGGTCCGCGTCGGAGAGCACGCGCTGAAGCTGGGCGGCGCACTCCGCCACATCGCCCGGCGCGAAGAACAGCGCGGAGGGTCCGGCGCCGGCGAGCCATTCCGTCCCGCCGACCCGAGTCGTCACCGCCGGCACGCCGAGGTACAGAGCCTCGGCGAGCGCCATACAGTACGACTCGCAGTAGCTCGGCATCACCATGGCGCCGCAGGACTGCAACTCCCGGACGAGCGCGTCCCCGGGAAGGGCGCCAAGCCAGTCCACAGCGTCCGCGACTCCGAGGCGCGCGCTCAGCCTGCGCAGCCACGCCGCGTAGCCTTCGCGGCGCAGACCGGTGATGCGCGGGACGGCTCCGGCGATCCTCAGCCTCGCGGCGGGGAGGTCGCGCCTGAGCAGCGCGAAGGACCTGATCGCGTCGTGCACGCCTTTGAACGGTGCGAGATACGCCGCCGAGCAGAACACGTTCTGCCGGGGCGGCGACACGGCCCACGGCTCCGCCGCGTAGAACGCTGGACGGAGCGGAAGGTCCGCGTGTGCGTACTCTGCCTTGCCGTTGATCTCCCTCGCCCAGTCCTCAGCCCACGGGGATGGCGTGACGATGAAACGATGCCCTGCGATGATCTCGCGCTCTCTGCGACCCCAGCGGAGGTTCGTGGCTCGCTCCGCGGAGATGCTGTTGTGTGGCCGGAGGATCTCTCTTGGCCCCAGGCAGGCCAGGCGGTCCCGGGCGTTCAGTCCTCCCCAGTACACGGGGATGCAAGGCTCTCTGAGGCCTTGGATCTCGAGGAGCGAAGGACCTCGGATGGCTCCTCTCGCGGTGAGCAGACCCCAGAAGCTCTCCGTGCCCCACACGTGTACGACGTCTGGTGCGAGTCGGGAGACTTCATCGGTGACCGCCGCCAAGGCGTGGGCCGATGGCATGCCTTCCGCGGCGAGTGCCGATCGAGGCAGCAGCCACTGCCGTATCCGTCCGTGATCCCGGCGCTCCGGCAGCGCCCCGTCGCCAAAGGTGATGTTGCACAGTTCGACTTCATCGCTGGTCGCGAGAGCGTCGCCGAGCGCGGACAGCCAGGTCCCGGAATCGGTGGCTGCCCGGTCCGAGAATGCCCGGTTGCTGAACCAGAGGATTCTCATGCCGGCGTCCCCTGGCCGCCGAAGCGTGGGAAGTCCTGCCGGAAGCCCTCGGCGGAGGACAGCAGCGCCGCGCGGAAGTGGTCCCGCACCACCTGCGCATCGAACCTCGAACGCGCCACCTGCAGCGCCCGCGCAGCAAGGGTCCGGCGCTCGTCGGCGTCGCTCATGAACTCGCCCAGACGCAGCTTCAGCAGGCGCGGGTCCCTGCGATCGACTGCGGCGGCGCACGCCTGCTCCTCGAGAAAGCGCATGGTCCCGAGCGTTGCCGCTCCATACGCGAACACGGGAAGGCCGGCCGCCAGGTACCAGGGCATCTTGCCGGACAGGGAGAGGCGCAGGTAGGACGACGCCGTCGCGTCGAAGGTGTCGACGTGCAGCAGGGCGTCCAGCCGGGCGCGGGCGGTGTGCAGGAGCGCCTCTTCTTCGGGGTCCGCCAGCCGCACGAGGGGCGACTCCCGGACGAGATCCGGCAGCGCCTCGCGCGGGTCGTGCTGGTAGATGACGAGCTCCGGGTCGAAGCCGTCGTCGCGCAAGCTCTGCAGCGCCGCGACCACGTCGCCGAACGCCTCGTCTCTCGCGAGCGTCAGGCGGCCGGTGAAGCCGAAGCGAAATGATCCGCCGGCGCCGGCGCCGGCGCCCGCGCCGGCGACGACAGGAGGGCGCTCCTCCAGGTCGACGCAGTTCGCGAAGGCGAGGAACCGGCGACCGTAGCGCATGGCGTACGCCTGTGCCATGTCGTCGCTGATCGTCATGCGCACAGGCGCATGGGAGAGCACCTTCATCGTCGTCGTGACGAGGTCGCGATGCTCCCGGCGCCCCAGGACCCCTCGTGGAGGGTGTGAGGGCGTGGTCAACCAGTCATCCATGAAGTGCGGAACCACCGGGACCCCGAGCCTGAGAGCGCAGTCGAGCGCGAGCCGGACGACGCGCCGGTGCTCCAGGACCGAGTAGATCGCCTGGGGGCGGAACGAGAGGATCTCACTCCGGATCTGCGCAGGGATGGAGTACGGAACGAGCCGCGTCGCTCGGCGGTAGGCGAGTTTGGCGGCCCTCGTCGGCGACGCGCTCAGACCGGCGCTCGGCGTCACGTCCGGCGCGCGGACACCCGGAGCCTCCACGTTCACGGCCTCTGCCCGCCTCGCGGCGATCTGTCGGCGCAGCGGTCCGGGAAGCCGGAGATCGACCAGCTCGTCGAGCCACCACGAGATGGGGCAGACACTTAGGTCGGGCTCCGTCTCCTCCACGAAGAGCTGGGCGATGCGGTCCGGCGGCCACCCGCGGAAGAGATTGCCCATCGTGATCCCCGTGGCGAAGCGCAGGCCGATCGGCTGAGCGTTGATGAGCAGGACCCGGGGGTAGGCTGACGCATCGATGACGCGTGGGACCTGAGACCGCGGTCCGCTCGGGGTCCATGACTGGGGTGTTGATCGCTGCATGCGCCTCACTGGTTCGCGCCCGGGGTCGCCCAGTCCTTGCGAGGCTGGGTACGGAGATAGCAGTGTTGCTGACCGCTCAGGGCCCTCCTGATGCCGATCCTCGGGTGTCCGCGCTGCGGCGGGTGGGGAGCAAGGCCGATGATAAGGTAACCGAGGTCGGAAGCGCTCGGGTGGACCATCTGGGGGGCACGTGAAGGCTCTTGTGTCGGGCGGGGCGGGATTCATGGGGTCGAGCGGCGCCGACAGCCTCCTCCCCGGACGCTAGAGGCGAGCCGACGATGATCGTCATCGTTGCGGAATCCGGGATCGGCTTTCCGAATGGCACGGCCCCGACGGCGCGGATCATGGGCTATGCGAAAGGACTGCGGGACGCGGGGAGGGAGGTGCTCGTCCTGTGTCTCAACGCGAGCGAACCGAGCCCTCCCGCCACTGCCCTCAACACGCACACGCGCGGAGTGGTGGACGGTGTTCGTTTCGAGTACACGAGTGGCCGGACCGTCCGTCAGTCACGACTGTGGCGGCGGCGGCTGACCAAGGCGCGGGGGTTGTTCGCCGCGGCCGCTCGCCTCCGTCGTCTCGCCGCCGAGGGATCACTCGACGCGGTGCTGCTCTACTCCAAGTCCCCCGTCGACGCTGTGGTCATCCGGTTGGCGACCCGTGGGCGTCCTCTCCTGGCGGAGTTGTGCGAACTACCTTTCCCGGACGCCCGGCAAGGATCGCCGGCCGCGATCCGGCGCGATGCCTACAACCGGTTTTTCTTCCGCTGGTTCGACGGGGTGGTCGCGATCTCCGACCTGCTGAGGCGGCACGCGCAGGCCTTCGGCCGGCCGGGAGTGGCCGTCCTCAAGGTGCCGGTGATGACCGACGTGCGGCAGTTCCGTCCCGCCTCGAGAACCGCCGGGGCCTCGCGGATCGTGGGTTACTGTGGCTACCTCAATCAGGAGAAGGACGGCGTCGTCAGCCTGATGGAGGCCTTCGCGAGGATCGCCCCCGACCTTCCTCGGGCGGAGCTGCGGCTGATCGGGGACTGGTGGAAGGGGACGCGCATCCCCGAGTATCGTTCGATCGCCGAGAGTCTCGGGATCGGCCAGACGGTCGCGTTCCTGGGGAACGTGCCTCGCGCCGAGATCCCCGAGCTTCTCAACAGCTGTGCGGTCCTCGTATTGGCGCGGCCACGCAGCGCGCAGGCGGACGCCGGCATGCCGACGAAGGTTGCGGAGTACCTCGCCTCCGGCGTGCCGACCGTCCTCACGCGTACGGGAGAGCTCGAGACCTTCCTGCGCGCCGGCGAGGACGCCTACCTCGTCCCTCCGGGGGACGTCGGGGCGCTGGCGGACGCGCTGCGCCACGTGCTCGCTCACCCCGAGGAGGCCGAGGCCGTCGGCCGGCGGGGCAGGGAAGTGGCGGAGAAACGGTTCGACTACCGCACGATAGGGCTACAGGTCTCGGCGTTCGTTGCCGACCTTGATGTCCGGCCGGCCGGGAGACACCCATCCTGAACTGTGGGGCGGAACCTGTGGACCGCTGGCGAATTGAAGGGCGGGCACGACTACCGTAGCATTGAGGGCCATCCAGGGAAGGGGCGAAGTGGATCGTACGCGTGAGGACCCGACGCTGCGCGACTATGCGCGCGGGGTGTGGCGACGCAAGGGGATCGTCATAGCTTGCGTCGTCCTCCTGACGGCGGCGGCACTTGCGTACTCCTTCCTCAAGACTCCGCTCTACTCGGCGTCCGCGCAGCTCATCTACGAAGGCTCCATCAACGTTGCCGACCCGCTGGCGTCCTCCAGCAGCATCGACGCGGGCACGCAGGCGCTCGAGATCGCGAACGTCGCGAGCGTGATCGCCAGTCCCGAGCTCATCAAGGCCGCCTACGAGGACCTCTCGGCCTCGGACCAGTCCGCCGGCTTCTCGGTCAGCTCGGTGGCGTCGTCGTCAAGTTCCGGCTCGGTGAGCAGCAGCACCGTGGCGATCGAGGCGGTGAGTCCGGACGCGCAGACCGCGGCGCGGGCCGCCAACGCTTATGCGACCGCCTTCGTCGCCTTCCGCAAGACTCAGGCGCAGGAGCGCGTGCGCAAGGCCGAGGACGTCATCCAGGCCCGTATCGACGCGTTCGGCTCTTCCGGTCGTCAGACGGCGGAGTACCTGACGCTTCAGCAGCGCCTCCAGGACCTTCAGATCCTCCAGGCGACCGTCACGGGGAACTTCCGTGTGCTCATCCCCGCGAGCGTCCCCACGAGTCCATTCACGCCCAAGCCGATCCGCAACGGAGCTATGGGGATCATCGCCGGCCTGATCATCGGGATCGCCATCGCCCTGCTGGTCGAGCAGTTCGACACGCGGGTTCGGTCGGTGGACGAGGTGGTCAGCCTCTTCGACATTCCCCTGCTCGCTCGCGTCCGTAAGATGTCGCCGCAGCAGGTCGCCAAGCACCCGCTGGTCCTGCTCACGGACTCGCGCAGTCAGACGGCGGAGTCGATCCGCAAACTGCGCAGCAACCTCGAGTTCGCCAACGTCGATGGGGACCTCAGGTCGCTGTTCATCACCAGCACGCTGCAGCACGAGGGCAAGAGCGTGACCGTGTGCAATCTGGCGCTCTCGCTCGCCGCCTCGGGCAACCGCGTGATCCTGGTGGACGGCGATCTCCGCAGGCCGCAGGTGCATCGATACCTGGAGCTGCAAAACGGGCAGGGCCTCACCTCCGTGCTCAGCGGCAAGACGGAACTCGCCGGCGCGATCACCTACAGGGCCTTCGCGCCGGTCCTCACGACAGGGCCGGCCGTCAGGCGGCAGAACGATGCCGACCAGGCGGAGAACCAGCTGGCCGTCCTCACCAGCGGGCCGCTGCCGCCGAACCCGGCGGAGATGATCGCCTCCAAGAGCTTCGCCCGCGTCGTCGCGGAGCTCCAGGAGCGGTTCGACCTGGTGATCATCGACGCGCCGGCGCTCCTGGCCGTCGGCGATACCAGCGCCATCGCCCGTTGCGTGGACGGCCTCATGTTCCTCGTCGATCTCTCGCAGGCACGGCGGCCACTGCTCGTGGAGGCGGAGTCGCAGATCGCCCAGATGCCCTGCCGCAAGCTGGGGCTCGTCGTGCTGAGCCCGAGCGCCCGGCGGCAAGGCGATCACTACGCCTACTCCTACGAGGCGAGCGGCGATGGGCGCGGGTCGCCCAAGGCGCTCACGCGTCCCGCGAGCGGCACGAGCGTCCGCAACAGCTAGAGCGCCTCCTGCGCGCGGTCCCGGCCGGCCGCGCGCCGTGACCTCGGGCCGCGCTCCAGGCGCTGCCCCACTCCCACCTGCACCAGCCCCCGCTCGTCCCCGCCTTCTAGACGGATGTACTGCATGCCGAGCCTGCCCCGGCGTTGTCCGGACCGGCTACGCGGACATCGCTGCAGCACTCAAGTAAGCCCCTGACGGACCGACTTCATGCAGTGAGTGCCGAGACCCTCGGTACCGGATCTGTACACGGAAGTCGAGCGAGTCGCGCAGGTGCGACACACCACCCGAGTTGCCGATGCGGCTCGCTCACTCCATGACCCAGGGGAGTCAAGGTGTCAGGGAAGAGCCGCGCAGCCCTCGCAGTCGCCATCGCCGTCTTCTTCACTCTCAGTCTTGCCCTTGCGTCGAGCGCCGCCGCCCAAGACCAGTCATCGGTCGCTCTTCGCTTCAGCGTGGTCAAGCACACCGATCGGTTCGACGTAGTGAAGGGCCACGCGCACCGATTCCTCATCCGGCACGGGGCGCACAAGATCCGCTTGAAGCGCCTCGGCCGCTGCACCGTGGTCAGGAGGACGAACAAGTATCTCGTCCTCCAGACTGCCATCAAGGCGTCGGTGTGCAGGCCGACCGTCACGTCCCCCAACGGCGGGACCGTGACGGCAGGAGCGGTGACCCGCGTCATGTGGAAGGTGTCCTCGAGCGTGTCCCGAGGGTACTTTCAGGTCATCCTCAAGGATGCCGTCACAGGCGCCGCGACCGCGCTTACGGCGCCGCAAGGCGTGTCGGCCCACCGCGGATGGACCTCGTACAGCGCGCCGTGGACCGTCACGCAGCCTGCGGGCGGCTACCGCGTCTGGGTCCGCTACTGCAACTCTGACGGCCAGACGATCTCGGAGGACTCCTCCGACGGGCTTCTCAGCGTGACCTTGGCCGAGACGCCTGCGCCTGCGCCCACGCCGACCGTCACCCCGACCCCGTCGGCCACGCCGACTCCTGCGCCCACTCCGACCGCCACGGCGTCGGCCACGCCGACTCCTGTGCCCACTCCGACCGCCACGGCGTCGGCCACGCCGACTCCGACCGCCACCGCGTCGGCCACGCCGACTCCGACGCCGACTCCGACCGCCACCGCGTCGGCCACGCCGACTCCGACGCCGACTCCGACCGCCACCGCGTCGGCCACGCCGACTCCGACGCCCACTCCGACCGCCACGGCCACGAGCGTCCCGGTGACGCAGTACGGCGCCAACGGCTCGGACAACCTGGACGACACGAGCGCCGTGAAGGCCGCCCTTGCCGCGAACGACGGCACGGGCAAGATCGTCTCCTTCCCCGCCGGCACGTATGTGCTCTCCGGCAGGATCGACGTGCCGAGCAACAGCACCCTCGTCGGCGCCGGCATGGCCCAGAGTTGGCTGAAGGGCGAGGTCACCTTCGGCAGCAGCGTCGTGATGCGTGACCTGAAGATCGGCGACGCAGGCAGGATGTTCCGCGCCACCGACTACGGAACGTCGAGCGACTCCACGTTCGAGCGCTGCCATTTCCGCGGCGGCGGCGGAGCCTGGATGGGCCACCAGGTCATCGGCCTTGGCTTCCGTGCCAACGTCACCAACGTCCTGTTCAAGGACTGCGAGGTCGAGTGCAACCTCGGCACTGAGGACGCGGGCTACACCAACGACTACAACAACCTCGGCATCTACAACACCACGAACGCCCAGGTCACCGGCGTCACCTTCGAAGGCTGTCACGTCGGCGTCTTCAACGGCGTCAGGAGCGGTTGCCCGCGCATGGGCCTTGAGTGCTACACCGTGCAGAAGTCCGAAGGCGGCAGCGGCAAGGGCTGGCAGAACGTCACCGTCCGTGACTGCATCTTCGAAGTCTGCGACCTGCATGGCATCGATCTCGCCGATGCCGTCGACGGCCGCGCCAACGGCGCGCTCATCGAGGGCTGCCTGATCAAAGGCGCCGGCGCCCGTCAAGTGATGTACGGCTCCGACATCGACGTCGAGTGCGCTACCGGCGTCGTCATCCGCAACAACACGTTCTGGCACGCCTGGCAGCAGACGATCATGTTCGCCCACATACACGAGACCGGCCCCGGCACGATCATCACCGGCAATACCTTCGATCTCGACGTGGACAACGGCATCCCCTACACCGTCTACCAGGCCTTCCATATCTCCGGCGACGGCATCCAGGTGACCAACAACACGATCAACTTCACCAAGGGTCCGGCTGCCCAGGTCTTCCAGTTCAACACTTCGAGCAACTGCACCGTCACCGGCAACACGATCACCAAGGGCACGAAGGCGTTCTCGGTGCTGTACAACACCAACACGAACAACGTGTATACGCCGAACGTGCTGAAGTAGCCGTCGGCGCCAGCAGGCTGTGGACCGGCGCGGCGGCCTCATCGCACCAGTGATGAGGCGGTCGCGCCGGCGTCTGTTCGGAGGCCGCCCCGATGTACCCAGCTAATCTGGGTATTCCGCCCAGCGAGAACGAGCAAGCCGCCTCCTGTACGGATCCCCGGCTCTTCCGATGCCAGTTGTGAAGGTTTGAACCGGAGAGCCCCCGCAAAGCTCTCCCCTCCGGAAGGACCTGGCGATGTATCGTGTTCTCCTGATCCTGGCAGCGGCCGTCTGTGCCGTGAGCCTCCTCACAACGTCCACCGCACTGGCGGCGGACACGCTCGTCTCGGGAAAGGCGTCGGCCGGGACATCGGCCTGGAGCCATCCCGCCTCGTACATGAACGACGGCAAGACGACGACCTACTGGGCGGCATCCAGCAAGGCCGTCCCGCAGATCATCACCCTCGACCTCGGGTCCGCGAAGATCCTGACCGCGACAGACGTCTCCTGGAACGTCCGTGGCACCGTCGGCTTCCGTGTGTACGGGAGCAACGACGCGACGGTCTGGACTGAGCTGGCCAACCAGGACAAGAATCTCCTGAAGTCGACGCACACGGTCATCGGCGGCAGTTGGCGCTACGTGCGCATTCGTGTGGGCTCGCTTTCGTCTGGCAGCGCCGGTGTCAAGGAGTGGAAGCTGTACGCCGCCGCGACTCCGGCTCCCGCCCCGACTGTGACACCGACGCCCACTGCGACACCGACACCGACACCGACGCCGACGCCGACGGTCACGGCGACGCCGACACCCGCGCCGACAGCCACGGCGACGCCGACACCCGCGCCCACAGCCACGGCGACCCCTGCGCCGACGCCGACGGCCACTGCCACACCGACCCCGACCCCCACCCCGACTGCCCTCGCCACGAGCGTCCCGGTGACGCAGTACGGCGCCAACGGTTCGGACTCGATCGACGACAGCGGCGCGGTGCGCATCGCCCTCGCCGCCGTCGCCGGCACCGGCAAGACCCTCTCCTTCCCCGCCGGCACCTACGTGCTTGCCAGCCGGATCGACGTCCCGAGCAACGCGATCGTGGGCGGTGCCGGGATGACGACCAGCTGGCTCAAGGGTGAGATCACGTTCGGCAGCAACGTGTACATGAGCGACCTCAAGATCGGCGACACCGGCAAGATGTTCCGCGCCACCGACTACGGTACGTCCGCCAACTCGAGCTTCGTGCGCTGCCATTTCCGCGGCGGTGGCGGCGCCTGGATGGGCCATCAGGTCGTCGGTCTCGGTTTCCGCGCCAACGTCACCGACGTGCTCTTCAAGGACTGTGAGATCGAGCGCAATATGGGCACCGAGGACGCGAGCTACTCCAACGACTACAACGACATGGGCGTCTTCAACACGACCAACGCTCAGGTCACCGGCGTCACACTCGACGGCTGTCACGTGGGTGTCTCGAACGGGATCGCCACCGGCTCCCCCCGCATGGGCCTCGAGTGCTACACGGTGCAGAAGTCCGAAGGCGGCAGCGGCCTCGGCTGGCAGGACATCACCATCCGCGGCTGCACCTTCGAAGCGATGGACATCCACTGCATCGACCTGGCCGACGCGGCCGACGGTCGCGCCAACGGCGTGCTCATCGAGGACTGCCTGCTGAAGGGCGGCGGCAAGACCGGGACGACGTGGGGCTACGCCATCTGCCTCGAGTGTCCGACCGGCGTCGTCATCCGCAACAACACCATCTGGCACGGCTATGCGCAGACCATCAACTTCGCCCACGTGCATGAGACCGGCCCCGGCACGATCATCACCGACAACACGTTCGATCTCGACGTCGACAACGGTGTGGGGTACTCGGTACAGCAGGCATTCTTCATCTCCGGCTCGGGGATCCAGGTGACCGACAACGTCATCACCTACACGAAAGGGATCACCGCCCAGGTGTTCCAGTTCAACAACTCGAGCAACTGCACCGTCACCGGCAACACGATCACCATGGGCACGAAGGCGTTCTCGGTGCTGTACAACACCAACACGAACAACGTGTATACGCCGAACGTGCTGAAGTAGGCGGAGACACCAGTTCTCTCCAGTGGAGGGCGGGCCGGCGCGGCGCATGCCGCGCCG
>CAIYOD010000138.1 GCA_903927755.1 uncultured Thermoleophilia bacterium | reverse complement strand
CGTGGAGATAGGGACGGGGTCGGCGTCGACTGGCTTCGGGCAGAGGCTCTGGCAAGCACCCAGACGGATACGGCGGCGGCCGCGCTGGTCGCGTGTGGTCTGGCGGACATCGCCGGCGGCGACGCGGTCCAGGGTGCCCGGATGCTGGCGCAGAGGGCCGCGCTGCCGGGGGTCCATCGCGGCTACCTGGAGATGCTCCCTGCCGCGGTGCGAGCCGCTCTCGCGATCGGAGATAGCACCCTTGCGGAGCGCCTTCTGGGCGACGTGGAGTCCCTCGTACCGCTGGTCGCGCACGCGCGGGCCTCGGGTCTGGCGTTGCTCGCCGAAGCCCGCGGAGAGCGCGAAGCGGCGGCGGCCGGCTTCGCCGACGCCGCCCAGCGCTGGCACGACTTCGGCGTGCCCTACGAAGAGGGGCACGCCCTGCTCGGCCAGGGGCGCTGCCTGGTGGCGCTCGGCCGCGCGCCCGCGGCCGCAGGGCCCCTCGCCGCGGCCCGCGAGATCTTCGCGCGGCTCGGCGCCCGGCCGGCGCTCGAGGAGACCGAGGCGGCGCTCGCCGGGGAAAGGTTGGAGGGATGAGCATCTGCCCGTCGTGTGAGATGGAGCTGCCGGAGGGGTCACGCTTCTGCATGGGCTGCGGCGCGCGGCTGGCGTCGCCTCTCGCCGTGACCGAGGAGCGCAAGACCGTCACCACGCTCTCGTGCGACCTCATCGGCTACGCGGCCATGACCGAAGGCGTCGACCCGGAGGACGTCGACCGTCTGCTGGGCGAGTACATGGACCGCTGCCGCACGGTCATCGAGGCCCATGGCGGCATCGTCGAGAAGTTCATCGGCGACGCCGTCATCGGCGTCTTCGGCGTACCCCATGTGCACGAGGACGACCCCGAGTGCGCCGTCAGGGCGGGCCTGCGCCTCATCGAAGCTCTCGAGGGTCTCACTCGCCCCGACGGCACACCTCTCGAGGCTCGCGGCGGCGTCAACACGGGCGAGGTCCTCGTGCGTCTCGACGTCGACCCGTTCTCGGGGCGTGGCTTTCTCACCGGCGACGCGGTGAACGTGGCGGCGCGCCTGCAGGTGGCAGCGCCGCCCGGCAGCGTCGTCGTCGGCGCCCTCACCCACGAGCTGACGCAGCGCGCCATCGTGTACGAGGAGCTGCCGCCGGTCAGCGCCAAAGGCAAGACGGGACCGGTCGAGGCCTGGCTTGCCGTGGCTCCCATCGCGCGCACCGGTCGCCATTCCCTGCGCCTGGACAGCGCCAGCCTCGTGGGCCGGGACCACGAGCTCGCCTACCTCCGCAGCGTGCTGGACGGCGTCGTGGCCTCCTCACGCTCCGCGTCGACCATCATCGTCGCCGAGACCGGCATCGGCAAGTCACGCCTGGTCGCGGAGCTGGCCGCCTACGCCGAAGCGTCGCCCACACCGTTCACCTGGCGTCAGGGTCACTGCCTGCCCTACGACGAGGGCATAGCCCTGATGCCGCTCGCCGAGATCGTCAGGACCCACGCCGGGATCCTCGAGACCGACGACCCCGCGACGCTGGCGGCCAAGATCGAGAAGGTCCTCCCCGAGGGCGCGGACCGTGCGTGGTTCCGGGAGCGTCTGCTGTCTCTCCTTGGAGAGAGCGCGTCCTCCGCCTCGCAGGAGGAGGACTTCTCGGCCTGGTCCCGGTACCTGGAGCACCTGGCCGCGCGTGAGCCGCTGGTGCTCGTCTTCGAGGACCTGCATTGGGCCGACGACGCGCTGCTTGCCTTCGTCGGGCGGCTGGTCGGCAGGATCGCCGGCGTCCCGCTGCTTGTCGTGGCGACCATGCGACCGGAGGTGTTCGACGTGCATCCGGAGCTCGCGGCCGCCGTAGGCGCTGCGGGCCGCGTCGATCTCGGACCGCTGCGCGCCGCAGAGATGGAGCACCTCGTCGACGAGCTTCTTGGCGTGCACGTGGCGGGGGAGAAGCGAGATGCGGTCGCCGATGAGGTGGGCGAGGTGGCCGCCGCCATCCTGGCCGCCTCGGCCGGCAACCCGTACTTCGCGGAGGAGTCGGCGCGCCTCTACAGGGACCGGGGCTCGCTGGGGAGGCTGCCGGAGACGGTCCAGGCACTCCTCGCCGCACGCGTGGACGCGCTGAGCCCGGACGCCAAGGCGCTGCTCTCAGACGCCGCCGTCGTCGGCCTCACCTTCTGGGCCGGAGCCGTCGCGGCGGTCGGCGGGTACGAGCACGAAGACGTCG
>CAIYOD010000137.1 GCA_903927755.1 uncultured Thermoleophilia bacterium | reverse complement strand
GGCGGCGCTGTGCGCCGCCGCCCCCGGCGTCATTCCGCTGAACGGCCGCGCTCTGCGCGGCCGCCGTGTCACACGATCTCGTGGTACTTGTACGAGATCTTCACCTTGGTCCGGTACGCGACGATCGCCTTGCCCTCGATCTTCATGTCGAACTCGACGGCCTCGGCGATGCGCAGGTCCTCGCGGTGGATGCCGGCCTTGTCGACGGCGTTCCTCGCCGCCTTTTCCCACGACTCGGAGCTCGAGCCGATGATTTCCATCACGCGGTACACGCTGTCCGACATGCCGACTCCTTTGCTGGCGGTGGTCTGGAGATGGTGACGTATCTTAGCCGCTACCGCCGAAATGGGAACCCCCGGGGGTTTGCTGCGCCCCCGACACGAACATCTGTCCGCCTCGCTTGCTACTCTCGGATGCGAGCGCCGCCGCAGGCCCCGGTTGCTCCGTCAGCCGGCCCACGACGCGGTCGCTGCAGACTCTGCGTCACCGGTCCTGCGGCGGTGCTGCCCGTCCGTCCGTCCGTCCGTCCGTCCGTCACGAGCAGTGAGGAGCCGCCATGCCCATACCAGATGCCTCGTCTCGCCCCGCCAGGCTCGCTCTCTCCGGCGGTGCGGCTGCGGAGTACTCGTCGCTGTCTCCGGCCACCTGCACTCCCGCCCCGGGGCCACGCCGGCGTCCCGTCGCTGCCGTCCCCGTCGACGACGAGCTGGTCTGGGTCACCGTCGTTCCCACCCTCGAGATGGCGACGGCGCGTGCGCCGTCCCCCGCCGCTCTCGTCCATCTCTGCGTGCGACTCGCGCAGGACCTCGCCGTCGCCGGCGGCTCCGCGCTCGAGACGGCGTTCGCCGAGGCCGAGCTGGTCGATGCAGCCGCGCGTGCCGTCGCCGGCTACCTCGACGACCTCCCCGATCTCCCGTTCATCGGCGAGCCGTTCGGCGGCGAGGAGGGCACGGACTGATCCCTGAAGTGCGATCGAGCGGCTCGCGGCCCGAGGGGCTCCGCGTGAGACAGACCGATGCCCGAGGGGCCCCGCGCGAGACAGACCGATGCCCGGCGCCTCCGGAGGCCTCGCCGCTTGCGGAAGCAGGCCGGTCAGCCTGCCAAGGGACACTTCCTGCTCAAGGAAGCGAGGGGCCAGGCCGACCTCGTTGAAGCAAGGCATGCTCCGGAAGCTACCGGCGGGAGATCGGCGTCCCCATGACACGCTTGTTCGCGGCACGGCACCCGGGGCTCTCGCGCGCGCTCGCGGCGACCATCTTCGTCGTGTTCGTGCTGCTCTGCGCCGTCTGGATCGCGCCGCGGGCCAGCGGCGCGGCCGCGGCCTGGATCCAATCGCCTTCGGTGCGCCTGCACACACTGCGTCCGCCGGGCGACGGTCGCCTCGCGGTCGCCCGGCAGTCTGCCCGCGGAGCGCCGGCGCCGGTCACCCTGGACGCCGGCTCGGAGTTCTCGATGGCTGGCGTCACCTGTGACGTTCCCGTCGCCGGCTCCGTCACCTTACGCCTGCGCACGAGCCTCGACGGCGCCGCATGGGGCCCGTGGCTGGCGGCGCCCCTCGAGGTGGCCGGCGAAGGACGCTCGTCCACCGCCTACACCGATCCGCTCTGGACCGGCGCCGCCCGCTACGTGCAGGTGGAGGCAGCGAGGGCGTCGCGCCGAGGCCCATCCGCACTCTCCGACGTCCGCCTGGTCGCCATCGACCCGACGGAAGACGTGAGCATCGCGGCGCGCGTCACGGGCGTCGCGCGACGGCTGGCGGCCACGGTGGCCGGCGTCCACTTCGTTTCGCCGGCGTCCGCCGCGTCCTCTGCTCCTGTGATCGTCACCCGTTCCGAGTGGGGCGCGGACGAGAGCCTGCGCGCGGACGCGCCGTCCTACGCGCCGGTGAAGGTCGCGATCATCCATCACACGGCCAGCGGCAACCTGTACTCCCGCAGCGACGCTCCGGCGCTCGTGCGCGGCATCTACGCGTACCACACCAGGAGCCTCCACTGGGACGACATCGCCTACAACTTCCTCGTCGACCGCTTCGGTACCACCTACGAGGGTCGGTACGGAGGCGTCACCCGCGGCGTCGTCGGCGCCCACGTCCTCGGCTTCAACACCGGCAGCACCGGGATCTCGGTCATCGGCACGTTCATCGACGACGCGCCGCCCGCCGAGGCGATCACCGCCGTCGAGCGCCTCCTCGTCTGGAAGCTCGCCGTCCACGGGCTCGATCCATCGGGGACGGCGAAGCTCGCCTGCGGCGCCACCGACAAGTACGCCAAAGGAGCGACGGTGACGTTCCCGGTCATCGCCGGCCACCGTCAGGCGAACTCCACGGAGTGTCCCGGCTCGGCGTTCTACGCGCTGCTCCCGTCCATCCGCACGGCCGTGGCCCGACGCATGGGGTCCGCGGTCGTCGCGACCCTGAGCGCCACAAGGCCGCTGATCAGCCCTAACGGTGACGGCGTCCTCGACGCGACCGAACTGGTCGTCGGCATCACCACCAGCGCCGACTGGCAGATCGCGGTGAAGGACGAAGCAGGCCAGACGGTCGCGTCGTGGAGCGGCCAGGGCGCCGCGGCGGCCGTCACCTGGGACGGCACCTCCGGAGGCTCGGACGTCCCGGACGGGGTCTACACGGCCGAGCTCACGGCCACGCTCGCCGGTGGCGACGCGACCGGCGCGACGACCCACGTGACCATCGACACGGCCGCGCCTCGCCTCGCAGCCGCCTCCGTATCGCCCGCGTCGTTCAGCCCGAACGGAGACGGCCAGTCAGAGACGGCCTCGGTCTCCTACGGACCCACCGAGGCCTGCAGCGTCCGCGTCGGCATCCTTGACGCCGGCGGCGACATCGTGCGCTGGCTCCAGGGCTGGCGCGCGCGGGAGGTCCGCTCGTACGCCGTGAAGTGGGACGGCCGCGTCAGCTCCGGCAGCGGCCCTGTCGACGCCGCGGAGGGCGTGTACCGGTTCGCCATCGAGCGCCGCGACGAGGCCGGCAACATCGCCCGACAGGGCCTCAAGGTCATCCTCGACCGGACGCTCGGCCACCCGACCGCCACACCCGGCACCGTCTCTCCGGACGGAGACGGCGCCCGGGACACCACCAGGCTCGGGTTCACCCTGACACGTAAGGCGGCAGTCACCGTGCGTGTGGTGGCCGGCGGCCAGGTCGTCCGGACGCTGGCGCTGGGCGCCCTGGCCGCCGGCGCACGCTCTGCGGTGTGGGACGGACGGGCCGGCTCCGGCGAGTACCTCGCCAGCTCCCGGCCCGCCATCACCATCACGGCCGTCTCGGCCATCGGAGAGACCAGCGTGAGCAAGGGACTGGTAGTCGACCTCTACCGCCCGAGGCTCTACGCCGCGGCCGGCAAGACGACGGCGGTCGGCGCCGCCACGAAGCTCAGCTGCAAGGCCGTGGACCCGTTCAGCGCCAAGGTGGATGTGCGCTACACGGTGACTGCCGCCGGCGGCCGCACGGTCGCCTCCGGCCATCCCGGGTGGAGGCCCACCGGCACGTCGTTCAGCGTCACTTGGAAGCCCGCGTCTCGCGGCGTCTACACGGTGACCTACCGCGCCGTCGACCTCGGCGGCAACCACGAAGCGAGTGTCGCCCGCACCATCGTCACGGTGCGCTGAACCCGAGCGAGCGGCAGTCGTTCGCGCCCCGCCGCCTCAGGCCGCGGTCAGTACAGCTCCGGAACGAACGTCTGGCTGTCGACCGGCGGCCGCACGTAGCCCTTCTCCGTCGGCCGGTCGGCCAGCTTGAGGTTCTTGTGGGTGACGTCCTCGTACGGGATCTGGCTCAGCAGGTGGTGGATCATGTTCAGCCGCGCCCGCCGCTTGTCGTCGGCGTTGACCACCCACCAGGGCGAGTCCTTGGTGTCGGTGTAGGCGAACATCTCGTCCTTGGCCTGCGAGTACTCCACCCAGCGCATGCGGCTCTCGAGGTCCATCGGGCTGAGCTTCCAGACCTTGAGCGGATCCTTGAGGCGCGCCTGGAACCGCTTCTCCTGCTCCTCGTCGGCGACGCTGAACCAGTACTTCAGCAGGATGATGCCGCTGCGCATGAGCATGCGCTCGAACTCCGGGCAGGTGCGGAAGAACTCCCACACCTCGTCCTCGCTGCAGAATCCCATGACGCGCTCGACGCCGGGGCGGTTGTACCAGGAGCGGTCGAAGAGGACCATCTCGCCCGCCGACGGGAGGTGCTCCACGTAGCGCTGGAAGTACCACTCCGTGCGCTCGCGCTCCGTCGGCGTGGCCAGTGCGGCGATGCTCACCACGCGAGGGTTGAGGTGCTCGGTGACACGCTTGATGGTGCCGCCCTTGCCGGCGGCATCGCGGCCCTCGAAGATCACCGCGACGCGCAGTCCGGCGTGCTTGATCCACTCCTGCAGCCTCACGAGCTCGACCTGCAGCTTCTCGAGCTCTGCCTCGTAGACCTCGCGGTCCATCTTCTTGTGGTGACCGGACTTCTCGGACGGCGGCGCGCTCATGTCCGTCAGTGGCGAGGACGCTTCTTGAGCGTCGGTCTTCTTCTTGTCTTTCGCCTTGTCGGCCATCGAGCTCCCCTCACGCGCGGGCTTGGGCGGTCGACCACATCATAGTTCAACGCAGCTCCCACCCCCACGTGCCGATTCTGCCCACTCAGGTGGTTCTTCACCCACGCACTCCCGGCGCCCTGGTGTATCCTTTTCACACGTGAGCAGCGTGGAGTGGAGACCCCCCGTGGAGCTGTCCGATCGTCCTCTCGAGGCCGAGCTGGCCGAGATCGCCGAACGCGCCGAACCAGGCCGCACGGCGCAGCTCGCCGTGCGCCACTGGGGCTGGGACGGGCGCGGTGGCGCCACGCTCGAGATCACCGGCCGCGAGTTCGGCGGCATCACCCGCGAGCGGGTGCGCCAGCTGTGCGAGCGGATGACGCAGCGGCTGCGCGGGGAGACGGCGCCCGCCCCGGCGCTCGAGCGCGCACTCGTGCTGGCCGCGCACGCGGCGCCGACCACGGCGCACGACCTGGCCCGGCGCCTCGCCGACGAGCACATCGCGGCGCAGCCGTTCGCCCCGGCGGGCCTGCTCACGGCGGCCGCCGTCCTCGGCCGCGACCCCACGTTCAGCATCGAGACGGTCAAGGATGTCGCGGTGATCCTGCCCGACCCTCCGGACCCGGCGAGCGATACGATTGCGGTGATCGCGGCGGTCGTCGACACGGCTCGCGCCGTGGTGCGCCGGGCGGGAGCGGCCCGGGTCGGAGAAGTCACCGGCCGGGTCGCCGCGGACCTCGCCGTGTGGGTCGACGACGAGCTCGTCACGGCAGTCGTCTCAGAACCCGACGATTTCGTCTGGCTGGAGCGTCGCACCGGCTGGTTCTCCCTCCCGTCGGTCGCCAAGAACGCCGTGGTCTCCCGTGTCGCCAAGGTGCTCAGCATTACCGGCGCGGTCCGGCTCCACGACCTGCACGCGGGCATCCGCCGGGACGAGCGCATGCGCGAGTTCGTGATGCCTGAGTACGTCCTGGCGGAGCTCTGCGAGCGGCTCCCCGGCGTGAGCGTCAACGGCGACCTCGTGGTGGCGGAGCGCCGCCGGCGTCCGGAGGACGTCCTCGAGACCACGGAGCTCACCCTCTTCCGCGCCCTCGCGGAGGCAGGCGGCGAGGCCGAGCGGCACGATCTCGAACGCACCTGCCTGACCGCCGGCATGAAGCTCTCGAGCTTCAACAACCGCATCGCCTACTCCCCGATCGTCTCCGAGCTCGGACAGAGCCGGTACGGCCTGCGCGGATGCCGGGTCGGAGACGGCGACGCGCCGGGTAGGCTGCGTGCGCCGGGACAGGCCGCGCCGGCTACCGGCGACGACGTGCCGCGGCCCGGCGACCTCTCGAGCTACCGGTCGCCGCGCAGGCGCTGAAGGAGGGCCCGGCCGTGCTGTACTGGCGCATCGCCGCCGTCTCGCTGACCGTGCTCTTCGCGGCCACCCTCGTGTGGCTCTACGGCGTCAGGACCTCGCTCGTCTGGGCCGCCGCGATGGCGGCCTTCCTGCTGCTCCTCTGGGCCGCGACGATCCCCATGCGAAAGCGGCAACGCAGGATCCTTCGCGAGATGGGCCTGGGCCCAGACGGCCGGCCGTTGCCCGAGGAAGAAGACGAAGAGGCGCCGTCCGCCGGCGCGGATGGCTACCCGAAGGGCTCGTGAGCGGCACACCGGACATCGTCGGACGCCGCTTTCCCTCGGTGGCCGGAAGAGCTCTCTCCGGCGCGGTCGTCCGCTTCCCCGAGGACCTCGCCGGCGCGCCGGCGCTGCTGCTCTGCGCCTACCGGCGCGGCACGCAGGACGACGTCGACCAGTGGGCCGCGTTCGCGGCGCGGCGTCTGCCGGACCTCAGCGTCTACGAACTCCCGATCATCTCGTCGCGCGTGTGGCGGCCGCTTCAGGGCTGGATCGACGGCGGCATGCGCGGCGGCGTGCCGCCGGGGCTCTGGGCGAACGTCGTGACGCTGTACGAGGATGGCGGGCGTGCGCGAGCCTTCATCGGCGACGGCGGCGGTCTGCGAACGCAGGTCGTTCTGCTCGACGGCGACGGGCTGGTCGCGTTCACCGATGCCGGAGGCTTCCGCGAGGATGCGGCGGAACGGCTGGCGGAGGCCGCCGCCGCGCTCGGGACCTGAGCCGAGGACCTCGGTCGCACGGACCGCGGGCGGCGCAGGGCCCGACGGCCGCCGTCAGCCGGCGCCGAAGAAGTCGCCGGCGAGCTCCGGCGCGACGATCGTGAGCAATTCGGCCGGCGAGAAGGCGACGCGCTCCGCGCCGGCCTCCATGAGCATCTCCGGCTCGTGCCAGCCCCACGAGACGCCGAGCGGCGTCACGCCGGCCTCACGAGCCTCGCGGATGTCGCCGGCTGTGTCGCCGACGTACCAGTAGACTTCCTGGCCTGGGTACCTGGCCAGGAGCGCGTCGATCTTCTCCACTTTGCTGCGCGCCGTCTCGGCGCCGGCTATCTCGGTCACTCCATGTACCTCGTGCGTGCGCAGCCAGCCCTCCACCACTTCGGTCGGGCTCGAGGTGACGATGATGACGGTCCGTGCGTCCGCCAGATCCTCCAGCACCTCCGGGACCAGCGGGAACGGCTTGAGCCAGTGCCGCGCGCGCACCAGCCCCTCGCCGAGCCGGCGGAGCACCTCCGCCACGCGCGCGTCGTCCACCCCGCGCGCCCGCATGCCGGCGTAGAAGTTGGCCTCCATGAGGGTGAGCAGGTCGTCCGGCGTCGTGAAGCCGGGCACGCCGGCGGCGGTGCAGGCGTCGAGGAAGACGGTGCTGAAGACGTCGAGCGAGTCGACGATCACGCCGTCGAAGTCGAACATGACGAGCTCCCGGCGATCCTGATCCATGGCCATCCTCGCTCTCGGACGAAAAGACGAAGGCCGGCCGGC
>CAIYOD010000136.1 GCA_903927755.1 uncultured Thermoleophilia bacterium | reverse complement strand
CGGAAGCTGCCGTCCACGCCGCCGTCGCCGCCGCACCGGCCGCCGAGCCGGCCGCCGGCGCCATTCCTCCGCGCGCCGTGGGCATGGCCTGCCCCAGCTGCGGCGCGGACCTCGTCCGCGCGCCCTACGAAGGCATCGACGTCGCGCTCTGCGACCGCTGCGGCGGCCGTCTCCTGACGACGCGCGAGATCGGCAAGCTGCTGGCGCGGCGGGAGGTCGCCTTCACCGACGATCAGCGGCGGCTCGCCGGCCTGCTGGCGTCCGGCGGCGACCGTCTGCGCCGCGCCGCCGTCCTGGAGCGCGGCCGCGGCGGCGTGGCCCTCATCGCGTGCCCCAGGTGCAGCGCGACGATGATGCGCCGCCACTACAGCTACGAGTACGCCGTGGAGGTCGACTCCTGCCGCATCTGCGACCTCACCTGGTTCGAAAAGGACGAGCTCGAGGCCTTGCAGGTGCTGGTGGAGCGGCAGACCGGCTGAGATCGTGGAGCGGCGCCGTCCCGCCCGCGTGGGCGACAGCCGGCACGGCGTCATTTAGACTGGGGTATCGCACCGAACGGCGGGTTCGTGCGTCTCCCACGTCGGCCCCGCGCCACCCGCCGGCGCTTCCCTGCCCGCCACGGCCCCATGACTCGATGAACGATCACGAACGCGACCGAGACGCCGCCTCCGTGCCGACCCTGCTCGCGGGCCGGTACCGGATCGTCTCTCCGCTCGGGAGCGGGGGGATGGCGGACGTCTATCTGGCGGAGGACGAGCGCCTTGGACGGATGGTCGCGGTCAAGGTGCTCAAGGCGCGGCTGGCCGCCGACGACGAGTTCCTCGAGCGTTTCCGCATCGAGGCGCGCGCCGCGGCCAGCCTCAACCATCCCAGCATCGTCGGCGTCTACGACCGCGGCACCGCGGACGGCGCCACCTACATCGCCATGGAGTACGTGTGCGGCGAGTCGCTCAAGCAGCGTCTGCGCCGCGACGGCGCGCTCCCGCCGGACGAAGCCGTGACCATCGCGCTCGCCGTGCTCTCGGCGCTGGCCGCCGCGCACGCGCGCGACATCGTCCATCGCGACGTCACCTCCTACAACGTCATGCTGGACGAGGGCGGGCGGGTCGTCGTGACCGACTTCGGCATCGCGCGCATGGGCGACTCGGCGCTGACGCGCACCGGCGCGATGATGGGCACGTCGTCGTACCTCTCTCCCGAGCAGGCGCAGGGGCGGCCGGCCGACGAGCGTTCGGACCTCTACAGCCTCGGCGTCGTGCTCTACGAGATGCTCACCGGGCGCGTTCCCTTCCGCGGCGAGACCGACGTGGCGGTCGCCATGCAGCATGTCTCGACCGCGCCGCCCAACCCGCGCACGCTCCAACCGACGGTCTCGGAGGCGCTCGCCGGCGTCGCCATGCGCGCGCTCAGCAAGAACGCGACGGACAGGTACCAGACCGCCGACGAGTTCGCCGCGGCGCTGCGCAAGGCGCGGCGGCCGGCGCGGACCCCCGGCGATGACGGCATGACTGCCGCCGGGGCCATCGCGAGCGTGGGCGCCGCCGGGGCTGCAGCAGCCGCCGGTGCGGCGGGAGCGGGCGTGCTTGCCGCGAGCGCGGTTCCCGCGCCTGCGG
>CAIYOD010000135.1 GCA_903927755.1 uncultured Thermoleophilia bacterium | reverse complement strand
GTCCGGGCCGGAGGCCTGCTCGCTGGAGGATCGCCGCGCGCTGGCGCGGCAGCTGCGCGCGGCGCCCGAGGATCTGGACGGCTGGAAGCTCGCCGGCGACCTGAGCGCGGGAGCGCTTCGGCATGCCGGCGAGCGCGCCTACCTCTGCGCGCAGCAGCTCGCCGCCGGCGCCGTGCTGCGTCGGGCCGCACGCCTGGTCGGCCCGCTGAAGGCGGCGACCCGGACCGTGCGCGAGCCGCTGCTCGAGCCGTGGGGCGGCGAGCTCGACGTCGAGGCGACGCTCGAGAACCTGCTCGGCAAGCCGCACCCTGAGCCGGGCGACCTCATCGTGCAGCGCCGCGTCGACCGCCGGCATCAGGTGGTGCTCATGGTCGACACTTCGCTCAGCATGGCGGGGGAGAAGATGGCGCTTGGCGCGGTGGCCTCGGCCGTGCTCGCGCTCAAGCTGCGGCCCGGCGACCTCGCCGTGGTGTCGTTCGCCGACGGCGCCCGCGTGATCTCGCGTTTCGGCGAGGAGGTAGCACCGGCAGAACTGGTCCGCCGCATGCTCGCCGTGCCGTGCGGCGGCGGGACCGACATCGCCGCTGCCCTCGAGGCGGGCCACGCGGAGCTGCATCGCGGCCGCGACCCGGGGCGCAGCGGCCTGCTCGTGAGCGACGGCGTGTACACGAGCGGCGCCGATCCGCTGCCGGTGGCGGCGCGGTTCGGGCCGCTGCACGTGCTCCTCATGGAGGAGCAGGGGGCTGCGGCCCTCGATCGCGGCGCGCCGGTCACCACCTGGATCGCGCCGCGCCTGCAGGTCGGCGAGGCCATCGCCCGCGCCGCCGACGGCGGTCTCGTCCGGGTCGACGGCTTCCCGGCGCTCCCGCGGCGCATGCTCGAGGTCGCCGACCGGGTGTTGCGTTGAGCCGGTGCGTCCGGCCGGGAGGCAAGGGAGGCGGCGCTCCGAGGCTGTCGCCTGATACCTTCAGAGGTATCGGACCTCAGCCTCCAGCACGTGCATGGGTGGCCCCGGCATCGGCGGCGATCCCGAGCAAGGGACGCACACCACCGCGAGTGGTAGCGGACGAGGGCGAGCCGTATCATCGCTACGCGCACAGTGACCCCAGCGGACGAAGGTTGAACACATGACCCCCATCGAGAAGATCCAGAGCGAGCACGGCATCGTCGGCCGCGAGCGCGAGCTGGCCACCGCCTTGGCCGTGCTCGGCGCCGGCCGCCACCTGCTGCTCGAAGGTCCGGTGGGCGTGGGGAAGACCACCGTCGCCTTGGCCGTCTGCGGCCACCTCGGCCGCGACACGGTGCGTGTCGACGGCGACGATCGCTACTCCGAGAGCAAGCTCACCGGCTGGTTCGACCCGCCGCTCGTGCTCAAGCAGGGGTACGGGGAAGACGCGTTCTTCGCCGGACCGCTGGTCGAGGCCATGCGAGGCGGCAAGGTGTTGTTCATCAACGAGCTCAACCGCATGCCGGAGAGCGTGCAGAATGTGCTCCTGCCGGCGCTGGACGAGCATCTGCTGCAGCTGCCGCACATCGGCGAGGTGCACGCGGCCGAGGGCTTCCAGGTGGTGGCCACGCAGAACCCCGTGGAGTACGTCGCCACCGGCCATCTTTCCGAGGCGCTGCGCGACCGCTTCGAGCACCTGGCGCTGCTGTACCAGGGCGCCGGCGAGGAAGCGGCGATCGTGGCCGCCGAGACCGGCTCGGACGACGCGCAGCTCGTGCAGACGGCGGTGCGGCTGACGCGGGCGACGCGGCTGCACCCTCGCTTTCGCAAGGGCGCGTCGGTGCGCGGGGCCATCGCCACGGTGGCGATCGCCGAGCGTCTGTGGGCCGACGACCGCGACGCCTGCGGGGCAGTGAGCCGCGAGGTGCTGCGCCGCGCGGCCGAAGCCGCTCTCACGACCCGCGTCGACCTGCGCGACGATATCGACGCCGACTTCGGCGCCGCGCTCGACGAGCTCCTGGAGCTCGTCGTCGAGCGCGGCGAGGATCCGGACGTCGCCCTCGCGCCCCCCGAGTCCGCCCCAAAAGCCTGACCACATCCGCCGGGGCTCCGCTCCGGCATCAGGGCCGCGTGGAAGTCCGCGGCCTGCCGTCGTGCGCCCCGGAGCCGCCGGCCGGTGACGCGCCGCTGGAGGCGTTGGCGACCCGCTACCGGGTCGATCCGGAGGCGCTCGACGGCTGGTCCATCGCCGTGAACCTCACGCGCAGCGACTGCCGCATCGCCGACGCCGGCCTGCGCTACTACGCCGAGCGGCTGGCGGCACGGGCGGTGCTCCAGAAGGCGGCGCGACTCGTCGGTCCGCTGCAGGCCGCCACTCAGACCGTGCGCGAGCCGCTCCGCGAGCCGTGGGGCGGCGAGCTCGACGTCGAGGCGACCCTCGACAACGTGCTCGGCAAGCCGTATCCGGAGCCGGGTGACTGGATCGCGCAGCGCCGCGTAGACCGGCGCCATCAGGTGGTGCTCATGGTCGACACCTCGCTCAGCATGAGCGGCGAGAACATGGCCATCGCCGCCGTGGCCGCGGCGGTGCTTGCGCTGAAGCTGCACCCCGAGGACCTCTCCGTGGTCGTCTTCGAGGACAAGGCGAACGCGGTGACGCACCTGGACGTGCCGGACCCGCCGGCGGAGGTCGTCCGGCGCATGCTCGACCAGCCGGTGCGCGGCTACACGAACGTCGAGGCCGCGCTGGCGCTCGGCGCAGCCGAGCTGGAGCGCGGCCGCAACCCCCGCCGCAGCGGCCTACTGATCACCGACGGCGTCGTGACGGCCGGCGGCGACCCGCGGCCCCTGGCGCACCGGTTCCCGCAGCTCTTCGTCCTGCTCACGGAGGACTACAAGATGAACCCGGAGCTCTGCCGCGAGCTGGCCGACGCCGGCCACGGCGACGTCTTCCCGGTGCGCGCCTTCCGCGACCTGCCGGCGCGCCTCCTCGAGGTCACCAACCGCATCCTGCGCTAGGTCCGGGCGCGGGCCGGCGAAGGGACGGGGGCCGCGCTCGCCTCAGCGGTGCGGTAGACTTGTCCCTCGGGCGTCGCGAGGGCGTCCGACCGACCGTGAGGAGTGTCACGTGCCTGTGTTCGGTCCGCCCAACGTCGCCAAGCTCGACGCCGCCGGCAAGATCGACGGCCTCGTCAGAGCCGCCAAGTACAAGAAAGACCCCGAGGTCGCCGCGGCCGCCCGCAAGGCGCTCGAGGGCTACCTGGACAAGCTCATCTCGCGGCTGCAGACCAAGAACATCGTGCAGCTGGACACCACGCGCGACGCGCTGGTGATCGTGGGTCCCCCGGCGCGCGACCGGCTGATCTTCATCCTCAAAGAGGGACACCTGCATCGCCGCCAGGACGCGGCCTACGTGCTCGGCATGATGAAGGACCCCGTCGCCGTCCCGCAGCTCTGCGTGGCCATGCACAATCCGGACCCGCTGCTGCGCATGATCATCGTCGAGGCGCTCGGCAAGATCGGCGATCCGGGGGGCATCGAGACGCTGCGCAAGGCCCTCGGTGACGTGGACAGTTCGGTCGCCGCCGCCGCGCGCAAGTCGCTCAAGCAGATGGGCGCGCTCCCCGGCGGCAAGTGAGGTCTTACTCATCCCGGCCAATGGGCAGGGGTGATCGGGCGCGGGTAGAAAGCCCAGAGAGATGACCGAGACCATCGACGATACGACCAGACTCAGCGGAGAGACCTTCTCCCGCGTCGTGCGCGCCGGAGCGCTCGCGGTCGTGCGCGAGCAGGAGTCGCTGAACCGCATCAACGTCTTCCCGGTGCGCGATGCGGACACGGGCGCCAACCTGGCGGCGACGCTCAAGGCGGCGGCGTCCAGGCTCGGGAGTGCCGCTCCCGACTCCGTGGGCGACGCGGCGCGCGTCGCCGCGGACGGCGCCCTGGATGGGGCCCGTGGCAACTCCGGGGCGATCTTCGCCCAGTTCCTCCACGGGCTCGCCTCCTCGATGGAGCGGCTGCGCAACGCCGACGGGCCGCAGTTCGCGGCCGCGGCGGTGAGCGGCACGGAGTCCGCCTATTCCGCCCTGCAGGACCCGCGCGAGGGCACGATCCTCTCGGTCCTGCGCGCCTGGTCGCATGAGCTCAGCCGGCGCGCCCACGAGGAGGACCTGCCCGAGCTCCTGCGCAGCGGCCTGGTCGCGGCGCGCGAGGCGCTGGCCGCCACGCCGCGACAGCTCGAGGTCCTGGCCCGCAGCCACGTGGTCGACGCCGGCGGCCAGGGGTTCGTGTACTTCCTCGAAGGGCTCATCGACTCGTTCGGCGGGCATGAGCCCGCCTGGGTGCCGATCGAAGCGGCGCCGCACGGACTTCCCCCGTTCTCGGGCGAGCACGAGGAGATCGACGACCGCTTCCGGTTCTGCACGGAGGCGTTGCTCACGCCGCGGGACGACCGGCCGCTCTCACGCGACGACGTGATGACCCGCGTCTCCGAGCTCGGCGAGTCGCTGGTCGTGGCCGGGGGGGAGACGCGCGTGCGCGCCCACATCCACACCAACGAGCCGAAGCGTTTCCTGGCGGCAGTGGCCGAGCTCGGTCACATCGAGCGGACCAAGATCGACGACATGGTGCTGCAGCAGCTCGCCTGCCGGACGACCGCCCTGGGTCTCGTCACCGACTCGACCACCGACCTGCCCGAGGACGAGGCGATCGAACTTGGCATGGTCGCGGTGCCGCTCACCCTGACGCTGGGTGACGAGGAGTACCTCGACGGCGTCGACATCACGCTGGACGGCTTCATCCAGCGGATCCTCGCCGGGCAGGGCGTGCCGCGCTCGTCGCAGCCGGCGGTCGCCGACATGGTCCAGACGTACCGCCGGCTCCTCGAGTGCCGCGACGGCGTCGTTTCGGTCCACATCGCCGCGGCGCTCTCGGGCACGGTGCAGGCGGCGAGGGCAGCCGCCAACGAGGTCGATCCGGAGCGCATCCGCGTCATCGACTCGTGCTCCGTGTCGATTGGCGCCGGACTGCTCGTGGAGGCTGTCGGCGAGGCCATCACCTCCGGCGCCGACCTCGACGAGGTCGAGCGTATCGCCGAGCGCGTCAAACGCGAGATCCGGGTGTTCGGCGCGGTCGCCTCGCTGGACTTCGCCGTCCGCGGCGGGCGCATCAGTCCGCGCCTGGCGAAGTCGATGGAACGCCTGCACCTCTTGCCGATTATCGGTTTCGATGAGAACGGCAAGGCGGTGAGGGCCGGCGTGGCCCTCGGCTTCGACCGCGCGCTCAACACCATCGTGAAGAGCGTCGTCCGCTACGTGGACGGTGCGCCGGCCCGGGCGATGGTTGTGCACAGCGGCGACCAGGCGGGAGCGGAGTTCGTCGCCGCACGCCTGAGCGAGCGCCTCGGCGGCGACGTCCCGGTCGTGCGCGCCGGCGCCGTGCTCACCACACACGTCGGCCTCGGGTGCGTCACCGCGGCCGTCCGTCGCCTGCCCGTCTGACGGAGGCCGCCCGGCCGGCCACCCGACGCCGGTTTCGTCTCCGCCGTCGCCGTCAACCCTCGTTTCCACTACGCTCCGAGGTTTTTCGTCCCCTCCTCGTGGGGTAGTCACTGACCGGGCCCGCGACCGGGCCCGAAGTACGAGGAGGGTTCGATGGCAGTCCGCATTGGCGTGCCCCGTGAGACGGCGACGGGTGAGACGCGCGTGGCCCTGGTCCCGGCAGTGGCCGAGAAGTACGCGGCGCTGGGCGCCGAGATCCTGGTCCAGCGCAGCGCCGGCCAACTGAGTCACATCCGCGACGAGGACTTTGCGGCGGCCACCATGGTCGACGATGCCGCCGACGTCTTCGCCGCCGACGTCATCCTGAAGGTCGACCCGCCGTCGCCGGCGGAGGTCGACCAGATGCACGAGGGGGCCGTCGTCCTCGGCCTCCTGCAGCCGTACAAGGCGGACGACAGCATCAAGGCGCTCCGCGACCGCAAGATCACCAGTTTCTCCCTCGAGTTGCTGCCGAGGATCACGCGGGCGCAGTCGATGGACGCGCTGACCAGCCAGGCCTCGATCGCCGGCTACAAGGCCGTGCTGATGTCGGCCTGCATGGCCGGCCGGTACTACCCGATGCTGACGACGCCGGCCGGCACCCTCCGGCCGGCAAAGGTGCTCGTGCTCGGCGTCGGCGTTGCCGGGCTGCAGGCGATCGCCACCGCCCGGCGCCTCGGCGCCGTCGTGGAGGCCTACGACGTGCGCTCGGTGACCAAGGAGCAGGTGCAGTCGCTGGGCGGCCGCTTCATCGACACCGGCATCGACGCCGAGATCGAGGGCGGCTACGCGCGCGAACTGACCGACGAGGAGAAGGCGAAGGCCAAGGAGATCGTCGACAGTCACATCGTCGAGGCCGACGCGGTGATCACGACGGCGGCGATCCCGGGCCGGCCGTCGCCCAAGCTCATCACGGCCGACGTGGTCGAGAAGATGAAGCCGGGCGCGGTGATCATCGACATGGCCGCCGAGGGCGGCGGCAACTGCGAGCTCACCCGGCCCGGCGAGCAGTACAACCACCCCAACGGTGTGTTCATCTACGGGCCGCTCAACATCCCCGGCATGCTGCCGGTCCACGCGAGCGACCAGTACGCGCGCAACCTCATGCACTTCCTGACGCCGTTCATCAAAGACGGCGAGCTGACGCTCGACTGGGACGACGAGGTCCTGGCCGGCAGCGTGCTGACCCGCGACGGCGCGATTGTGAACAAGGGCGTCCGCGAGCGGATCGAGGGGCCGGATGCGCCGGCGCCGGAGGCGCCGGCCGAGCCGGCCCCCGAGCCCGAGCCGGAAGGAGGCGCGTCATGATCACCGGCTTTGCCGCCGTCTACATCTTCATCCTCGCCGCCTTCGTCGGCTACGAGGTCATCAGCCGCGTGCCCGTCATCCTGCATACGCCGCTGATGAGCGGCTCCAACTTCGTGCACGGCATCGTCGTCGTCGGCGCGATGGTCGTGCTCGGCGGCGCCGAGACGACGCCGCAGCGCATCGTCGGCTTCTTCGCCGTGCTGCTCGGCGCCGCCAACGCGGTCGGCGGCTACGCCGTGACCGAGCGCATGCTCGACATGTTCAAGAGCTCCGGCGACCAGAAGAAGAACGCCGCAGCCGCCCAGACGAAGGGCGGCGGCGATGCGTGAGAACCTGATCCAGATCGCCTACATCGCCGCCGCCGTCCTCTTCATCCTCGGCCTCAAGAGCATGAGCTCGCCGCGCACCGCGCGGCGCGGCATCATCTGGGCCGGCGTCGGCATGCTGGTCGCCACGGCGATCACCTTCGCGACGCCCGAGATGGGCAACTTCGTCTGGATGACGCTGGCGCTCATCATCGGCGGCGCCGTCGCCTACGTCGCGGCGCGGCGCGTCGCCATGACCGACATGCCGCAGATGGTGGCCATCTACAACGGCATGGGCGGCGGCGCTGCGGCGCTGATCGCCGCCGTCGAGTTCATGCGTCCGGAGACCATGCCGACGAGCTTCGCCGTGCTCGGCATCATCGGCGCCCTCATCGGCTCCGTCAGCTTCAGCGGCAGCATGATCGCCTTCGCCAAGCTGCAGGGGATCATCAAGAAGTCGTTCCTCTTCCCGGGCCAGAACGCCCTCAACCTGCTGGTGCTTGCCGGCGCCGTCGCACTGGCGGTCGTCGTCGCTCTGCAGCACACGGGCAACATGGGCGGCAACGAGAGTCTCACGCTCATCGCGTTCTTCGTCCTCTCGCTGCTCTACGGCGTGCTGATGACGCTGCCCATCGGCGGCGCCGACATGCCCGTCGTCATCAGCCTCTACAACGCCCTCACGGGCCTGGCCGTCGGCCTCGAGGGCTACGTGCTCGGCAACGGCGCGCTGATCATCGCCGGCATCGTCGTCGGCGCGGCCGGCACGCTGCTCACGCAGATGATGGCCAAGGCCATGAACCGCTCCATCGGCAACGTCCTCTTCGCGGGGTTCGGCGCCAAGGGCGGGGAGGAGCTCGCGGGCATCGAGGGCACCATGAAGGAGTCGAGTCCGGACGACGCGGCCGTGACGCTCGCCTTCGCCCAGAAAGTCATCATTGTGCCGGGCTACGGCATGGCGGTGGCGCAGGCGCAGCACAAGGTCTGGGAGCTCGCCAAGCTGCTCGGCGACCGCGGCATCCAGGTCAAGTTCGCCATCCACCCGGTCGCCGGCCGCATGCCCGGGCACATGAACGTGCTGCTCGCCGAGGCCGGCGTGCCCTACGACATGATCTACGACCTCGACGAGATCAACGGTGAGTTCCCGACCGCCGACGCCGCCATCGTCATCGGCGCCAACGACGTGGTGAACCCCGCGGCTCGGGAGAAGGGCAGCCCGATCTACGGCATGCCGATCCTGGACGTGGACAAGGCGCGTCAGGCGTTCGTCATCAAGCGCGGGCGCGGCGCCGGGTTCGCCGGTATCGAGAATGCGCTGTTCTACGAGGACAACACGCGGATGGTGTACGGCGACGCCCAGGACGTGGCCGGCAAGCTGATCGCCGGCGTCAAGAAGGTGTGATGGCGGCGGCGCCGGGCGTGCGTTCGCCGTCCTGCACCACCGGGTTCGCGCTCGTCGACGCGATCCTCGAGCGGTTCGCCGGCTCGCTGGGAGCAGACCGCGAGGGCTATGCCGGCCACGTGGCGCGAGTGCTCGCGTTCTATCGGGGACTCGCGCCCGGTCACCAGGCGCCGGAGCAGGTACAGATCGCCGGCGCCTTCCACGATCTCGGCATCTGGACGGCGCGGACCTTCGACTACCTCGCGCCGTCCGTCCGTCTCGCGCGCGACTACCTGACGGTGGAGGGCAGGGAAGAGCTGGCTCCCGAGGTCGAGCGGATCATCCTCGAGCACCACAAGATCACGCCGTACCGGGCGCAGTTCCACGAGACCGTGGAGACGTTCCGGCGCGCCGACCTCGTCGACTTGTCGCTCGGCGCGATCCGCTCAGGTCTGCCGTGCGGATTCGTGCGCGAGGTCAGGGCGTCACGGCCGAACACCGGCTTCCACCGGCGTCTGACCCAGCTCGGCGTCCGTCAGGCGATCGAGCATCCGCTGCATCCCCTCCCGATGGTGCGCCTCTAGGACGGGGATGGCCACCGACGCCGCCAAGGCGTCAGCAGCGCAGCCTGCATATCCATCCCATCCGAATCCGATGGTAGGGTGTTATGCAGAGCCGGGCAGCTGCATCCAAGGTGTTACGCAGACTGCAGAGTACTAGTTAGTCTGACTTCAGGCGATCGTCCACGATCGTCCACGATCGTCCACTGTGGTCAGTCGCGGCGCACGCGGGTAGCATGTTGGCGGAGGTGTGACCATGGTCGACGTTCTGCACGACAACCGTGAGGCGCTCGCCGAGCTCTGCGCCCAGTACGGCGTGGCGCGCCTGTTCGTCTTCGGCTCGGCTCTACGCGACGACTACCGGCCGGGCGTAAGCGACGTAGATCTGCTCGTCGAGTTCGGCCCCATGGAGCCAAGGAGTCTCTCCGACGCCTACTTCGACCTGCTCGACGAGCTGCGCGAACTGCTCGGCGTCGAGGTCGATCTCGTCATGTCGGACGCGGTCAAGAACCCCTACATCGCGCGCGCTATCGAGCGGGAGAAGCAACTGCTCTATGCAGCGTGACGACCGCGCCTACCTGTGGGACATCATCGACGCCTGCTCGGCCATCGAATCCGTGCTCGCCGATGTCGAGCCTGATGCCTACGTAGCGAGCCGCTTCCTGCGCTCGGCCGTCGAGCGGGAGTTCATCACCATCGGGGAGGCCGCCGCCGCACTCTCCCGAGCGGCTCCGACGCTCTTCTCGCGCCTCACCGATGGCCGACGCATCGTGGACTTCCGCAATCAGCTGACACACGAGTACCGGCACATCGACGACCAGGTCGTCTGGCTTGTCACTCGCAATGAGGTCCCCGTCCTGCGGCAGGAGTGCGAAGCCCTCCTCGCAGAGGTGAGGGACGCAGACTAACGAGCGGATCAAGCTGGCTCGCCGCGGCGCCGGCGGCCTCACGGGAGACCTGCGCGCTCGCAGCTTATCCGCGGTGCGTTACGCAGACTGCAGAGTACTAGTTAGCGGTACAGCAAGGCCGTGAAGGCAATGTCCACCACTCGGGTGTTGCGTCCGTCCGGGTCGCGGGGGAGACTGAAGCCATGCGCAGCACCGACCTCGACATCTCACGGCTCTCCGTCGCCGAGCGCATCCAGCTCGCCGAGGACCTCTGGGACAGCGTCGCCGCCGAGACCGGCGACCTGCCGCTCAGCGAGGCGCAGACCGCCGAGCTCGACCGCCGCCTGGCCGACCTTGAGCGCGATCCCGGGGCCGGCGAGAGCTGGCCGGTCGTTTGCGCCCGCATCGAGCAGCGCCTGGACAAGGCCGGCTGAGGCGTGCGCCTCGTCGTCCGGGGCGCGGCCGAGACGGACATCGCCGAAGCCGCCCGCTGGTACGAGCTACGCTCTTCCGGCCTCGGCTCAGAGTTCCTGCGCGCCGTCGACGTCGCCCTCGCCGAGATCATCCGCATGCCTGAGCGTTACCCGGTCGTGCGCGGTACAGCTCGCCGTGCTCTGCTCCGCCGCTTCCCCTACGCGATCTACTTCGTCGCCACCCCGGATCTCGTCAGCGTCTTCGCTTGCCTGCACGCGCGACGCCACCCGAGGCATTGCACGACGCCGCAGTTCTGGCTCGGGCTGCAGGCCGACTACGATCTCGACGTGGCCGCCGACGAGCTCGGCGAGCGCCTCGAGCGCGAGGTGCAGGTGCGCGCCAAGGCGAGCCGTGGGGGCAGCTAACAAGCGGATCTGATGCGCCGCAGGTCTTGCAGCGTGCGCCGATCGGGTGGTGCGTCCTTCCGGGGCGCGAGGGAGACCGAAGCCATGCGCAGCACCGACCTCGACATCCCCAAGCTCTCCGTCTCCGAGCGCATCCCCAGCTCGCGTGACTACGCAGTCTGGGCGCGCTCTTTGATGATCTCGATCGCGGCTTTGCCGGTCATGTGCTCGATGGCGAGCTCTATCACGCACACCCTCTTCCATTCGCCATCGATCTCGGAGCCCGCCGCTTCGAGGTAGTCGGGCGAGTACTTCGCTGCCAGGCATTCGAGGGCGTGCCGCTTCTCGCCATCGTCCGTGAGGATCCTTGCCCTGCCGAAGACGACGGCGCTACGGAAGTGCGTCGTGAACGTGCTCTGCATAACGTCGTCCGCGGCGATGACGCAGAACGAGACCTTCGCGCTGCGCTCGATGGCGTCGATCTTGTGGCCGGCCTTCGCCGAGTGAAAGAAGAGCTTGCCGTCTTCGCAGGCGAAGCTCAGGGGGACCGCGTAGGGGTAGTCGTCATCGCCCTGCACCGCCAGGACGCCCGACGTGCAGGACTGCAGCATGGCGATCGTCTCCGTCTCGGGGAGCTCCTGCCGCTTGCGCCTCATGCCTCTGAACATGGTTCCTCTCTCTTCCGAAGTGCCGGCCAGTGGAGGCTCGCGTCCAGGCGCGCAGCCACATTCGACGGCTCACATACTAGCCGAAGCTGAGGCGGCCTCAGACCAACTGAATCGGAGTGCTCACCACGCGCTTCGACCTGACGCGTCAGGTCTCCACGGATGTATCCTCCGAGCGCAGCCCGCGCCGGACATGCGCGGCGCATCAGGCGCACGACGGGGCTGACGTCAGGGGTGGAGGTCCATCGGATCGGGAGAAGTGATGGCTTCGGACTTGGGATTCATCGAGTACGTCTGCGATCAGATGCGCGACGCCGGGCGGATCAGATCCCGCAAGATGTTCGGCGAGTTCGCGATCTACTGCGACGACAAGGTCGTCGCGCTCGTCTGTGACGACCAGCTGTTCGTGAAGGCCACGCCCGGCGGTCGGGCGTTCATCGGGATGCCCGTCGAATCGCCGCCCTACGAGGGCGCCAAACCCGCCTACCTGATCGAAGACCATCTCGATGACCGGGAGTGGCTGACCGGGCTCATCGAGGTGACGACGCGCGAGCTTCCCGCGCCGAAGGCGAAGCGGCCGAAGGCCGGCTGAGGCATGACCAAGGTAAGCGTGACGGCGGTCATCTTCGACATGGACGGCCTCATGTTCGACACGGAGCGCCTCGCTCGCGACGCCTGGCGACGCGCCATGGCAGAGCAGGGCTACGCGCTTGACGACGACGTCTATCTCACCGCCGTCGGTCGCACGGTGGAGGGCGCCTGTGGCGTCTTCGTCGATGCTTTCGGACCCGACTTGCCGATCGCCGACATCGAAGCGGCGAAGGCTCGCTACCTGCGCGACATGCTCGAGCCCGGCCCGCCGCTGAAGCCCGGACTGCTCCCGCTGCTCGACGGCCTCGAGGCGTTGCGCCTGCCGTTGGCGGTGGCCAGCGCGACCGCCCGGGCCGAGATCGAGCGCCGGCTGGCGGGCGTCAGCCTGCTCCGGCGGTTCGACGCCGTCGTCGGCGGCGACGAGGTCGCGCGCGGAAAGCCGGCGCCCGACCTCTTCCTGCTCGCCGCCGGCCGGCTCGGTGCGCGCCCCGCCGACTGCCTCGTCCTCGAGGACTCCGAGGCGGGCGTACGTGCCGCCGCGGCCGCAGGCATGGCCGTCGTGATGGTGCCGGACCTCGTCGAGCCATCACCGTCCGTTCGCGCGCTGGCCGAGGCGGTCCTCCCGTCGTTGGCGGAGGCCCTGGAGATCGTCGGTGCGCACCGGGGCGCTCGCGGCTAGACTGAGCCGCGGCACGCGCAGGACGTGCGCGGTGCGTCAGGCGCAATCAGAGGAGGCATGCGTGATCGTCCGTCCAGAGACCGATCGGGACCTCGATGCCATCCGCGAGGTCAATGTCGTTGCTTTCGAGGGTCACCCCTACAGTCGGCAGACCGAACACCTCATCGTGGAGGCCTTGCGGGCGGCCGACGCCCTGGAGCTGTCGCTGGTGGCTGAGTCTGACGGTGAGGTGGTGGGCCACATCGCGTTCTCGGCGGCTGACATCGGCGGTTCATCGACAGGCTGGTCCCTGCTCGGGCCGGTGGCGGTCCTGCCGGCGCGCCAAGGTGGGGGGATCGGAAGCGCGCTGGTGGAGGCCGGTCTCGATGTGCTGCGCGCTCGGGGGGCCGGCGGGTGCGTCCTGGTCGGGGATCCGGCCTTCTACGGGCGTTTCGGGTTCGGGCAGTGCCAGGGCGTCGCCTGGCAAGGCGTGCCGGACGAGAACGTCCTCTGCCTCCGGTTCTCCGGCGAGATGCCCACCGGCGAAGTGGCGTATCATCCCGCGTTCCTGGTCGGGAGCGGCACCGAATGAACGAGCGGAGACTGGGCACGACGGACGTCGGTATCACGCCCATCGGCCTGGGCTGCTGGCAGTTCCAGCAGGGCCGGGGCATGACGAAGATGATGTGGTCCGCCCTCGACCAGACGACCATGGACGAGATCGTGGCTGCCGCGCTCCGCGGCGGCGTGAGCTGGTTCGATACCGCCCAGGCCTACGGCAACGGCGCGTCGGAACGCGCCCTGGCGACCGCGCTCGGGCACGCCGACGTGGAGCCGGGTCGTGTGGTGATCGCGACCAAGTGGCTGCCGATCCTCAAGCCGGCGCGCGACATCGCGCGGACCATCGGCACGAGGATGGAGTGCCTCGCGCCGTATCCCATCGACCTCTTCCAGGTGCACATCCCCTGGAGCAGGTCCTCGGTCAAGGCGCAGATGCACGAGATGGCCGAGCTGGTCCGGAGCGGCAAGGTCCGCGCCGTCGGCGTCAGCAACTTCTCGGCGAGACGGATGGCCGAGGCCGGAGCGGCGCTGGCGGCGGAAGGGCTGCCGCTCGCGTCCAACCAGGTGCACCTCAGCCTGCTGGACCGCTCGATCGAGTCGAACGGCGTGCTCGACGCGGCCCGGCGCCACGGCGTGACCATCATTGCCTACTCGCCACTCGCGCAGGGCGTCCTCACGGGCCGGTTCCACGACGACCCGGCCCGCGTGAAGGCGCTCACGTGGGGACGACGGTCGCGCCTGACCCCGACCAGCCGGTTCCTCACGGAGGAGGGGCTGAAGCGCACGGCGCCGCTGATCGCGGAGCTGCGCGACGTCGCCGCGGCGCACGGCGCCACGCCCGCCCAGGTCGCTCTCTCGTGGCTGGTGACGTACTACGGCAACACCGTCGTCGCGATCCCCGGTGCATCACGGCCGCAGCAGGCCATCGAGGCTGCGGCGGCCATGGAGCTGCAGCTGACCGCGGCCGAGATGCAGCGCATCGACCGTCTCTCGGCGGCGGCCGGCGCGCGATGAGTCTGCGGTGACGCGAAGTCCTCGAATCTGGAGTCGGCATATCGCTAGATAGGAATGCCACTATCGCGTTTCGCGAATCGCTGACGTAGACTGACGCCCGTGTCCAGTTCGTCGACAGAGATCACGCTCTCGATCAGCATCTACCGGGGCTGGCTGGTGACCGCTGCGGCGGCGCTCACAGGGCTCGTCTTCGGCATCCTGTACATCTGGAGCGTGGTCCGCGCCGGCATCCCGGCGTCTTGGGACTGGAGCAAGGCCGACATGGCTCTGCCGTACTCCACGATGTGCGCGTTCTTCGCCATCACGATGATCCCCGCGGGCCGTCTGCAGGACAGGTTCGGCCCGCGCCTCGCCATCCTCGTGGGAGGACTGCTGGCGGGGCTCGGCCTCGTGATCAGCGGCCTTGGCGGATCGTCGCTGCTCGCATACATCATCGGCTTCGGGGTGTTCACGGGAAGCGGCGTGGGGTTCGGGTACGCGGCTACCACTCCGGCGTCCATCAAGTGGTTCCCTCCACAGCGCACCGGCCTCATCGCCGGCATCGTGGTCGCCGGATTCGGGCTGGCGCCGGTCGTGCTGGCGCCGCTCTCGGCCTGGTTCCTCGACCTCTTCGAGAGCACCAACGCCCAGGGTGTGATGGAGAAGGGCGTCTCCGAGACCATGATCGCCCTGGGCATCATCACGTGGGTGGTCGTCGGCGGGTTGGCGCTCTTCGTCCGCAACCCGCCGGAAGGTCACCTCGTGCAGCCGCCCGCCGGAGGCGGGGCGGCCCGCATCGCCCGTCCGGAGTTCTCCTGGCGCCAGATGCTGCGCACGACGCAGTTCTGGGTGCTGTTCGCGATGTTCTTCTTCGGCGCCGCCGCCGGCCTTACGTTCGTCAGCGTCGCCTCGGACCTCGGCAAGCAGGCGCTCGGCGCTCAGGCGTTTCTCGTCCTGGTCGCGCTTGCGGTGGGGAACAGCACCGGCCGCATCCTCACCGGGACGCTCTCGGACCGGATCGGCCGTCAGTGGACGCTGCTCATCGAGTTCGTCTGGCAGGCGCTGGTCGTGGCCGCGCTCTACAAGCTGAGCCACGGCGACGCGGGCTGGGCGCCCATCCTGGTCGTCGTCTTCATGCTCGGCTTCAACTACGGCACCAATCTCGCGGTGTTCCCGGCGACCTGCAAGGACTACTTCGGGATCCGCAACTTCGGCCTCAACTACGGCTGCCTGTTCGCGGCCTTCGGCTCGGCCGGCCTGATCATGCCGTGGGTCAACGGCTTCATCGAGGACCGGACCGGGTCGCTGGACCTCTCCTATGCGATCCTCGGCGGCTTCCTCCTGGTCGCCGCCGTGCTGGCCGTGGTGAGCAAGGTGGTCGGCCAGCCGGGCGCCCACCGCGTACCCACCCTCATCCCAGACGAAGGGACGGAGTAATGGCCATCGTCACCATCTCGCGTGGATCGTTCTCCGGCGGCGTCGCCGTCGCCGAGGCGGTCGCCCAGCGGCTCGGCGTCCCCTGCATCAGCCGCGAGGTCGTGCGTGATGCGGCGGCGGCATCGGGCGTCGACGAGGGCAGCCTGCTGGCGACACTGGAGGAGCCGCCGCGCTTCTGGGAGAAGACGCCGGGCAGGATCTCCGCTCACCTCAACCTGGTGCGTACCGCGCTGCTTCAGCGAGCCGACGGCCATGACTTCGTCTATCACGGCTACGCCGGCCATCTGCTCCTCAGCGGCATCCCCCACGTGCTCCGCGTGCGCGTGATCGCGAGCGAGGCGTATCGTGTCGAGACCGCGATGCACGAACGGGGCATGAGTGAGAAAGAAGCTACGCGCTACGTCAGGAAGCTCAACGTCCAGCTCAGGAAGTGGACGGAGTTCCTGTACGGCGTGGACTGGCAGGACCCGTCGCTGTACGACGCCGTCTTCAGGGTCGACCGGGTGGGTGTCGAAGGGACCGCGGAAACGATCGTGCGCATGACCGGCCTGCCGCCGTTCCAGCCGACCGACGAGTCGCGCAAGGCGCTGTCCGATCTGCACCTCAGCAGCGTCGTCTGGTCGGCGCTGACCGGCGACGCGCGGACGCGTGCGGCGAACGTGCGCGTCGCCGCGGACGGCGGCGACGTGTTCATCACGGGATCCGCCGACAACGCCAGGACGCTGGATGCCATCGGTGAGGTCGCCGGGCAGGTGCCCGGCGTCACGCACGTCGACAACCAGGTCGGGATCGGTGGTCACTGGCAGTGGTGACGGACCGATGGTGACGGACCGGCGCTGACTGAGCCGGCCGCGGCGCGTTTCATTTCGTCCGTTCGCGGCACATCTTCTTCACCTACGGTCGACGTCCCGGCCCAGCGAGCCACGAGCAGGTGAGAGCGATGCCCAGATCCGCAGCCGCCACCATCGACGAGTACATCTCCGAGTTCCCCCCCGAGACGCGGACCGTGCTGGAGGAGATGCGGGCGCTCATCAGAGCGGCCGCGCCCGACGCGACTGAGACGATCAGCTACGCGATCCCGACCTTCGACCTGAACGGGAAGCACCTGGTGCACTTCGCGGGGTACGCGAAGCATGTCGGTTTCTATCCCGTACCCAGCGCGATGACCGCCTTCGCCGATGAGCTCGTGCCGTACAAGAGCGGCAAAGGCTCGGCGCAATTCGCGCTCGGGGAGCCCCTGCCGACGGACCTGATCCGGCGGATCGTCGAGTTCCGGGTCGCCGAGAACCTGAGCAAGGCCTCGGGACAGGGTACGCCGGCGCCGCGTGGCGGGTAGAGTCCGCCCCAGGATGATCCGCGACCGACAGGAGCGACCCATGAGCGATCGCTGGGTGGTAGGGAAGAAGACGGACGTCGCCGCAACGCCGATGCTCGGCGACGGCATCGAGGGCGTGGTCAAGCGCGTCCTCGTCTCGCCCGAGCAGGGCTGGGACGGGTGGGTGATGCGCCTGTTCGACGTGGAGCCCGGTGGGCACACGCCGAAGCACGCGCACGACTGGCCGCACATCAACTTCGTCGCCGGCGGGAGCGGGCGCCTGTTCCTGGACGGCGAGGAGCACCCGCTGGAGGCCGGATCGTACGCGTACGTGCCGTCCAACCACGAGCACCAGTTCCGGGCCGCCGCCGGAGAGCCGCTCTCCTTCGTCTGCATCGTGCCGGAGGGCGGCGACTACTGAGGCGGTACACTGGGAATTGAGTAGTCTGAGGCCGCGCGGAGGGCCGGCGCCGTGTGCGGCGCCGGCGGCCCGCGCGGCCCTCATGACGTTCGCGAATCGATGTGGTCCGGGCCGCAGCCCGACGAAAGGAGAGTGATCGCCGTGCCCCCTGCCGAGAGCGGCTCGCCGAGCTCCACCGTCTGGGTCAGAGTCCCTGGTTCGACTACATCAACAGGGCGCTCATCCAGCGCGGAGGCCTCAAGAAGATGGTCGACCGCGACGGCCTCGGAGGCGTGACCACCAATCCGGCGATCTTCGAGACGTCCATCGGCGGCGGCAGGGAGTACGACGAGGCGATCCTCACCCTCGGCAAGCAGGGGCTGGACGCGGCGGGGATCCTCGACCGCCTCGTCGTCGACGACGTACGCGCCGCCTGCGACGTGCTCGCGCCGGTGTATCTGGCTACGGGCGGCGAGGACGGCTTCGTCAGCATCGAGGTCTCGCCTCACCTCGCCCGGGACTCCCAGGCGTCCGCGGCGGAGGCGCATCGCCTGTTCACCGCCGTCGATCGGCCGAACGTGTTCGTGAAGATCCCAGGCACCCGGGAGGGGGTCCCGGCGATCCTGCAGTGCCTCAAGGACGGTCTCAACATCAACGTCACGCTGCTCTTCTCGGTGACTCAGTACGAGGCCGTCGCCGATGCGTACCTCGTGGCGCTCGAGGAGCGGCTGCAGAAGGACCTGACGATCCGCGCGACGTCGTCGGTCGCCAGCTTCTGCGTCTCTCGCGTGGACACGCTGGTCGACCGGCTGCTGGACGAGAAGGCTGAGGACGCCGCCGACGACGCGGCCGAGCGGCGGCGCCTCGAAGCACTCAAGGGCCGAGCCGGCGTGGCGAACGCCAAGGTCGCCTACGAACGCTTCCGGAGCTATCTGAACAGCCGCGAGTGGCAGCTCATCGCCGCCTCCGGCGCCAAGGTCCAGCGCGTCCTCTGGGCGAGTACGGGCGTCGAGGAGCCGCGGTATCCGGACACGATGTACGTGGACGAGCTCATCGGCGAGCACACGGTCACGACACTGCCGGAAGTCACCTGGAAGGCGTTCAAGGAACACGGCACCGTGGCTCGCACCGTGGACCGTCACCTCGACGACGCACACCGTCTGGTGCGCGAGTTGAGCCACAACGGCGTCGACCTGGAGCGCGTCGGCGCCCAACTGCAGAACGAGGGCGTGGACCTTTCCGTCGCAGCCTTCGACCGGCTGCTCGCGATCGTCGAGGAGAAGCGCGTGGCGTTGCTCGAGGGAGAGGGGGGCTGAGATGGACCAGTGGTTGCTGCCGGCCTGGCTGGACGAAGCGACGGCCAGGCGCCTCGAGGCGCTCGAGGCCGACGGGTACGCGGAGCGCCTCTGGGAGGCCGACGCGACCCTCTGGAAGCCTGAGGACGAAGCGCATCAGGCGGTCATCGCCAACGCCCTCGGCTGGCTCAACGTGTTCGAAGGCGTGCGGGAACAGATCGAGGGTCTCACGGAGTTCGTGGACGAGTTGCGTGCCGAGGGCTTCCGCTCCGCGGTCCTGCTCGGCATGGGCGGCTCGAGCCTCGCCCCGGAGGTGCTGCGCGAGGTGCTCGGCGTGCGCGACGGCTACCTGGACCTGCACGTGCTCGACTCCACCGACCCGGCGGCAGTCCTCGCGGTCGAGGCCGCCGTGGACCTCGAGACGACGCTGTTCGTCGTCTCGAGCAAGTCCGGCGGCACCACGGAGACGGCGAGCTTCCACGCGTACTTCCACGCGCGCCTCCAGGAGCACTGCGGCGACCACGCCGGTCACCACTTCGTGGCAATCACCGACGACGGCACGTCGCTCCAGGAGGAGGCGCTGGCCCAGGGCTTCCGCGCCGTCTTCGTGAACCCGTCCGACATCGGCGGCCGCTACTCGGCGCTCAGCTTCTTCGGCATGGTGCCCGCGGCCCTGATCGGCGTCGATCTCGAACGCCTGCTCGACGGCGTCCGAGCCGCGGCCGTGGCGTGCGGTCCGGACGTCCCGGCGAGCGAGAATCCCGCCCTGAGGCTCGGCGCCGTGCTGGGCGAGGCCGCTCTGGCGGGCCGGGACAAGCTCACGATCGTGGCCGAGGCCCGCCTGCGGGCGCTCGGCGCCTGGGTGGAGCAGCTGGTCGCCGAGAGCACCGGGAAGGAAGGCAGGGGCATCCTGCCCGTCGACCTGGAGACGGTCGGCGACCCGGAGGTGTACGGCGACGACCGCGTCTTCGCCAAGATCGGTCTCGAGAGCGTCGCCGCGACGGGCATCGCGCAGCAGTTGATGGACCTCGCGGCCGCCGGGCATCCGGTCCTCGGCCACGAGATGGCCGACGTGTACGGCCTCGGTGGGGAGTTCCTGCGCTGGGAGATCGCGGTCGCGACCGCCGGCCGGGTGCTGGGCATCGACCCCTTCGACCAGCCCAACGTGCAGGAGAGCAAGGACAACACCAGGCGGCTCCTCGCCGGCTTCATCGCCAGCGGCGAGCTGCTCGAGGATCTGCCGGAGGGCGAAGGCCGCCTCGCATATCCAGTGGGCGACGACGACCTCCCGGAGGCTCTTGCGGCGTTCTTCGCGCAGGCGGAGCCCGGCGACTACGTGGCGCTGCAGGCCTACGTCGCTCCCGGCAAGGACGTCTGGAACGACCTGGAGGCGCTGCGCCTGTTCGTGCGCGACCGGCTGCGCCTGGCGACCACGCTGGGCTACGGCCCGCGCTTTCTGCACTCGACCGGCCAGCTCCACAAGGGCGGGCCGAACAAGGGCCTGTTCCTGCAGCTCGTCGGACACGACCCGGTGGACGTGGAGATCCCCGGCCAGCCTTACAGCTTCAGCGTGCTGAAGCGGGCGCAGGCGCGCGGTGACCTGGGCGCCCTGCGGGCGCACGGCTGCCGCGCGCTCCGCGTGTGCCTTGGCGACGACGTGCCCGCCGGGGTCAAACGGCTCGGCGCGCTGGTCGCCGGGGCGCTCCCTGAATGACGTGACGACGCCGGCCCAAGCCCGGCAGGACGAGGAGGACGAGATGGACGTAGCGATGGTCGGGCTGGGGCGGATGGGCGGCAACATGGCGCGCCGGCTGCTGCGTGGCGGCCACCGCGTGGTGGTCTGGAACCGCACCTACGCCAAGGCCGAGGAGCTCGGCGCCGAGGGCGCCGAGCCGGTCAGGGAGCTCACCGACGTCGTCAAGGCGCTCCAGGCGCCGCGGGCGATCTGGATCATGCTCCCCTACGGCGACGCGACGCAGGCGGCGATCGACGAGCTCGCGCCGCTGCTGGACGAGGGCGACATCCTCATCGACGGCGGCAACTCGCCGTTCCAGCACGACATCGAGCGCGGCGCGCAGCTCGCGGCCAAAGGCATCCGCTATCTGGACGCCGGCACCAGCGGCGGCGTCTGGGGCCTCGAGGTCGGCTACTGCCTCATGGTCGGCGGCGACAAGTCGGCGTTCGACGTCATCGAGCCGCTTCTCAAGACCCTCGCGCCCCCCGGCCACGGCTACGAGTACTGCGGCGGCCACGGTTCCGGCCACTTCGTGAAGATGGTGCACAACGGCATCGAGTACGGGATGATGCAGGCCTATGCCGAGGGCTTCGAGCTGCTCGAGGCGACGGAGTGGGACCTCGACCTCGCCTCGATCGCGGACCTCTGGAACCAGGGCAGCGTGGTCCGCAGCTGGCTGCTCGAGCTGGCCGCCGACGCGTTCAAGAAGGACCCCGGGCTGGAGCACATCACGGGCTACGTCGAGGACACCGGCGAGGGCCGCTGGACGGTGGAGCAGGGGATCGCCCACAGCGTGCCCATGCCGGCGATCACCTCGGCGCTGTTCATGCGCTTCCGCTCGCGCCAGGACGACACGTTCAGCGGCAAGGTGCTGGCCGCGCTCCGCAACGAGTTCGGCGGCCACGCCGTCAAGGAGAAGGAGTGACGGTGGACGACGAGGCCCCCGAGCGCCTCACCTACGACGAACCGGACTACAGCGACGAGGTCGGCGTTCACGTCACCGGGCAGTCCAAGGCCGCCGGGTCGGCCTCGCCGTTCGGCGGCGAGCGGCACCCGGACCCCTGCAGCCTGGTCATGTTCGGGGTCACGGGCGACCTCGCCCACCGCAAGCTGATCCCGGCTCTGTACGATCTCGGTTGCCACGGCGTGCTGCCGTTCGGCACGACCCTGGTGGGCTACGGCCGCCAGGAGATGACCGACGACCAGTTCCGCGACCTCATGCGCACGGCCATTGACGACCACTACGGCGAGGAGGTCGTGGACGGTTCCCAGTGCGACCGGCTGCTGATGGCCCCGCGCTACGTGCAGGGCCAGTTCGACGACCCGGAGGGCTTCAAGCGTCTCGCCGCCGTGCTCGACGAGCTCGACGGCAAGGGAGCGCGCGGCAACCGCATGTTCTACCTGGCCACGCCGCCGAGCCAGTTCGAGGTCCTCATCGAGCAGCTCGGTGAGGCGGGACTGGCGCGGCCGGGTGCATTCGACGGCGAGCACGGTCCGGACGGCGCGCGCGGCTGGACCCGGGTGGTCGTCGAGAAGCCCTTCGGCCGCGACCTTGAGACGGCGCGAGAGCTGAACCGCGTGATCGGCCAGGTCTTCGACGAGCGGCAGGTCTACCGCATCGACCACTATCTGGCCAAGGAGACCGTGCAGAACCTGCTGGTGCTGCGCTTCGCCAACGGCATCTTCGAGCCGGTGTGGAACCGGCGCTACGTGGACTTCGTGGAGATCACAGCCGCGGAGACGCTCGGCGTCGAGCACCGCGGCCCGTACTACGAGGAGGCCGGCGCGCTGCGCGACATGATCACGCCGCACCTCATCCAGCTGTTCTCGCTCGTCGCGATGGAGCCGCCGGCCGCCTTCGACGCCGACGCCGTGCGCGACGAGAAGATGAAGGTGCTGCGCGCCGTGCGCCCAATCCCTCTGCATTCACTGGAGGACTGGGCGGTGCGCGCGCAGTACGTGCAGGGCCGGGTGGAGGGAGAAGACGTCCCGGCCTATCACTCGGAGGAGCGCGTGGCGCCGGACTCCTACACGGAGACGTACGCGGCGCTCAAGCTGGTCATCGACAACTGGCGCTGGCAGGGCGTGCCGTTCTACCTGCGCACCGGCAAGCGCCTGGCGCGCCGCGTCACCGAGATCGCCATCCACTTCAAGCGACCGCCGGTGGCGCTCTTCCGTGACGCGCAGGCGGGAGGCGGCGTGCAGCCCAACGTCCTGATCCTTCGCGTCCAGCCGGATGAGGGATTCTCGCTGAACATCGAATCCAAGCAGCCCGGCCACTCCGTCGCGCTGCAGCCGGTGTCGATGGACTTCTCCTATGGCGTGACCCTGCATGAACTTCCCTTCAGCGCCTACGAGACCGTTCTCGTGGACGCCATGGAGGGAGACATGACCCTGTTCACGCGCGGCGACCAGGCCGAGGAGGCCTGGCGCATCGTCGGCCCCGTGCTCGAGGCGTGGGCCATTCGACCGGAGCGTGACATCTCGATCTATGAGGCAGGTACCTGGGGGCCGGAGGCGGCGGATGCTCTGATCGCCCGCGATGGCCACTCCTGGCGCCGGCCCGTGAAGGGGGTAGAGACGTGAGCATCGAGATCCTGCCGGACGGCGACGCCCTCGCACTGCGCGCCGCCGATCTGTTCGCACTTGCCGCCCAGGAAGCGGCGGCGGCGCGCGGCCGCTTCGCCGTCGCGCTCAGCGGCGGCGAGACGCCGCGCGCCCTGTACAAGCTGCTGGCGCGCCAGCAGTTCAGCCAGAAGGTCCCGTGGCGCCGCGTCCAGTTGTACTGGGGCGACGAGCGCTGCGTCCCGCCGGACGATCCGCAGAGCAACTACGGCCTGGCGCGCGACGCGTTCCTCAGGCACGTGCCGATCGCGGACGCGAACGTGCACCGCATGCGTGGGGAAGACCCGCCGGAGGAGGCCGCGCAGGCGTACGACGCCGAGCTGCGCGGCCTGGCCGCCGAGTCGCGCCCGCGCGTCGAGGTCCCCATCTTCGACCTCGTTCTGCTCGGACTCGGCGCCGACGGCCACACGGCCTCGCTCTTCCCGCACAGCGACGCGCTCGCCGTCGAGGACCGCTTCGCGGTGCCGACCACGGCGCCCGACGGTTCGCCCAGGCTCACCGTGACCGCGCCGGTGATCAACGCCGCGCGCCGCGTCTGGTTCCTGGTGGGCGGCGCCAAGAAGGCGGGCATGGTCGCCGAGGTGCTCGAGGGCCTGCGCGTGCCGAACGCCGTGCCCGCGCAGGGCGTCGCGCCCGTGCACGGCACGCTGACCTGGTTCCTGGACGAGGCCGCAGCGGCCGAGCTGAGCCCGGACGCGCGGGGGTAGCCCGCCGGCCTGGGGCGTCAGAGCTCGCCGCAAGCCACGGTTCTTGTCGATAGCAGGAACGCCATACCATTGCGGCATCGATAGATATGTCGTATGATGGATGGGATCGACGAGGAGGTCTCTTCATGGCGCGCGCGACCGTTTCTCCCAAGTTTCAGATCGTCATCCCCAAGGAGATCAGAGAGCGTCTCGACCTGAAGCCGGGGCAACAGGTCGCGCTGATCGACCGCGACGGCTACGTCGCCTTGGTCCCGCAGCGTCCGATCTCCGAGCTGCGCGGCATCCTCAAGGGGGCCCCGTTGGATGACTATCGCGACGAGACCGACAGGTACTGAGCCGTGTGGGTCCTGGATTCATCCATCTGGGTCGAGTTCTATGGCGGAGGGCCTCTCGCCGGCGACTGTGCTCAGTACGTCACCATGGAACGCGAGATCTTCACACCGGTCCAGGTGCTGTATGAGGTCTACCGCTGGGCCCAGCGGAACGGCGGGGACGCAACGGCCATGGAGATCGTGTCTCACCTCGAGTTCACCCGCTTCGTGCCTGGCGACGTGACGACCGCGATCGTCGCCGTTGACATGAGCGCCGATCACGGACTGGCCGCGGCCGATGCGATGATCTATGCGACGGCTCGGTTGAAGAGGTGCGAGCTTGTCACCGCTGACGCAGACTTCCGCGGCCTCCCGGGGGTCACTCTCCTCGAGCGTGCCGCGGAGTGAGCCGGTCTGTCCGTGTTCTGCGCGGGCCGCGGGTCACGCTGCGCCCGCCCGCGGCCGGAGACCCGAAGGCGCCAGGCGTGTCACGACGCCGCAGTCGTGCCGACGAGGGCTCGAGCAACAAGCGTCAGCGCAGGGCATGGGTGCTCGAGTGGGCGGGCAGTATAGTCGCATGGTCGTCATCGCCGTCCTCGTCGTCAGCGCACGCTGACCCAGTGAAGGAGTCGTCATGAGCGAGTCTGACCGGTCGTCCGGGGACCCCGTCAAGACGGGGGCCGAATCCACCGAGTCCAGATCCGCGTGGGTCGGCGGCGGCGCGCTGGGAGATCCGCGGCTCTCGGCCTCGGTCATGTCCGGCGCCAATGAAGGTTCGCGCAACACGCGCCGTCCCTGGGTGTGGGCACTCGCGTGGGTCGGCGGGTTCGTGGCCGTGATCGCGGCCCTCATCCTCATCCTGCGCTAGGCGCTGCGGTCTCGACTGCGGGTTCTGCCGCGCCTCCGGCGGGGTGCTGGGCCGCGCCGCGTCGAGGCGTGTCGGGGCGCCACGCGTCTCGACTTCGGACCCAGGTGGTACACTCGAGAGGCAAGCCAGGTGGCCGCGGTAGGCGCGCGTCGCGACGCTCTTCGGAGCCCGTGAGGCACCTATCGAGGAAAGTCCGGACACCACAGAGCAGGGCGCTGGCTAACGGCCAGCCGGGGAAACCCGAGGGAAAGCGCAACAGAGAGCAGACCGCCAGCGGCCCCTTTCGAGGGGTGCGGGTAAGGGTGAAACGGTGAGGTAAGAG
>CAIYOD010000134.1 GCA_903927755.1 uncultured Thermoleophilia bacterium | reverse complement strand
GACCGTCCTACCGACTCAAGGACAGGATGCTCGAGCAGAGAGAAGGGGGTGATGGCCGCCTGAGCTGAAGCCGCACGCACCCGCTCTCAAGCGACACGTTTCGTCGTACGCAGAGCGACACGATTGGTTGACCGCCGACACAGGTTGTACGCGGTCAACGCGGTCTTTCCGAGAACGGGCGTGCTCTGCGTCGCGGGCGTGCCCTCGGCTCGGTAGTCGGCCGACGCGTCAGTGCCGAGCACGGGGATGGTCAGCGGCTCGCCGCTCTGCGTCGGAACCATCATCGGCCCCGCCTGCAGCACAGCCGACTCGTCGAGCAGGCCGGCAATCACGGCACCGTACAACGTCGTCGGCACGGCATAGCTGCCGTAGGTGTGCGAGCTGTCGCCGACGGCGAATGGATACTCGGTGCGCAGTTCGGCGAGCGGGAGGACCGCCGACTGCATCATCGGCTGCGTGGTGTCGACGGGACGGACGAGCTCGCGGAGCTGCGCATCCTCGGGACGAGCGGTGCGGCCGATGGTGCCACCGGCAAACATGGCCCCGCGCGCCTCGTCGACCTCGCGCTGGCGGGCCAGTTCGACGAGCGCCTCGTCGAGCCGCGCGCGGAGCTTCACGGCGTCGTCGAGCGCACGGCTTCGCGTATCCGTCTCGGCGCTCTCGTCGCGACTGGTGGCGACCGCCTCGGCGTAGAGCGTACGAATCTTCTCGATTTCTGGGAGTGTGGTGATCACGAAATACCTCTGGATGTTGTGGGGGTGCATGGATCGCCCAGAGGCGGCTCGTGAGTGGTGACCGCTGCCAATGGCAGGGTTCCGGCTGGCGAGTGTTTCTCGTCGAGCGTGGGACCGCGTTCAGCGCCGGGTCCGGCTGCGCTGTGGTTCGTCAAAGACGGCGGCGGCGCAGTGGTGCCGAGAGTGGAACGCGAGGGTGGTGGATCAGGTGGGGGCGGACTGGCGCGCGGAGACCCAGGAGGAGGAACGCGCCAGTCCGCATGTGCTCCAGCACCGCGAACGGTGCAGCGGCCGGTGACTAGGCGGCCAACGCCTTAGTGGCCAGAAAGGAGGGGCCAGCGTGAGCACACGGTGTGCGTCGTCAGCATGGTGCAGCGGGCAGCCGCACCGGGTGACGACTAGAACTCGTCGCCGTCAAGCAGACGGTCGAGAGCCTTGACGCTGATCCGATAGTCGCCCCGAGGGGAGATTCGGGCGGCGGGGAGCTGGCCGGAATGGATCAGCCGGTAGATCGTGCCCTTGTGGACGCCGAGGCGACGGGCTGCCTCGGCCGCAGTAAGGCCAAGACGTTGGACGGTGGTGTGCAAGGTGGACCTCCGGAGGCGTTAGAGGGTGAAGGCGGGCGTGGAGAAACGTCCCCCTACCTATAAAGGCGAGAAAGTAACGAAACGCCGGTCGGCTCGGGCTCGGGTCGCTGAGCGACCACGCACGGCTCACGCCGTCCCTTTCAGGGTGAGGGTCCGCACAGGGCACACGCGGACCGCCACTGTCCTCTGTGGGACAGGGCAAGCCATCGGGGCATGAGACCTAGACGTCAGCAGGTGCTCATCCCGCCCGGTCGCTGGCGCTGTTCATCCTCAACAGGAGCCCGACGTTCCAGCCGCACTCCTCGAAGAAGCGCCACCAGTGCGGCTCCTGCATCGCGTCTGCCGTCTCTTCGTCGACAACCAGACTGATCCGCCCGCCGACGTCTCTCAGCGTCGTATGCGTGAGCATGCGTGCTGGCAACACACCGCGCAGGACTCCCTGTTCGATGATGGACGGAAGGAGTCTCTCGGCGTCGGCGAGATCCTCGGGAGGACGGCGACGGGGGGCAGTACCATCGCCGTCCACCGGAGAATCTGACGCTCTGCCAGCAGCGACGCGGCTCTCAAGGCCGCAAGGAGCTGCTGTCTCGCGGTCAGCGGGTTCTGCGAGCGCGGTTTCCACGTTTGAACAGTTAACAGGGGGCGGAGCTTTAGGCTCCGCCCTTAAATTGCCCTTGAAAGAGGGCGGTCGTTTTTGACCGGCTATGGCATCCTTAGGCGGTCGCTCTTGACCGGTTGTGTCGCCGCAGGCGGTCGTTCTCGACCGGCTAGTGTCATCCTCATAGGCGGTCGTTTCTGACCGGCTATGCGCCTTCTCGGCCGAGACCTCGCCGCGCGGAATCCACGTCGTGTTGTCCCAGTTGAAGGCCAAGACAGAGGGAGCACCATGACGGCCGACGACGGGGCGGCGGATGATGTTCTGCTTGACGAGGCGAAGGATGGCCTTGCGCACATGGTCGGCGCTGTGGCTGCAGCGCCCAGCGATCTGCTCGGCCGTCGCCTTGTACTCAGTCCGCGCGGCCCCCCTGTTGCGGTCGTAGTGTCCACTGGTGTGCTGCCACACGTCCCACACGACTTCCCACTCGGCCCCGCTGAGTCCGCGCCGCATCAGCGCGGCTGACACTCCATTCGTGATTCTCGGAAACTGGTCGAGCCAATGGCCCCGGCTCCTCGCCTTTGTCTGCGTCACGTCGGTCTGCCCCTGTCGTTGTGTGCGCCACCCTCCTCGGAGCCGCACGAGAGCAAGCTCCGCCCCAGGGCGGATTGGTTGGTGATCCTCCGGTCAACACGCGCAAGCGCGGTGGACCCGCCGGAGACGGGAGCCGCTTCTACAGCGGCGTCTTCAGTGGTGCGCCGCTCACTCTAGACCGAGCAGGCGTAGCAGGTCGGCGCTCACGACGCGCCACTTACGGCCGACGGCGATGTACCGCAGCGTGCCGTCGTGACAGGCCTTGTACGCGCCATGTCGTCCCACGCCAAGTGCCTGTGCGGCAGTCGGCCACACTGGCACCGTCGTGTTGGCACGAAGGGTCGCCACGACTTCGGGCTCAACATTGCTAGTGGTCAATTGAATCCTCCCAATCCGGTGATCGCGACTCCGGCCGGACGGTCCAGAGCCGTTGCCCTACGTATCGCTTCATGATGCGGGGAGCCGGAAGAGGAGCAAAACCTTGAACTGGCCAAGAAACCGCCTTTTTGCAGGATAAATGAGCCTGGATTCAATGTCGATGTAGGACACATTCGAGCACTCTTCCTGCGCAGCACCGGCCATCTCGGACCCCGTAGACCCGCAGGCGGAGGACTCTGGAGCCATCCGTTCTTCGTGCCGGACCAGTCCAGGTCGGACCTCTTCACCAGACCTGGTGCCATCCTGTGTCATCATGTTCGTACTTGCTCTAAGTACGATTGTGATGTATAATTACCGTGTGGTGGAAACGAAGTGTCAGAGATGTGGACGGGACGACCGACTCAGTCGGGTAGCGTTCACGCGGACACAGATGCGAGCGCTCTGCCAGTGCGGCCACGCCTTCGTCGCAAAGATTGCCCCCGGTCGCTCGCTGGACGTCGCGTGTGATGTCATCGAGAGGAATCCACTGGTCGCAATCGGCCCGAGGGAGCGTGGCCGATGAGAAGCGGCATCGAGGACCTGGGCGACGGCAAGTTCCGGGCGTGGATTGACCTCGGCAAGGTAGACGGAAAGCGCAAGCGCCAGAAGAAGGTCGTCAAGGGGAAGCGCGCGGCACGGGCGGAGGAGAATCGGCTGCGGCGCGAGGCAGAGGCGGGGACCCTCGTCTTGACGAACCGAGCCACCCTCGCTCAACTCGTTGACGACTGGTTGGAGTACCTTGACCGACTCGTCGAGGCCGGTTCTCGCGCACCACAGACGGTGGACCGCTACAAGTCCTTCGCCGAAGTCAACATCAAGCCGTCGCTCGGCACTGTGCGCCTCGATGCCCTTCAGAGGAAGCCGGACATGATCGCGAGTTTCCTAGCGGCTCAGCTTGAGAGCGGCGGCGTGAAGGGCGGTCCGCTCTCCGAGCAGACGGTGGTCCACATCCACCGCATGCTGGGAGCGGCCTTGCAGTGGGCTGTCAAGAGGAAGGTGCTCGGGGTCAACCCTGCCCGCGACGAAGACGTCAAGGAACTCGTGAGCGGCTACCGGAAGACGGCGAAGCGGAACGCTCGCGAGAAGGTCAAGGGGCAGCGGTTGACCGTGGAGCAGATGCAGGAGCGAATCCGCGAGATGCGCGGTACGCAGCTACACCTACCGGCCGTCATCGCCATGTCGACCGGAATGCGACGGGGCGAGATCCTCGGGCTGCAGTGGCGGGACATCGACTTCAGTACCGGCACGCTCGCGGTTGAACGCAGCCTGAGTTGGACGAAGGAGCGCGGTATCTTCGAGAAGCCGCCGAAGACGGACAGCTCACAGCGCACCGTCGCCCTGCCTCGCTTCGCCGTGGAGGAGATAGAAGCCGCCAAGGAGGCGAGGGGTCCGCTGGCCGCGCCCGGGAGCTGGGTCTGCTGTCGCGCCGACGGCTCTCCTATCCGGCCGCCGAACTTCAGCTCAAACTTCTCCGCATTCGTGAAGCGGCATGATCTGCCGAAGGGCGGTATGCATCTGCTGAGGCACTCACACGTTTCGTGGCTAGTGGCGAATGGCGCTCACCCGAAGGAAGTCAGCAAGCGTCTGGGGCATGCGAGCATCTCCATAACGATGGACGTCTACGCAGACGTCTTCGAGGAAGCTGGCCTGGAGACTGCGGCGTGCCTGGATGCGGACTTCCGCGCGAAGCTAGGTGACCAAGGCGTCACCAAAGGCGTCACCAGTGACGAGTCAGAGACGTGACGCTGCCGCTTACGCCAGGAATGGTCGTGAGGAAGTCGCTGCAAAAGCGGGAGAAATGGATGGTGCGCACGGCAGGACTCGAACCTGCGGCCTTCGGTTCCGTAGACCGACGCTCTAATCCAACTGAGCTACGTGCGCACGCGGACCGAGAGTATACCCGAAAGCGCGGGACGTGGAAAACGTAGGAGCGCGCTCCGTCCGCCGCGCTCACCCGGCTTCGAAGCTGAGGCGCGCGACGAGTTCGTCGTCCTCGCGCTCGCCGGTCTCGGCAAAACCAAGGGACCGGTACAGCGCGCGGGCCGGCTCGTTCTCCGCGGCGTAGCTGAGGGCCGCCGAAGAGCAGCCCTGCTCGCGGCGCAGTCGCTCGAGCAGGGCGAGCACGGCGGCCCGTCCGAATCCTTTGCGCTGGTGCTCCCGTCCAACCACCAGGCCGCCGATCCAGCCGCTGCGGTCGTCTGGGTCGACCGCCCACATCGCGAAGCCGACGACGTCGTCGCCGGAGGTCACGGCGAGCGGATTCCATACGCCGCCGTAGTGGCACAGGCAGAGGTAACGGGTGATGGGGGAGACGAAGCTGCGTTGCTCGTCGCCCACCTCGAGGTCGGCGCAGGAACGCCAGTTCTCCGCGGTCACATCGACGAGCTCGATGGTGGTGGCCATGGGACCTCCGAGGGGTCGGAGAGACTGGCGGAGAAGCCGGGATTCGAACCCGGGAAGGAGGTTAAAGCCCCCTTAACCGCTTAGCAGGCGGTTGCCTTCAGCCACTCGGCCACTTCTCCGCGCGGGAGCAACACTATACCGCACCCGCCACGGGCTCGAAAGCTGGGGGAGGCGGGCCGTCTGCGGCTGCGGTGTCGTCCGGATATGATGACGGCACCGAACCGTCACCGTGGAGTATTGGGGGGCCCGTGGAGGACATCGCCGGCATCGATCCCGCCGTCGTCGCCGAGGTCGAGCGCGAGACCAGCGAACTGCTGAGCGCGCTCATCCAGATCGACACCAGCAACCCGCCCGGCGACGAGACCCGGGTCGCCGAGTTCATGCAGAGCTGGTTCGCCGCCCGCGGCCTCCACGGTGAGATCGCCGGGGAGCCCGCCGACCGCGCCTCCTTCGTGCTCACCCTCGACTCCGGCAAGCCGGGGCCGAGCCTTCTGCTGCTCGCCCACGAGGACGTCGTCCCCGCCAACGCTCCCGACTGGCAGGTGCCGCCCTTCTCCGGCCTCATCCGTGACGGTTACGTCTGGGGCCGCGGCGCCGTCGACATCAAGAACCTGGTCGCCGCCCACGCCGTGGCCACGGCGCGCATCGCCGCGTCCGGCGGCCCCGCCGCCGGCAGGCTCGTCTACGCGTGCACCGCCGACGAGGAGGAGGGCTCGATCGGCGGCGCCCGCTGGCTGGTCGAGCACCGCCCCGATCTGATCCGGACGGACTACGTGATCAACGAGGGCGGCGGGCACTTCCTCGAGCGCGGCGGCCGCCGCGTCTACATCCTCGAGAGTGGCGAGAAGGGTACGGCGCAGTTCCGCCTCATCATCAAGGGCGAGGCCGGACACGCGTCGGTGCCGCTGCGCAGCGGCAACGCCGTCGTCGGCGCGGCGCGCGTGGTCGACGCGCTCATCTCTCACGAGTTGCCGCTCGTCATCGACGGCTCGTCCGAGGAGCTCGTGCAGTTGCTCGTCGACGCGCCGGCGCTGCGCGAGCGCCTGCGCGACCCGAAGACGGCGCGCGCGGCCCTTCACGAGCTCGCGCGCCGCGACGTGCAGCTCGCCGACATGATCGAGCCGCTCTACGGCTTCGCCTTCTCGCCCACCATCGTCCACAGCAACAGCGTCGCCGTGAACGTGTACCCGACGCGCGTCGAGCTGAGCGTGGATTGCCGCATGCTCGCCGGCCACGACGAGCAGGAGGTGCTCACGGAGGTGCGCACGGCGCTGGACGGGGTGGAGGCCGACTGGGACCTCGAGTGGGTCGGCCCCGTGGTCCGCGGCAACTCGTCGCCGTATCCGTCGCCTCTCTCGGCGGCGATCCAGAAGACGCTCACGGAGCACGTGCCGGAGGCGGAACTCGCCAACAGCCACTCCGTCGGGTTCACGGATTCCAACTGGTTCCGCGCCGCCTATCCGGACACGATCGCGTACAACTTCGCGCCGCATCTCGTCGAGACCTACGACGAGGTCACGCCCCGCTACCACAACGTCGACGAGCGCATCCTCGTCCGCGATCTCGCCTTCCAGTCGTTGTTCGCGGAGAGGGTGGCGCTCGAACTGCTTTCGTGAGGCTGCCGGCGCCGGATCCGCGCGCCGGGTGAGCTCTCGCGGTGGGCCTCAGGCCTCGCGGACCGGATGGCGCAGCACCGTCTTGAGCCGCTCTGGCTCGGTGCGGCGGGGGTCGCCCAGGTAGATCTCGTGGTGGCGACCTCTCAGCTCGTACCCCTGCGCGGCGACCCACTCGTGCAGCCGCTGGATGGTCGGCGCCTCTTCGGCATACGGGCCGAGGTGCATGATCTGCACGGCGAGGCCCTCCTGGAGGCGCTCGAGGCGGAGGAGCGGCGCGGCGGGCAGGTCGCGCTTCCGCGCCGCCGCTTGGGTCGCCGCGGCGACCTCTTCGGCGGTCACCGCGTCCGGCACCGCGATCATCATCGTCCAGTTCCAGGCGTCGCGGTCGCGCTGCAGGTCGGCCATGGTAGGCGCCGCCGCGTCGGTCCACCAGAGCCCCTCGAGCGGCGCGACCTTGAAGTCCCGCTCCGCATCCGCCTTCTTCAGGCTGAACTTGAGCTCGTACGCCACGCCGTAGAGCGCCTCGAGCGCGTCGTGATACGCCTCAGAAGTGTTCGGGTCGCCGCGGCCGTCGACCATGAGAAAGGCGAGGTCCGGCACCTCGACGATCGCTGGGTGCTTCGCCGAAGGCGAGTACAGCGGCTTGTGCAGCTTGACGAGGTCGAACGGCGGCATGGCTCCTCCTTGGCTCGCGCCGGTGTCGTCCGTTCACGGTCTCTGCGCGAGCACGACGCCCACGCCGACCGCCATGATCACGACCTGGACCGAGATGCCCCAGGCCCGGCCGGACTTGCCGTGCGGAAAGCTGTCCCAGTGGCTTGGGAAGTACTTGCGGCCCTTCTCGCCGCGTGCGACCCAGATGAGCACGTCCCAGTCCGGCGCTCCCGAGAGGAGACCCATGAAGGCGATCCACCACGGGTAGCCGAGCCCCAGCCACGCGATCCAGAACGCGGCGAACGAGGCGATGAAGTCGCACCAGCCGTACAGGATGGGGTGCCGAGACACGGTGTAGTCCCAGTGCGGGATGAGGTCCATGAGCACGTGGGCCAGCACCACGAGGACGAGGATGAGCCACCAGGGGCCGCCGAGTGCGGCGGCGATGCCAAGGCCGGCGAGCACGTGTGTCGTGACCCACATGACGGGAGCCTACGGCATGCGCCGCGCCGCATGCTAGAGGGGTGTCGGCGAATCGGCGTACACAATGGCGGGTCAGGTCCGCCGCCATGGGGTACTATGGGCACAGCGAACTGGAGGAGGGACTCTTTTGAAGAAGATCATCTTCGTCATGCTGCTTATCCTCGTAGGCGTGGGCGCGTTCTTCGCCTGGAAGATGCTCAAGGGTGACGGCGGTTGCTGCGGCTGGGGCGGCGACAACACCGACCCTTGGAGCAGCTACACTCCGCCGGCCGAAGAGACTCCGGAGACTCCGGCGGCCTGAGCTGAACGTCACGGCGCCGGGAGGCGAGGCTGGAGCCTCGTCGCCCGGCGCCGCTGCGCGTACGGGATCGGCAGGCGGAGGGATGAGGTGGCGGAGGGGGTGGGATTCGAACCCACGAACGAGTCACCCCGTTGGCGGTTTTCAAGACCGCTGCCTTCGACCTCTCGGCCACCCCTCCGGCAGAGCCAAGTGTACCAAGGTCCCGGCCGTCGGACCCGGGGTCGTGGCTCGACGTCTCGGCCGCATCCGCCCTCGAACGGCTGGCCGCTCCGTCTCGCGTCTGCGATACTCCGGCCCATGAACACGCTCCTCATCGGCTGCTCCGACGGCCGCGTCGCGGCGCGGCAGAGCGCCTTGCTCGCTGAGCTCGGCCACCCCGACGCCAACCGGCTCATCGTGCCCGGCGGCCCGCTGCCGCTCACGCGCCCGGGCTCCGAGCGCCGCGTCGCGCTCGGATGCATCCGCGAGATCGTAGAGGAGCACGACGTGCGCACCATCTACCTGGTCGCGCACCAGGAGTGCGCCGCCTACGAGCGCGCGCTCGGCGGGCTCGGGTTCGACCAGCGGGAACTGCTCGAGCGCGACCTGCGCCGGGTCAAGACGCTGCTGGAGACCAGCTTCCCCGGCGTCGACGTGTGCTGCTTCGTCATCCCCTGGCACGAGGACGGCACGGGCGCCGCGTACGGCCCCGCCGCCCCGGTCGACTGACCCGCGCCGCCGGGGCGGCTCCATCGACCCTCTGCCGATGACGACGACTCCTCCAGACGGCCGCGCCCCGGGAGAGGGCCGGGTCCGCTGGGGCCGCTTCGTGGCCGGGGCGCTCGCGGCTGCCGCCGTGCTCGTCGCCGTCGTGACCGTCTTCAACCTGCTCACGGACCCGTGGGGCGTCTTCGGCGTCGGCATCTTCCCGCCGCGCGTCAACCAGGACCGCTCGACCAAGGCGGACCTGCTGGCGGGGCTGCAGGAGTCCCCGGAACTGCTCATCTACGGCTCGTCCCGGGCGTGGACCGTGGAGGCGGCGCGGGTGGAGCAGGCCACCGGCCTGCGGACCTTCAACGCCGCCGTGACCGCCGGCCGGCCGGCGGACGCCTACGTCTTCACTGAGGTCGTGCACGACCGCTGGCCGGAGGCGAAGCCGGACTTCCTCTGGCTGCTGGACGTGGAGGCGTTCCTCCGCGGGCCGCTGCCGCCGTCGCTGCTGGCCGAGTCGCGGTTCAGCCGCTACCTGCCCTGGCGGGCCAAGTCGGCGGCCCAGCTCAACGAGCTTGGCTGGCTCGCCTCGTGGACCGGGCTGCAGGCGTCCTACGAGGTGTGGAAGAAGCACCCGACGCGAGAGAAGGTGCGGGCGAGCTGGCTCAAGCGGATCTCGCCCGACGGCACGGTCAAGACGCCGTCGTCGAGCGAGGCCAGGGCAACGGCGAAGAAGCTCGCCCGCTGGACCGAGGAGACCGTCGCCCAGTACCGCTCCTTCGCCCGCCTCGACCCCGAGGCGGAGACCTACGTCGAGAAGACCCTGCAGCTCTTCGCGTCGTGGAGCGGAGCCGGCGTCGTGGTGCTCACGCCGACGCAGCCCGAGGTCCTCACGGCGGCGCAGCGGGCCGGCTGGCGCCTGCGCCACGCCGAGACCTTGCGCCTCCTCGAGCAGGCGCAGGAGCAATACGACTTCGCGATCGTCGACATGACCAGCATCGCGTCGTTCGGCGGCGACCCCGCCGGATTCTTTGACGCCACGCACATGACGACCGAGAACCAGCGCAAGATGATCGACGCCGCGCTGTCGCGGGCCGGTGACCGGCTGCGCTAGCTCCTCCGGGCTCCGCAGCCCGCCGGACTCGTCCGCCGGCCGGGCGGCGGCTCAGCCGCCGATGACGTCCTTGCCCAGCAGCGGCCGCAGGACATCCGGCACCATGATGCTGCCGTCGGCCTGCTGGTAGTTCTCCATGATGGCGATGAGCGTGCGGCCGACGGCCACCCCGGTACCGTTCAGCGTGTGCACGAAGCGCGGCCCCTTCTCCGTACGGAAGCGTGTGTTCAGGCGCCGCGCCTGGTAGTCCGTGCAGTTGCTGCAACTGGTGAGCTCCCGGTAGCGCTGCTGGCCCGGGAGCCACGCCTCGCAGTCGAACTTCTGCGCCGCCGGGGCGCCGAGGTCGCCGGCGGCGATGTTCACCACCTGATACGGGATGCCGAGGCCCTGCAGGATCTCCTCCTCGGCTGAGAGGATCACCAGGTGCTCGGCCGCGCTCTGCTCGGGCGCGCAGAAGCTGAACATCTCGACCTTGTCGAACTGGTGCACGCGCAGGATGCCGCGCGTGTCGCGGCCGGCGGCGCCGGCTTCACGACGGAAGCAGGTCGAATAGCCTGCGTAGCGGATCGGGAAGGCGGCCTCGTCGAGGAACTCCTCCATGTGCATCGCCGCGAGCGGGACCTCGCTGGTGCCGACCAGGCAGTCGCCGTCCACCGTCTCGTAGACCTGGGCGCGGTCGGTGGGGAAGAAGCCGGTGCCGTACATGGCCTCCTCGCGCACGAGCACGGGAGGGATCACCGGGCGGAAGCCCTTGCTCTGGATGACCGTGAGCGCGTAGTTGACGAGGGCGAACTGCAGCATGACGAGGTCGCCCTTGAGGTAGACGAAGCGCGATCCGCTCACCTTGGCCGCGCGCTCCATGTCGATGAGGTCGAGGGCGAGGCCGAGGTCGAGGTGGTCTTTGGGCTCGAAGTCGAACTCGCGCTTCGTGCCTTCGGTGCGCAGGACGACGGAGTCCTCCTCGCCGCCGTCGGGAACGTCCGGCAGCACGAGGTTGGGCAGCTCGAGGAGCATGACGTTGAGGCGCTCCTCCGTCTCCGCGAGCGCCGCCTCGTGCTCCTTGATCTGGTCGCCGAGTGTGCGCATGGCGGCGATCGCCTGGTCGGCGTCGCCGCCGGCCTTCTTGACGGTCGCGATCTCGTCGCTCGCCCGCTTGCGCTCGGCGCGCCGGCTCTCCACCTCGGTCAGCAGCTGCCGGCGCCGCTCCTCCACGGCGAGGAACTCGTCGAGCGACGACGTGGGGTCGCCCCGGCGCTGCAGGGCCTTGCGGACCTCGTCCGGGTTGGCGCGAACCATTTTCACGTCGAGCATCGTCTCTCCTCGCGTAGGGTCGATCGGCGGTCCAATGGTATCGCACCGATGCCGTCCGGCGGTCGCGGCGCCTCGCGCGCGCGTGCTACCCTGCCGTACTGAGCGAACTGACACACCGAAGCGCCACGGAGGGAGCAGCTCAATGCGTCAGACCACCCCGCGTCGTGCCCGTCCCGGTTCCATCGGATTTTCGCTGCTCGTCTTGGCGATCTGCCTGCTGGCGTTCGCCGCGCCGGCGCCGGCCTCGTCGTCGCCGGAGCCGGCGGCCGCCGACGCCTCACCGGCCGCCGCGGCCGCCTCTCCCTCCGCCGTCGCCCAGCCCGATCCGAACGTCCTCACCAGCGTCCTCTCCAGCGCCACGGTCGTCTACGGCGAAACGGTGACGGTCACGGGCACCCTGACGCCGGCAGCCGAGGATCAGGAGGTCGTCGTCACCGTCGGCGGCGTCCAGGCCGGCACGGACCTCACCGACGCGAGCGGCGCCTACGAGGTGACGTTCTCGCCGCGCCAGAGCGGCGACGTCGTCGCGATGCTGGCCGCGGAGCCCACCGTGGTGACCGCGCCGCTGGTGCTGTCGGTCAAGCCGAGGATCGCCGTCTCCCACGGCGCCCTGGTGCCGTTCCTGGCGTCAAGGTTCGTGGTCAAGGTCACGCCGTCCTCCTACGACGGCGTCGTCGTGATCAAGGTCACCCATCGGGGCGCGACCGTGGGCAGCTACCGCGCTCGCGTGAAGGACGGCCGCGCGGTGTTCCAGATCCCGCTGCGCGGTGTCGACGCCTTCACCCTCAACGTCACGGCGCCGGCGGCGTCAGGTCTTGCAGGGCGCACGGTGCAGGCAAAGGTCGCCGTCCGCGCCAGGACGCTGTCCGCCGGTTCCAGCGGGCCCTACGTGAAGGCCATGCTGACCGGGCTGCAGCGGCTGAAGTTCCGCGTCCCCGGTGTGGGCAGTACGTTCACCGCGTCCGTCAAGGACTCCGTGGTCGCGTTCCAGAAGGCCTATCGCCTCTCGCGGACCTACGTCTTCAACACCGCATGCTGGCGCAAGCTGGACGGCGCCAAGCTCATCAAGCCGAAGTACTCGAGCCCCTCCACGCACATCGAGATCGACAAGACGCGGCAGATCCTCATGATCGTGAAGGGCGGCAAGCCCATCGGCATCATCTGCGTCTCGACCGGCGCCACCGGCAACACGCCGGAGGGGAGCTTCCACATCCAGCAGAAGCACTCGTACACGAGCTCCGGGTTCGGCGGCACGCTGACCCGCACCATGGGCTTCCAGGGCAACTTCGCCATCCACGGCTGGCCGGACGTGCCGCCGTATCCGGCGAGTCACGGCTGCGTACGCGAGCCCATCTGGGCCTGCTACTGGACCTACGACCAGTCGTGGGTCGGCGAAGCGGTCTACGTCTACCGCTGACGTTCCTGCGGAACGGACGGCCGGGCGGCGCCGAAGGCGCGCCGCCCGGCCGATCGGACGTCCTCTGCCGCGATCGGTCGCCCGGCTGGAGGTGGTGTCGGTCTGGGTCGGCACCGCAGACGGCACCGTCTGCGGATTCGCGGCAGGTTGATCCGCCGCTCGCGGGGTGCGGCGCCCTGGTGGCGCGGGCGATTCTCTTGACCGCGGCGCCGCGAGGGGCGCCGCGGTACCGCAGCCGATGCCGCCCGCGGATCTGGGTCGCGCATACATGACCTCGCGCCCGGCCCGCAGTCGCCCGGCCCGAAGTCACCATGTCCGCGGTCGGGCCGGGTCCGCCAGGGTCAGGGCTGGAGGGTCTCGGGCGGTGTGGTCGTGAGGCCCGCGGGCCGCCCGGTCACGGCCGGCGGGCCAGCTCCGTCGTGACGCGCTGCAGCACGGCGAGGCCGGCGGCGAGGGTGGTCCCGGCCTCGTCGCGGTCGGGCGTGAAGGAGGTCACCGTGACCGCGACGAGCGTGAAGCGCTCGCGCACGAGGTCGATCGCCTCCAGCAACTGCGCCGCGGACAGCCCGCGCGGCGACGGGAACGTGACGCCGGGCGCCGCCGTGGGGTCGAGGACGTCGAGGTCCACGTGCAGGTGGGCCTGCGGCGCGTCAGGCGGCTCGAGGGCCGCGACGTCGCGGCGCCCCACGGCGAGTGCGTCGAGCGCCGGGGCGAGAGCCTCCGCCGGTCCCCGTGCCCGCAGCTCGCCGCCGTCCACGAGGACGATGGCGGACGAGAGCAGGGAATCGAGCTCCTCGCGGTCGAACTCACGTCCGCCCGCGTGGACGATCGCTTGTTCCGCCAGCGGCTCGGCCTCGAGTTCGCGTTCGAACGCCTCCCGGTAGGCGCGGCCGCAGAGCATCGCCAGCGGCATGCCGTCGAGGTAGCCCGTCTCGGTGGTCGCCGGCGTGTTGAAGTCGCCGTGGGCGTCCAGCCACACGAGGGCCGCGTCGCCGTCGCCGGCGCGCTGCAGACCGGCTTGGACACCGAGCGTGACGTTGCAGTTGCCGGCCACGACGAGAGGGAGTGAGTCGGCGAAGACGGCTTCGTCCACCGCGACCGCGACCGCTGCGTTCACGTCCAGCACGGCCTGCAGTTCGTCGCTGAACGCGGCCTCTCGCTTCACGGTGACGATCTCGACCTCGTGGCCGCGGGCGCGCAGCGTCTCCGCGGCCCCGGCCTTGAGGTAGGCCGCGGGACCGCGCCCGCTGCCGACGTCGGCGCGGCCGAGGTCGTAGGGGACGGCGATCAGTGAGACTCGCATCACGCCTCAGTCCGCCGTCCCGGGAAGCCGCTTCTCGAGCTCCAGCATCTCCGCGTCGGTCGCCTGGCCGGAGAAGCCGTGCCCGCGGTAGAGGCGCAGCGACGGCGAATCCGACTGGGGGACGCGCGCGACCACCCGGGCGAGCCTGCGCTCGATGGCGAGCCCCTCGACCCAGTCCAGCAACTGATTGGCCACACCGCGCGCCTCGAACCCGGGGTTCACGCAGATGCAGCGGACGGCGCAGGCGTCGCCGTCGGTCTCCACGGCGACGAACCCGCCCGTCTCGTCGCCGCACTGGGCGACGAAGACGTCGGCGCGGCCAAGCAGACCCACGACGTCTCCGGTGTGGTAGCGCTCCGGATGGCCGGAGTACTCAGCGAGGGGGTGCAGGGTCTCCTCCGCGAGGAGGATCAGCATCCCGTGGTCGTCCCTGCCCGCCTCGCGGATCTCACACTTGATGCGGTCCATCTTCACCTCCGGAAGACGCGTCCTGCAGACGGATCGCCGTGCTCGCGAGCTCGGCGGAGACCATGGACCGGATGACGGCGAGCTGCAGCAGCAGCCAGAGCAGGCCGAAGATCGCCGCCACCTGGTTGTGGTAGAAGGAGAAGAATTGGCCCACGAGGATAGCGACCAGGGCGCCGCGCTCGAACCAGCGGAAGGCGCTCAGCTTGGACCTGCGCCAGTGCGCGAGGCCGACGATGACCAGCCCGCCCGTCAGCGCGTTGGCGATCGCGCCGCCCATGTCCATGAGGTTGACCTGTCCCGGGGTCGAGTCCAGGGCGAAGATCGCCAGCACGGACGCCACGGACGTCACGATGAACCAGCCGAGCACGAAGCGGCGGAACCAGCGCCTTGCGATGAGCCGCTGATACCAGGCCCGGAATCCCTCCCAGGCCCGCACCGCCGGGTTCGTGCTCGTCGGCGGCGGCTTGACTCCGCCCAGCACCGCGGTGAGCGCCTGGACCATGGAGTCGGACTGGTCGGCGCGGCCCAGCACGTACAGCGCCTCGTCGCGCTCACCCTCGTTCATCGAGCGCATCACCGCCTCTTTGGCGAAGTCGAACGAGTTCACCAGCGCGGTCTCGGGACCCATCTTGTCGACGCGCCCGAGCCAGCGGAAGAGGAAGAACAGCACGACGAAGAGGACGTACATGATCGCCACGGCCGGCTGGAAGAAGTAGTCGTTGTCCGAGGTGATGAACTTGCCGAGCTCGTCGAGGAAGAGGCCGAACCCGATGCCGGCGGAGAGGGTCGCGAGGAAGTCCCACAGGCGACCCTGCATCGCCATGAAGAGGATGAAGGCCAGCAGCATGCCGATGCCGCCCCAGAGCAGGTGGGCGAAGTGGATCTTGCCGCCGCCCAGCTGCGGCCAGCCGGTGGCGGCCAGGATGCCGCGCACGAGCAGGATGGTCGCGACGGACGAGACGAAGAAGACCTCGAAGTCGTGCATCGCGGTGACGCGGCGGACGAAGAAGAAGCTCTTGGCCTCGGTGTCGGCCGCCTCGGTCATGCCGGATACGACCCCAGGACCTTGAGCCACGGCAGCTTGCAGGCGAGGCACTTGAGCGCCTGCGCCACCGGAGCGTCCTCGATACTGCCGTCGAGGTCGATGAAGAACACGTAGTGCCCGAGCGCCTGCTTGGAGGGCCGAGATTCGACCTTGTTGAGGTTGACGTGCCGGTAGGCGAACTCGCTGAGGATGAGCAGGAGGCTACCCGGCTCGTCCTGGTCCATGCCGCAGACGATGCTGGTCTTGTAGCGGCCGCCGAGGTCCTGCGGCGCGCGCTCGCGGGCGACGAACACGAAGCGGGTGCGATTGTCCTCGAAGTCCTCGATGTCCTCGGCGACGATGTGGCACTCGTACATCTCGGCGGCGAGCCGCGTGCCGACGGCCGCCCACGGCCGGTTCACGCGGCTGACGCGGCGCACGGCCTCGGCGGTCGAGTCGGTCGCCTCGTGCTCGACGTTGCCGAGGTGGTCGTGGATGAAGTCGCGGCACTGTCCGTAGGCGTGGGGGATGCTGATGACCTTGGTGATCTGGTCGAGCGGCATCTCCGTCTTCGTGATGAGCATCTGATGCACGGGATGCGTGACCTCGCGCACGATCTGCAGGTCGTCGAAACCCCACGCGAGGCTGTCCAGGGTCACGGGGACGGAGCCCTCGAGGGCGTTCTCGATGGCGACGATGCCCAGTGGGACCTCGCCGCTCTGGACACCTCTGAGGACGTCGCGGATGGAGGGATAGGGGAAGGGGTGCAGGCCGCCGGAGGGCATGTTCGCGAGCAGCGCCTCTTCGGTGAACGTGCCCTCGGGGCCTAGGAAGGCCACCCTGTCGCTGCCTTGTGCCACGACGCTTTCTCCTCCGCTCGTTGCTGCGCTCCTACCCGTTAGGCTATCAGACCACGCAGGCTGCTCGCGGTGGCGGGCGGAGGTCACGGATGAGGCGTCGAAGCCGCGCGGGGAAGACCGGCGGGTACGCTTCGGGGCGCCGCCGGTCAGCGGCCGGGCGAGCCTCCGCCCGGGGGCCGCTGGGACGTCGGCTCCCAGGTGAAATCGTCGCCGCCGGTCTCGCCGGGCCGCTCACGGCCGGCGGTCTGGCGGCCGTCGGGAGCCGTCCCCGGCCCGGGGGTCAGGGCGTCGCCGAGGGCCTCGAACGCCGCGGCCGCCTCCGGCGACGCGGCGGGCTCCATCGGCCGGCCGGGCTGGCTCTCGTCGCCGG
>CAIYOD010000133.1 GCA_903927755.1 uncultured Thermoleophilia bacterium | reverse complement strand
GACGAGGTGTTCTGGACGCAGATGCGCGGCAAGGTGAGCGGCGAGATGCTCGCCGCCGTCCACCCCGTGGGCGGCGGCCAGAAGCTCGCCGCGCTCGAGGAGATCATCGCCGCCGAGGGCGTGGAGGGCGGCGGCGTCATGTACGTCGGCGACTCGATCACGGATGCGCCGCCGCTCGCCGCCGTCAAGGCCTGGGGCGGCGTCTCGCTGAGCTTCAACGGCAATGGCTACGCCATCGCGGCGGCGGAGTACGCCGCCGCGAGCCCCAACGCCGAGGTGCAGGCGCAGCTGGCCGAGGCATTCGCGGCCGGCGGCCGGGACGCCGCCGAGGCCGCCGTCCGCTCGTGGCCGAAGCCGGCGAAGGGCACACCGCCGCGCGGCAAGACGCGTGCGACCGTGGGCGTCGTCGCCGAGGAGCGCGAGAAGCTCGCCGAGGCCTCCGCCGCCGCGCGACTGAGCGTCCGTGGCGAGCGCATCGCGCGCCTCGGCTGAGCCGGCGGTAGCGATGCATTCGTCCGCTTCGCCCACTTCGGCCCCTTCGGCCGGCTTTGTCCCGGCCCGTGCCCCCGCTTCCAGCCCGGCCCTCAGCCTGGCCGGCGTCACCGTCTGGGAGTGGGACGCGCGCCTGCGCCGGCGGCACCCGATCCTCACGGACATCGACTGGACGGTCGGGCAGGGCGAACAGTGGGCGGTGATCGGGCCCAACGGCGCCGGCAAGTCGACGCTGCTCGACATCGCCGGCGGCATGCGCCACCCGAGCCGCGGCGAGGTCCGGATCCTCAGTGAGACCGTGGGGCGCGTGGACCTGCGCGCGCTCCGCGAGCGCATCGGCCACGTGGACGTGAAGACCGAGGAGGCGTTCTCGCCGCGACGTTCGGCGCTCGACGTCGTGCTGACCGGCGCGACCGGGACGATCCAGGTGCTGGAGGACAGGCTGGACGCGCCGGCGCGCGAGCGAGCGGCGCAGCTGCTCGAGCAGTTCGGCTGCGCCGCCGTGGCCGACCACTCGTTCGCGTCGTGCTCGCAAGGCGAGCGGCGGCGCATCCTGCTGGCTCGCGCCCTGATGCGCCGCCCCCCGCTCCTCCTGCTCGACGAGCCGGCCGACGGCCTGGACCTTCCCGGCCGGGAAGCGCTGCTCGCGGCGCTCGCGATCCTCGCCGGCGAGCGGCCGGCCCCGGCCGTGGTGCTCGTGACCCATCACCTCGAGGAGCTCCCCGCGACGACCACGCACGCGCTGCTGCTCAAGGGCGGGCGCGCGGTCGCCTGCGGCCCCGCGTCCAACGTCCTCGCCGCCGAGCCGCTCAGCGCCTGCTTCGGCGTGCCGGTGACCGTGTCGCGCACGGACGGCCGCTGGGCCGCGCGCGCGACCCCCAGCTGGTAGCCGGGAGACGAACCGTCGGGCTCGAGGCGATCCCCGTGGCAGTGCGGAGTCCTCCGAAACCGGATAGCCGCCGGATAGCCATTTGAGGCACCTCCGGACTGCAGCGGCCCAAACCGGATAGCCGTCGGATAGCCTCAAACAGAGGGGGCAGCGACGTCTTCCCCCCGAGCCCGTCCCGCGGACCCTTACGGCCGTAAGTTGACCCCTCCCCTGCCACCCCACTACCGTACTTTGTAAGCCTTACGACGTATGGTTCCGGTACCGGCCCCAGGAGGACGTCATGCCCGTCGCCGAAGAGACCCCGCCAAGACGCTCCGCGCTGACCCGCGAACGCATCGTCGAGCTCGCGCTCGAGATCATCGACGAGGACGGCCTCGAGGCGATGAACATGCGCCGGCTCGCGGCCGACGCCGGCGTCCAGCCGATGAGCCTCTACCACCACTTCCCCAACAAGCGCGCCATCCTGGACGCCGTGGGCGAGAAGATCGCCGCGGCGGCGCTGGGGGCAGGACACCCGGACCCGCGCTGGCAGAGTCGCGTCCGCCAGCTCTTCATGGGCCTGCACGCCCTGACCGAGGCGCACCCGCGCGCGCTGCCGCTGATCTCGGCGGCCGTGGTGCGCACGCCGAGCGGCCGCCGCTGGATGGAGGAGCTCATGAGCACGCTCCTTGAGGCGGGATTCAGCGAGGATCGAGCCGCGACCGTCTACCACGTGCTCGGCTCGTACACGCTCGGGCTGGGCTACGCGCGCATGCTGGGCGACGAGGTGCAGACGACCGACATCGTCGCCCAGCTCATCGGCCATTGGGCCGACTACCCGAGCATGATGCGGGTCGGGATGCGACTCGCCGTGTGGGACCGGCCGGGCGAGTTCGAGACGGGTCTGGACGTGCTGCTCGCCCACTTCGCCGACCGGCCGGGGGGGGGCGCGTGACGGCGCCGCGAAACGCGGCAGCGGGAGGAACGGAGGCGCAGGCCCGCAGTGCCCCGCTGCGCCGCCCGCCGGCCGGCCGCCCGCTCAGGGTCAAGATGATCAGCCCGGCCAAGACGGCCGCCGACAGCCGCTACTGGCGCTCGATCAAGTACTCGCTGTTCCCGCCGCTCGGCCTCGCCACCCTGGCCGGCCATCTGGACCCCGACGACGAGATAGACCTGCAGGACGAGCACGTCGAGACCCTGCGCCTCGACGACGAGCCGGACCTCGTCGTCATCGAGGCGTACATCACCTCGGCCGGACGCGCCTACCGCTACGCCGACCACTACCGCGCCAAGGGAGCCTACGTCTGCCTCGGCGGGCTCCACCCGACGAGCCTGCCGGAGGAGGCCGCCCGGCACGCCGACAGCGTGTTCTGCGGGCCGGGCGAGGATACCTGGCCGGCGTTCCTGCACGACTTCCGCGCCGGCCATCCCAAGCCGCTCTATCGCTCGACCGAGCGCACGCTGGACGGCCTCCCGCCGGCGCGCCGCGACCTCATCAAGCGCGAGCGGTACCTGGTGCCCAACTCCCTGGTCGTCAGCCGCGGCTGCCCGCACGTCTGCGACTTCTGCTACAAGGAGGCGTTCTTCCGCGGCGGCCGGTCGTTCTACGTACAGGCGGTCGAGGATGCCCTGGCCGAGATCGACCGCCTCCCCGGCCGCCACCTCTATTTCCTCGACGACAACCTCTTCGGCAGCCCGCCGTTCGCCGAGGCGCTGTTCGACGGCCTCAAGGGGATGGGCCGCCTGTGGCAGGCGGCCGGGACGGTCGAGGCCGTCCTCCGCCCCGGCCTCCTCGAGAAGGCGGTCGAGAGCGGGCTGCGCAGCCTGTTCATCGGCTTCGAGACGCTGAGCGAAGCGAACCTGCTGGGCGCCGGCAAGACGCAGAACCTCACCGGCGCCGGGACCGCCTCGGGCGCGCCGACGGCCCGGGCAGCCGGAGGCTCCGGCGCGCCACAGTACGACGCCGCCGTCCGCCGCCTGCACGACCTCGGCGTCATGGTGAACGGCGCCTTCGTCTTCGGCATGGACCACGACGACCCGTCGGTCTTCGCGCGCACCGTCGAGTGGGCGCTGAGCCGCGGCATCGAGACGGCGACCTTCCACATCATGACGCCGTATCCGGGCACCCGGCTCGAGCAGCGGCTGGCGGGCGAGGGCCGCATCACGAGCCGCGACTGGGACCTCTACGACACGCGTCACGCCGTCTTCACGCCGGCAGGCATGACAGCGGAGCAGCTCGAGACCGGCTACTGGGGCGCGTACCGCGACTTCTACCGCTGGAGCAGCATCTGGCGCAGCGCCTTCGCCCACGGCGACCTGCGCGAACACGCGCGCCATCTGGCCTACACGAGCGGCTGGAAGAAGCTCGAGCCGATGTGGGATTGGGCCATCCGCAGCGGCCAGGTGCACCGCTTCCTGCCGCTGCTCGAGACGATCCTCGACCGCTTCGGCAGCGGCGGCGGAGCGATGCCGGGCCGGCTCAGGCCAGATGAGACCCGGCCGCCGGCCCGGCGACCCGCGCCGTCCGTCACGCGAAGGGCTGGTCCTTCAGCGAGCCTCCCCGGCCTCGCTTCTTGAACTGCGCGCGCCATCCCCAGTTGGCCATGAAGCGATAGCCGATCTTGGGGATCGGCGGCTTGGCCATGAGCCGCACAGCCTCGTCCGGGACGGATCGACCGGCGGCCAGCGCCTCGGCCGTGAGGTCGAGGGCCTTGACGGCCGAGCGCATCATGCCCTGGAGCTTGCGCAGCGGCTGCCCACCGACCATGCCGCCGGCGGCCAGGATCAGGCCGCCGGCCCACTCGAACCCGGCGTCGCGAGCGAAGTTCCGGCAGATCTCGATCGCGACCTCGTTGTGGTCGACCTCTGGGAACCCGGACTGGCAGATGGCCACGAAGGCCGGCGCGCCTGCGGCGGCCGGCGCCTCGGCGATGAGCTCCAGCGCGCGGATCGCCGGCGCCGGCAGGGAGTCGATGTAGAGGGGGAACGAGAACACGACGAGGTCGGCTGAGGCGACGGCGGCGAGCAGCCCCTCCGTCGCCTCCTCGGTGCGCACGGCCTTGGTCGCGCGGATCGTCTCCGTCGCCACGCCGCGCTTCTCCAACTCCTCGAGCAGATACCCGCCGAGCGACCCGGATGTGCTGTCGCCGGGCTTGGGGCTGCCGACCAGCAGCAGGGCCTTCTTTGGGGCCTTCATGCGACCACCTCCTGCCGGCTGGCGTCGACGGCGTCGCGCGCCGGCTTCACCCCGACCTTGGCGAGGAGCGCATCGACGGCCACCCGCACCTCCCAGTCGCCGGCGCCGCTCTCGAGGACGGCGACGGCCCAGCGCGGCGGCTGCATGTTGCGCGTGTTGCGCTCGACGAGCCGGCGGAAGGTCTGAGCCTCCGGCCCTTCGGCCTGACCGGCCGGGACGGTGCCGACCACGAGCAGGTCGCGACGGCGCGCGTAGCGCTGCGGGTGGCGCGTCTCGCCGCGCCGCTTCTGCATGAACGGCTGCAGGATCGGGAGCACGTGGTCGAGCGCCTTCTTGAGCTCCGACGAGTAGCCGCCGAACGTCACCGGTGTGAGGAAGATGGTGAGATCGCTGTGCGTCCAACGCTCGGCCACCGTGCGCCCGTCGTCGCGGTGCGCGCACACGCCCGGCGTCTGCGTCCAGCACTTGAAGCAGCCGGCGCACCAGGCGATCCTGTCGTCGCGCAGGGTCCAGTCGTCGACGGCCCAGCCGCCTGCGGCCAGGCCGTCCATGATCGCGTCGTGGGCAAAGGCCAGGGTGCGATCGTCGTCGCGGCGCCCGTCCAGGAGCAGGGCGGCGCCGGGCGGGTTCGCGTTCATTCGCTTGCCTCCAGGTCTTGATGGTCTGTCGGGTTCCAGTTCTCGGCGCCGGCGCGCGGCTCCGCGGGGAGTTGCTCGAGCTTGGCGATGGTCTCGTCACACCACTCGATGTACGCCCTGCTGGTGTGCTGTCCGCAGCTCACGGTCATGAGCCAGTACGGGGACGGAGGTTCGTTGTCGCGCGTCATCACCTCGTCGTAGTGCGTGTACCGCTCGAGGAGCGCGACGTGCTCGGCGCGAGTCTGTTTGACGTGCTCGATCATCGCGGCGGGGCCGACCTCCCAGCCGTGGAACAGCTTGAGCAGCACCTCGACCCTCTCCCTGACGGGGTCCGGCGGCTGGGCCAGCCAGCGGTGCAGTTCCTCGCGCCCGAGATCGGTAATGGTGTAGACGTTGCGGTCGGGCTTGCCCGTCTGGCGCTCAACTTGACGCGTCGCGAAGCCCTCCTCTTCGAGCCGCTTGAGGATGGGATAGATGGCGCCGTAGCTCTCGCTCCAGAAGTTGCCGAGGCTGTGGGCATAGACGCGCTTCACGTCGTAGCCGGACATGGGCGCATAGGTGAGGAGGCCCAGCACCGCGTATTTCGTCTTGTTCTCCCGAGGCATGGCCCCTCCAGCGTAGCGACATATGACGGGACTTACTATATCGTCTTGTTATATGTCAGTCAAGTACATGAAGTCGGCGGGAGCAACACCGGCCATGCGGGTACACTCAAGGTGCGTCTGTTCGCACTAGTACGAACGGAGGATGACGTGGGGTTCATGGACAAGGCCATGCAGGCGGCAGAGGACGTGGCTGCCAAGGCCAAGGTCGCGGCCGCCGACGCCAAAGAGAAGGCCGGTCCGGCGCTGGAGCAGGTCAAGGCGAAGGCGAGCGAGCTGGAAGAGAAGGCCAAGCCGACCATCCGCAAGGCCGATCAGGAGATGATGAAGCTCGACGAGAAGATCCAGCCCCACGTCGACCGACTGGTCCAGGATGGCAAGGACCTCATCGCGAAAGCGAAAGAGAAGCTCAAGTAGCAGGAGGGCACTATGGGATTCATGGATGACGCCAAGAAGATGGCCGACGACGCCGCGACGAAGGCGAAGCAGGCCGCGGCCGACGCCAAGGAGAAGTCCGGCCCCGCTTTGGACAAAGCCAAGGCGACCGCCGGCGAGTGGACCGACAAGGCCAAGACAACGGCCGGTGAGTGGAGCGGCAAGGCCAAGCCGGCCGGAGACAAGGCCAAGGCCGAGGCCGCCGAGATCATCGAGAAGGCGAAGCAGCAGGGCGCGGAGCTGATCGAGAAGGCGAAGACACAGGGGCCGGAGTACCTCGAGAAGGCCAAGGCGCAGGCGGCGGATCTGCTCGAGAAAGCCAAGAAGCAGGCCGACGAGCTGCTCGCCAAGGCGAGAGGCAAGAGCACTGAGCCCCCCGCAGAGTGACGCCCTCGCGGCCGGCCCCGACGGCCGGCCGCGCTGCTTCTGGGCCGTCGGCGGCGCCGAGGAGTACATCAGCTACCACGACGACGAGTGGGGGCGGCCGGTCCTGACGGACGACGGCCTGTTCGAACGGCTCACCCTCGAGGCGTTCCAGTCCGGCCTGTCCTGGCTGACGATCCTGCGCAAGCGCCCGGCGTTCCGGGCGGCGTTCGCGGGCTTCGGCATCGCCGCTGTGGCGGCGTTCGACGACGCGGACCGCGAGCGCCTCCTGGCGGACGCAGGAATCGTGCGCAACCGCCTCAAGATCGAGGCGGCGATGGCCAACGCCCGCGCCGCCCTGCCCGTGATCGAAGAGCACGGCTCCCTGGCGGCGTTCTTCTGGCGCTTCCGGCCGGAGGCGCACGAAGCGCCGCGTGTGCGCGCCGACTGGGTCGCACAGAGCCCCGAGTCCAAGGCGATGGCCAACGAGCTCAAGCAGCGCGGCTTCCGCTCCGTCGGCCCGACGACCGCCTACTCGCTGATGCAGGCGGCCGGCATCGTCAACGACCACGCCGCAGGCTGCTGCGTCCACGGCGCGGTCGAAGCGGCGCAGCTCGAGGCGGCGGCGCGCTTCGCCTGACGGCTCGCGCCGCCGCCCCGGATCCTCCTACTGCGCCCCGGCGTCCAGCAGCGCCTCGTTGAGGTCCTGCACCGTGCCGAAGTCGCCGATGCGGCTCACCTGGATCACCGCGTCGCCGGCCGTGTAGATCACCGCCGGCGGCAGCCCGCGACCCATGCGGTACTGGATCTGCCGGAACGCCTCGTTGCGGTCGCGCGTGCTCTCGAAGCGGAGCACGAAGACCACCGCGTGCACCTCGTCAGAGCCCTCACGCCCAACGGCGTACCACTCCGCCGAGGTCTGGCCGGCGTACCGGGTCTCGGCCTTGCCCTTGTCGAGGATGACGACCCCGGCCTTCTGCGCCAGCTCCTGTGGGTCCGGCGCCGTCCCCGCCTCGAACGGCGCGAACCCGCAGCCGCCGAGCAGCGCGGCGAGAGCCACGAGCGCCGCGAGCGTCAGGACGATGATCGCGCGCCTCATGACGCGTCACCTCCCTTCGCTTCCGCACCCGCAGATGCGGCGGTCGCCTCCGCCGGCGCGTCCTCCTCGCCCGTCAGGTACGCGGCGGCGTTGGGCGCCACCCACCCCGGCTTGCGCAGCACCCAGAAGAGCAGCGGCGCGCCGATGCTGAGCACGAACGTCGCCCCCAGCAGGATGGCGATGTAGGCCACAGGTCCGATGCCCTTGATCACGTTGGGCGGGAACAGCCCGACGACGAACGAGAACACCAGAGCCGCCAGCGCGACCCCGGCGACGATCCACACGCCGGCCTTGCCGCCGGGCACCTTGTACGGCCGCGGCGTGTCCGGCTGCGAGTAGCGCAGCTTGATCACCGAGGCGAACAGGAACAGGTACATGATGATGATCACCTCGGTCGTGATCGCCGAGAGGATCCAGTAGGCGGAGTTCACCGACGGCAGCAGGAAGGCCAGGGAGAAGGCCGAGCCGATCACGCCCTGGATGAGCAGGACGGCCACCGGCGAGCCGTGCTTGTTGTGACTGCGCCAGACTTTGGGCATGTCGCCCTGGGCGGCGGCCACACCGAGACCCTTGGCGGGGCCGATCAGCCAGGTGCTGAACTGGGCCACGCCGCCGATGGCGATGAGCAGCGCCATCGGAGCGGTGAGCCAGCCGACCCCGATCCCGTCGAGCATGGTCTCCAGCGCCTGCATGACTCCGGAGGCCAGGCCGAGCTCCTTGGCCGGGACGACCCACATGATCGCCAGCGTCCCCAGCACCGTCATGGCGAAGATGCCGATCATCGAGATCACGATGGCGCGCGGGAAGTCCCTGGCCGGATCGCGCGTCTCCAGGGCGTGGAACCCGGCCATCTCCATACCGGCGAAGATCAGGACCACGGTGGCCACGAACGGCAGCGTGGCCATGTCGAGCGTCGGGACCAGCGCGGAGGCCGAGAACGGCACCGCGGGGCTGTCGCCTTTGAAGATCGAGACGAACAGCAACAGGATGATGACGATCGTGGGCAGGATCGCGCCGAAGATGCCACCCCAGGTGGCGATCGGACTGCTGAAGCGCTCGCCGAAGAAGTTGACCAGCGTCACTGCCCAGAACACGCCCAGCATGACGCCGACCAGATACAGCGGGTTGTTGCCGAGCGCCGGCGAGATCACGTAGGCGAACGTCGCCGCGATGAACGAGAGCACCGTCGGGAACCACACCACGTTCTCCGACCACTCGCTCCAGATCGAGATGAAGCCGTTGCGCTCGCCGAACGCCTGGCGCACCCACGCGTACACGCCCCCGCCCTGCGGCCAGGCCGTGGCGAGCTCGCCGGCCACCAGCGAGAGCGGAAGGAAGAACGTGATGAGGCCGAAGATGTACCAGAAGATCATGCCCCAGCCCTCTTCGGCCATGGACGGGAAGTTCCGGATGCTGAGGACGGCCGTGACCTCGATCATCGCCAGCGCGAAGACGCCGAGCGTGGCCTTCTTCGCGATGCTCGACGCGGCGCCGGCCTTCTTCGTGGCGCCGCCCTTCGTCGTGGCGCCGCCGCTCCCGGCGTCGGCCATCAGGCACCCCCCTTGTCGTCGACGACGGTGAGCACGTAGTCGCCGTCCTCGTGCTCCACGCCGTGCAGGTCGTGCTCGAACCCGGGGAAGCTGCGGTCGAACTCCTGCAGCGCCTTGAGGTAGGCCATGAACGGTCCGTCGGCGGCGCCGAGGCCCTCGCCCGGCATGAGCAGCGGGATGCCCGGCGGGTACGGCACGATGCCGAGCGCCGAGGTGCGGCCCGCCGCCCCGTCCAGCTTGCAGGGCGAGACGGTGCCGCGCACCACATGCGCGAAGGCGTCGCAGTTGGGCATCTCCGGCGTGGGCAGCGTGCCGAACGCCGCCTGCAGCGCGTCCATCTGGCCGGTCCTGCGCATGGTCTCGTGCATCGCCGCGGCCAGGTCGGCCAGGCCCATGCCGGCGTACGCGTCCGGGTGGGCCGCCGCCAGGGCGGGCAGAGCCCGCTCGAGCGGCGCATTGGCGTCGTAGTCGCGCTTGAAGTCGAACAGGGTGGTGAGCAGCGAGCCCCACTTGCCCTTGGTCGTCCCCATCGAGAAGAGGAAGAGGATGCTGAAGTCCTGGGTCTTCTCGACGACGATGGACGCGTGCTGGTCGAGGTAGGCGGTGACCAGCCCGGCCGGGATGCCCCAGCTCTCGAGCTGCCCATCGTCGCCCATGCCGGGCGTGAGGACGGTGACCTTGATGGGGTCGAGCATGGCGTAGCCGTCGGGGAGGCCGGTGAAGCCGTGCCACGCGTCCCCGGCCTTGAGCAGCCACGGCGCCGGATCCTGCACCAGCAGCTCGTCCGGCGCGTCGGCGAACGCCACGGTCTTACCTGTGCCCGGGTCGACGACCTCGTCCGGCTGCCAGCAGCGGAAGAACCAGTCGTCGCCGAGGTCGCGGGCGCAGCCGGCGAGGCGCTTGCGAAAGGCGACCGCCTCCTGGATGGACTCCGTCGTCAGGAGGCGCCCGCCCTTCCCTTCCATCATCTTGGCCGCCACGTCGTTGCTGGCGATGATCGCGTACAGCGGCGAGGTGGACGCGTGCATCATGAACGCCTCGTTCAGGCGCGGCATGGTGATGGGGTCGCGCCCGTTGCGCACGTGGATGTACGAGGCCTGGCTGAGCGCCGCCAGCAGCTTGTGCGTCGACTGGGTCGCGAAGGTGGTCGGGCCGTCATCGTCGCGCTCGCCCTGGTGCATCGCGTGGCGCTCGTCGTAGATGGGGTTGAAGGCAGCGTAGCCGTACCACGCCTCGTCGAAGTGGATGCGCGGGACGTGCGTGCCCAGGGTCTTCTCCACCGTGGGCACGTGGTACAGCAGCCCGTCGTAGGTGGAGTTGGTGACCATGGCGAGCACGGGCTTCGCTCCGGTCGGGGCGATCGGCGAGGCCGCGATCTTGGCGGCGATCGCCTCCTTCGTCATCTCTCCCGGCGGGATCGGCCCGATGATGCCGTAGCGGTTACGCGTCGGCAGCATGTAGACCGGGACCGCATGCGTCATCGTGTCGGCCTGCTCGGACGACTTGTGCGCGTTGCGGTCGTCCACCACCACGTCTCCGGCGCAGACGCAGGCCTGGTGCACCACGCGGTTCGAGGTCGAGGTGCCGTTGGTGACGAAGAGCGTCATGTCGGCGCCGAAGATGCGCGCCGCGTTCTTCTCCGCCTCGCCGATGGGACCGGAGTGGTCGAGCAGCGAGCCGAGCTCGCCGACCGAGATGGAGAGGTCGGAGCGGAACGTCTGCTCTCCGAAGAAGTCGAAGAAGGCGCGGCCGGCCGGCGACTTGCGGAACGCCGCGCCGCCCTCGTGGCCCGGCGTGTGCCAGCTGTACTCGTGCGTCTGGGCGAACTCCATGAGCGCCGCGAACATCACCGGGAGCATCTGGCTGCGGTAGCGCTCCGCGCCGTCGCGCAGGCGCCCGGCGATCCACGCCGGCGTGTCGTCGAGCAGGTAGACGTACTCGTCGACCTCGGCGATGGTGCGCGTCGGCACGTCGACGAGCGCCGAGCGGTCGGCGGCGAGCCACACCGGCAGCTCCTCGTTGCGACCGCGGATGAAGTCGATCAGCGCCGCGGTCGACCCGGGCTGACCGCCGAGGTCCCAGTCCACCACGACCAGGTCGATGGCCGGGTCGGAGCGGACGAGCGTCTCGCCGTCGGCCGCCGAGGCGGCGGTCACCACGTCCACCCCGAGATCCTCGAGACACTCGAGCACGGCGTAGGCCGCGCGGCTCTCGACCGAGTCGTCGGCGAGCGCGTCGTGCACGGCGAGGATGCGCAGCGGCGCTGCGCGCAGATCGTCGTTCATCCAGAGGCCCCTTTCGGTGAACACGCGTCAAGCACGCCGGTCGCCCCATCCCGGACCAGCGTCTTCGCAGGGGTAAGTACCCACCCCGGGCGATCGGACACCCTGTGCGGCATTTCCTCCATCAGCCATTCCTCACGAACCACCTTTCTTGTAGGCTTGCCGCGAAGCGCAAGGCGCGGCGTCGGGGGGACGCGTCGCAGGGGTAGTCCAGCCGAAGGAGCACAGACAGTGAAGGTCAAGCGAGCACTTATCTCCGTGTTCAACAAGAGTGGTGTCGAGTCGTTCGCCAAGGGCCTCACCGACATGGGGGTCACCGTCATCTCCACCGGCGGCACGGCGAAGCTGCTCAAGGATTCCGGCATCCCGGTCACGCTGGTCGAAGAGGTCACCGGGTTCCCGGAGATGCTCGACGGCCGCGTCAAGACGATGCACCCGCGGCTCATGGCCGGGGTCCTCGCACGTCGCGACGTGCCCGAGCACATGAAGACCATCGAGCAGCACGGCATCGAGCCCATCGACATGGTCGTCTGCAGCCTCTACCCCTTCGAGGAGGTCGCGGGGCGGCGCGGCGTCGAGGACGAGGTCGTCATCGAGAACATCGACATCGGCGGACCGAGCATGATCCGCGCCGCCGCCAAGAACCACGCCGGCGTCGCGGTGGTCACCAGCCACGACGACTACGGCGAGGTCCTCGACGAGCTCAAGTCGACGGGCGAGCTCAGCTACGCCACCCTCCGCGGGCTCGCCACCAAAGCGTTCCACCGCACGGCGCACTACGACTTCGTCATCGCCAACTGGTTCAGCGAGTCCGAGGGCGACTTCCCCGACTACGTGATGCGCGACTACGAGAAGGTCCTCGAGCTCAAGTACGGCGAGAACCCGCACCAGCGCGCCGCCTACTACGCCGAGGTCGGCCTGCGCCAGCACCTGCTTTCGCAGGTGACCCAGCTGCACGGCAAGCAGCTCGGCTTCAACAACCTCTACGACCTCAACGCGGCGCGCGAGATCTGCGGCGAGTTCACGCTCCCGTGCGTCACGATCATCAAGCACAACAACCCCTGCGGCTGCGCGCTCGCCGAGAACCTGGCGGCCGCCTACGACAAGGCCTTCGAGTGCGATCCCGTGAGCGCGTTCGGCAGCGTCATCGCCGTCAACCGCACGGTGGACGTCCCGCTCGCCGAGCGCCTCGCCGAGCTGTTCGTCGAGGTCCTGTTCGCGCCCGGCTACGAGCCGGCGGCGCTCGAGATCCTGCAGCGCAAGGCAGACATCCGCATCCTGCGCAACGAAGAGCGGCGGCAGATGAACCCCGGCGAGTTCGACTACAAGCGCGTCACCGGCGGCATCCTCGTCCAGGACAAGGATGGGGACATCGAGGAGCGCGACGAGATGACGGTGGCCACCAAGCGCCATCCGACCGAGCAGGAGTGGGGCGACCTCATCTTCGCCTTCCGGGTCGCCAAGCACGTCAAGAGCAACGCCATCGTGATGGCTAGGAACCTCGCGACGATCGGCGTCGGCGCCGGCCAGATGAGCCGCGTCGACAGCACCAAGGTCGCCATCGAGAAGGCGCGCAGCGACCTCAAGGGCGCCGTCGTCGGCTCGGATGCGTTCTTCCCGTTCCCGGACGCCGTGGACCTCGCCATCGACAACGGCGTCACCGCGTTCATGCAGCCCGGCGGGTCCAAGGGCGACGAGACCGCGGTGGCGGCCTGCGACGCGCGCGACGCGACCATGGTCTTCACCGGCCGCCGCCACTTCCTGCACTGAGCGGACCACGACCGAAGGCGAAGGGCGGGGAGGCCGGCAGGGCCGCCCCGCCCTTCGGCGTTTGGGGGGAACGGCGCACCAGCCCGGCGCCCGCCCGAGGAGAGGACGATGAAGGACCTGACGCAGATCGAACGGCCGCCGGAGTTGAGTGACGGCCGGCTCAGGCTGCGGGCCTTGCGGCCCGAGGACAAGTCGGCCGTCGTCGCCGGCCTGAACGACCCCGAGTGCGGCAGATTCCTCTGGAAGCCGCCCTATCCGTACACCGACGCCGACTTCGACGCCTTCTACGGCATGCAGCCGACCGCGTGGAGCGAAGCACGCAATGCGTTCTGGACGGTCAGTGACGCCGGCGACGGTACTGTGCTGGGCGCCGTCTCGATCGGCCTCGACGAGGAGCGCGAGGCCGGCGAGATCGGCTACTGGTGCGCTCCCTGGGCCCGCGGGCGCGGAGTGATGACGGCGGCAGTGCTGCTGGTGTGCGAGTGGGGGTTCGACGGCCTCGGTCTCGAGCGCATCGAGCTCACGGCGCACCAGGACAACATCGCCTCGCAGCGGGTGGCGCTCGGCGCCGGGTTCACCCGCGAAGGCGTGATGCGCGGCTACCTCACGGCTCGAGGACGGCGCACCGACGACGTGCTCTTCGCGATGCTGCCCGGCCACCCCCGGCCCAAGCCCGGCGAGCGACGGCCCGGCGACCTGGGCCGGCCGCGCCTGACGGACGGACGGCTGCTGGTCCGGCCGTTCGAAGAGGATGATGCTCCGGCGGTCCAGGCCGCCTGCGACGACCCGGATGTCGCGCACTGGATCTTCGGCTTGCCGGCGCCGTACGGCCTCGCCGACGCCGAGGAGTTCATCGCCGACTCGCGACGGCGCCTGGCGGCCGGAGAGCGCGCCCGGCTGGCAGTCACCGACGCCGCGACTGGCGAGCTCCTCGGCAGCGTCAGCCTCGACCGCTTCGCCGACCGGCAGGCGGCGGAGGTCGGCTACTGGATCAAGCGGGATGCGCGCCGCCGGGGCGTTGCCCTGGGAGCGGCGCGCCTCGTCGTCGCCTGGGCCTTCGGCGAACTCGGCATCGAGCGCCTCGAACTGCTCACGTACCCGGGCAACGAGGCGTCGCAGGCGCTGGCCGCCAAGCTCGGCTTCACGCGCGAGTGCCTGCTGCGCGGCTTCCTCGAGCCCGAGCCGTGCAAGCGCCGAGAGGGACGGGCCGTACCGTCCGCGGACGGTAGCCTGCCGCCCCGTGACGACCAGGTGCAATTCGTGCGGCTGCGCTCGGACCCGGCGCCGCCGGACTGAGCCGGGCCCGAACGCGCGGCCGGGCGGGCCGGCGGGCGGCCGAGCGGCCGAGCGGCCATGTGTCGATCGCGAGTGGCATCATGGGTGATGTCATGGGTGGCGGCATAGGTGATGTCACGGGTGATGTCACTCGTGTGCGCACAGAAGAGAGCCGCCGGACCTTGCGGCGCCGACGGCTCTTTCGGGCCTCTCACCCGAACGCCCCTTCTTCGATCCGGCGAACCGTCTCGCTGATGAGGTGACGGCAGTTTACGCCTCCTCCGCCGGGACGCAATCGTCAAGTTGCCTCGACCTCATTGAGTCTTCACGAGAGGCTCATCCTTCCGCGTTCGGACGCACATCCTTTGCGCACGTCCCCAGCGCCAAGACTAAGCCTTGACTTCAGGGTGAGACTTCAGTGCCTCACCTCGTTGTACAGGTACGCGAGGCCGAACGACCCCCAGAGCGTCACCAGGAGCCAGAACGAGGTATCGCCTGCGTTCCCCTCAGCGGCGAACTGCCACGCCCAGTACGCCTGCACCGCGACGGCCATGACGCAGAACGAGAAGCGCATCGCCTTGCCGGTGATGAAGTCTTGGCGCTCGTCCTGGGCCTCGTCCAGGCGGCGGCCCCTCCAGGCCATGAAGGCCGCCGCCGCCCCGGCGATCACCAGGAGCACGACACCGCCCTGGATGAGCCGGCCGGCGTTGGGACCGTCCGAGATGATGCCGGTCACCAGATATGGCAGCGACAGGACCAGCGCGATGAGGATCGTCGTTCTCGCCGTGCGCATCTCAATCCCCCTCCGGGAAGTGGAACAGGTCCTCGATCGTCGTGCCGAGAGCGCGCGAGAGCTTCCACGCCAGCTCGAGCGACGGGTTGTAGCGACCGTTCTCGATGGAAATGATCGTCTGCCGGCTCACGCCGACGCGGCGGGCGAGGTCCTCCTGACGGAGACCGGCAGCGCCGCGCAGTTCCCTCACGAGGTTGTCCATCCGCGACTCCTATGTAAAGCTCCCTTTACATGCAGAGTACCGCCTGGACGCTGGATTTGTCAAGCTACCTTTACACGCGGTCGCGGGACGGCGACTCACCCGGGCGGACGGCCGCCGGGACCCACGGTGGTACAATCGCTCCCCGCGGGCCGCTAGCTCAGTTGGTAGAGCAGGGGACTTTTAATCCCAAGGTCACAGGTTCGATCCCTGTGCGGCCCACCATCTTTCGTCGCCGAGTCGGCGCTTCCATTCATCTCATCACGGGCTCCTAAAGTACTCGTCTTGGAGAGATGTGATAAATTCTCGACATGGCTGACGCATCTCAGCGGGGATCGTTCTCACCCGGGTTCCTTGAGCGGCTCCCGCTCACTCAGGCTGACCTCACCGCGGTTGGCGCCATCGGGGAGTTCAAGGGCCGTCAGGACCTCTACCGACAATTCCCAGCCATGCTCGAGAGCCTGAAGAACATGGCAGTGATACAGAGTACAGAGGCGTCCAACCGAATCGAGGGCGTCACCGCACCGCCCGAGCGCATTCGTCAGTTGGTCGAACACAAGACCACGCCGCTCAATCGCTCAGAGAACGAAATCGCGGGCTACCGCGACGTTCTGGCCACCATCCACACCAATGCCGCGGCCATCCCATTGACCCCGAATGTGATCCTGCAGTTTCATCGCGACCTGTACTCGTACCTTCCCGGTACCGGTGGACACTGGAAGTCGGCGGACAACGACATCGTCGAGTTCCTGACGGATGGCACATCCTTCATCCGCTTCAAGCCCGTGCCGGCGCATCTGACCCCCGATGCCGTCCAGGATCTGACCACCCGCTTTCGTGATCAGATGACGAGGGGAGTCATCAATCCCCTGGTGCTCATGGCGGCCTTCACCCTGGACTTCTTGTGCATTCACCCGTTTCTCGACGGGAACGGGCGCATGTCCCGCCTCCTCACCCTGCTTCAGCTCTACCAGTCCGGGTACGAGGTCGGCCGCTACGTGAGTCTTGAGAAGGTGATCGAGGACTCCAAAGAGACCTACTACGAGTCCCTGCTCCGCTCCTCCAAGGGTTGGCACGAGGGCCGTCACGATCTCTCCCCGTGGCTCGAGTACTTCCTCGGCGTGCTGATTGCGGCCTACAAGGAGCTCGAGGCGCGCGTGAGTTCGGTGTCCAAAGCCCGTGGAGCGAAGACTCAACTGGTGGTCGACTGCGTGCAGCACCTGCCGGCGGAGTTCAAGATCAGCGAACTGATCAACGCATGCCCAGGCATCCCAAGGCCCACGGTCAACCGAATACTGAATGACATGCAAAGCAGGGGCGAAGTGGAATGCTCAGGCAGAGGCCGCTCCGCCGTTTGGCGCCGCCTTGGCGAAGCCTGAATTGCCGCACAGCGTACCGCTCACGTGGGAGGTGTCGGCGGTCAACCAATCGTGTCGCTCTGCGTACGACGAAACGTGTCGCTTGAGAGCGGGTGCGTGCGGCTTCAGCTCAGGCGGCCATCACCCCCTTCTCTCTGCTCGAGCATCCTGTCCTTGAGTCGGTAGGACGGTC
>CAIYOD010000132.1 GCA_903927755.1 uncultured Thermoleophilia bacterium | reverse complement strand
GGTCGCTCAACGGATAAAAGGTACTCCGGGGATAACAGGCTTATCCTCCCCAAGAGTCCACATCGACGGGAGGGTTTGGCACCTCGATGTCGGCTCATCGCATCCTGGGGCTGAAGTAGGTCCCAAGGGTTGGGCTGTTCGCCCATTAAAGCGGTACGTGAGCTGGGTTCAGAACGTCGTGAGACAGTTCGGTCCCTATCTTCTGTGGGCGTTGGAGATTTGAGAGGGGTTGCCCCTAGTACGAGAGGACCGGGGTGAACAGACCTCTGGTGTATCAGTTGTCGTGCCAACGGCACTGCTGACTAGCTACGTCTGGTAGCGATAACCGCTGAAAGCATCTAAGCGGGAAGCGTGCCTCGAGATGAGATCTCCCACCATCTAGAATGGGTAAGGGCCCAGGTAGACCACCTGGTTGATAGGCTGGATGTGTAAGCACAGCAATGTGTTCAGCAGACCAGTACTAATTGCCCGAGGGCTTGACTTTGAATTCAATTGCCGCTCTGCAGTTTTCAGGTCCGTGTCCGCGTGCCGGCACGCCTTTTTGTGCGCCCGTGTGACGGCGCCAGGTTTTCGGCGGCCATAGCGGAGGGGTCACACCTCTTCCCATTCCGAACAGAGAAGTTAAGCCCTCCAGCGCCGATGGTACTTCAGGGGCAACCCTGCGGGAGAGTAGGACGCCGCCGGATTTGTTTGACGAAGGCCCGCGACTCGCAAGAGTCGCGGGCCTTCGTCGTTCAAACGACGCGAACGGCCGAAGCGTCATGAGCGCCAGTTGAAACAGAAGGCCCGGGAGCCGTATGGTTCCCGGGCCTTCGTCGTTCAAGGCGCCCGGCGTTCAGCGGGCCGGGCGGCTTGCCGGGAGTGGACCGGTGGGAGCGTGGAGCGCAGGCCTGCCGATTCATCGATGCGGAGTTCGCAATCCTCGCTGCTCTGCGCACGGATTCTGCGGCAAACCTCGCACGAGGGCTTGCGATTTCGCGGGGTTCTCAGAGAGGCTGTGGTAGCCTGTCCCGTACCCAAGGAGGACGCGACCGTGGCCAAGGCCCGCATCACTTACCTCTCCGACACGGAGAAGGAGTTCGTCCACCAGAAGACGCTCGAGGTGCTCGAGAAGGTCGGCGTCGCGTACAACACCCCGAAGGCCATCGAGCTTCTCGAGGCCGCCGGGGCGCGCGTGGACCGCGAAGCGCTGACCGCGCGCCTCACCTGGGACGTCATCGAGCCGGCGCTGAAGACCGTCCCGCGGACGGTCCTGCTCGCCGGCCGCGACCCGGCCAGGGACTGTGTCCTCGGCGGCGACCGGCTGATCACGACGAGCGACGGCATGACGACGTACATGCTCGACGACGTGACCGGGGAGCGCCGGGACGGCACCACGGCCGACCTGGCGGACGTCACCCGGCTGTGCGATGCCCTCGGCGAGATCGATACGCTGTGGCCTTCTCCGAATCCCGGCGACGCCCCCGCGGACGTCCTGCCGCTGATCACCCAGGCCGTGATGGTGCGCAACACCACCAAGCACGTCCAGGACGAGGTCCGCACGCCCGAGATGGTCGAGCCGATCCTCGAGATCTACGAGGCGGCCTGCGGCGCGCCGCTCACGGAGAGGCCGTGCTTCTCGGTGACCAACTGCACCATCGCGCCGCTCCAGCACGACAGGGACATGACGGAGGCCGGCCTGAAGATGGTGCACCGGGGGGTGCCGATCGTCGTCCTCCCGATGCCGCAGGCCGGGACCACGGGGCCGATGACGCTGCTCGGGACCTGCATCCTCAACATGGCCGAGCTGCTCTCCGGGATCGTGCTCTACCAACTCGCGCACCCCGGTTGCGCGCTCGTCTCCGGGGTGGGCTCCGCCGTGGCCGACATGCGCTCCGGCGGGTACATCGCCTCCAGCCCGGAGATCGGGCTCATCAACCTCATCTGTCTGGAGATGAGCCGCTTCTACGGGCTGCCGACGCAGGCCACCGGCATGTCGGCCGACGCGAAGGCGGCCAACTTCCAGGCGGGCTCGGAGGGCGGGATGACGGCGCTCACTGCCGCCCTCGGCGGCGCCGATTCGCTCATCTCCGCCGGCGGGCTCGACGGCGTGCAGATCTCGAGCCTCGCGAAGTACGTCCTCGACAACGACCAGATCGGCGCCCTGCGCCGCTACCTGCGCGAGGATGTGATCGACGAGACCACCGCCCTCATGGACGACATCCTGGACGTGGGCATCGGCGGGCACTTCCTCGGCCGCAAGAGCACGCGCGCGTTCTCGCGCAGCGAGGTCTGGCGGCCGCAGGCGTTCCAGCGCGGCACGTTCGAGGAGTTCGCCGGGCGGCCGCTCGCGCACGAGGCCGCCGCCCGCGCCCGCGAGATCCTCGCCGTTCATGAGGTCGAGCCGCTGCCCGACGATGCGGACCGGCACGTCGACGAGGTCATCCGCGGCTGGGCCGCAAGGGCGGGTTGAGCGCGTGACGGGGCCGAGGACGTGACCGGAGCATCGCGACCGACGGAGGAGCCGTGGCGCGACCGCGACTGACCTACCTGTCTGAAGAAGACCGCGCCTTCGTGCACGAGCAGGCCGTGCGTGTGCTGGCGGAGATCGGCATCGGCTACAACACGCCCGAGGCGATCGAGTTGCTCGCCGAGGCCGGCGCCGAGGTGGACGCGGAGGCGTTGACCGCGAAGCTGCCCTGGGAGCTCGTGGAGCGCTGCCTCGCGACCTGTCCCTCCGCTGTCCGGCTGGCGGGGCGCGACCCGAGCCACGACGTGGTCGTCGGGGACGGGTCACTCACGTTCTGCGCCGACGGCACTGCCACGTACATGCTCGATGAGCTCACCGGCAGGCGGGAGGAGGGCTCGGCAGAGTGGCTGCGGCGGACCATGCGGCTGTACGACGCCCTGCCCGAGGTGGACTACGCCTGGCCGACCATCTCGGCCCGCGATCTCGACCCTCTGACCGCGGGCCTCGAGATCGAGGCCATCTCTCTCGCGAACCTCACCAAACACGTGCAGGACGAGGTCCGCGATCCCGCGCACGCGGCGCCGCTCGTCGAGATCTTCGAGGCGGTGGCCGGTGGCTCGCTGTGGGACCGGCCCATCTTCTCGACCATCGACTGCACGGTGGCGCCCCTCCAGCACGAACGGGAGATGACGGAGGCCACGATGGCCATGGTGCGGGCGGGGGTGCCGGTGCTCGTGCTGCCCATGCCGCTCAGCGGGACCACGGCGCCCATGACGGTGCTCGGCACGATGATCGTCAACGTCGCGGAACTGCTCAGCGCGGTCGTGCTGTTCCAGCTCGCCCAGCCCGGCTGCGGGATCATCTCCGGGATGGGCGCCGGCGTCGCCGACATGCGGAGCGGCCTGTACCTGTGCGGAACGCCGGAGTGCGCGTTGATGAACATCATCGGCATCGAGATGAGCCGGTTCTACGGCCTACCCTGCACCGGCAGCGCGATCACCTGCGACGCCAAGGCGAGCAACCAGCAGGCGGGCGCCGAGGGGATGCTCACCGGCGAGGCGTGCGCGCTGGCCGGCGCGGACACCATCCTGGCGTTCGGCTGCACGGATGGGGCACAGTCGCTGAGCTTCGCCAAGGTGCTGCTCGACTGCGACTCCGTCGGCGCGCTGCGTCGGCTGGTGCGCGACGACCCGATCGACGCGACCCGGGCGCTCGTCGACGACATCGCCGCCGTCGGCATCGGCGGGCACTATCTGGGGCGGAAGAGCACGCGCCGGTTCCATCACGCCGGCGAGGTCTGGCAGCCGGGATGGTGGCAGCGCGGGCCGTTCGAGCAGTACGAGGGGCGGCCGCTCGTAGAAGAGGCCGCCGCTCGCGCCGACGAGCTCCTGCGCACGCATATGGTCGAGCCGCTGCCCGACGACGTGGCGCAGGAGGTCGACGCGGTGATCGAGCGCTACGCGCGCAGCGTTGGGGCGCCGGCCACACGGGTGGGCTGGAGAGGAGCGACCGCATGAGCGGAGTCAGAGACGGCGAGCTCGTCATCGGACCGCTCGATGATCTGGCGGCGATGCGCCGCCTGGGGGTGGCCTGCGGACTCGAGGATGAAGGCCGCGCCGATGAGACCATCGCCGCCGCCTGGGGCGCGTTCGACGACGGCGAGCTCGTCGGCAGCATCGCTCTGGAGCGGTACGCGGGCCTCGACACGGCCAACTGGCTCGCAGTGCGCGAGAGCCACCGGCGCCGCGGCATCGCGGCGGCGCTCTACGACGTGCTCGAGCGCGAGGCGCGGGCGCGCGGCATCCCCCGGCTCTGCGTGACGGCCCGGGCGCCGGCGTTCTGGCTCGACCAAGGGTACGAGCCTCTGCCTCCCGGCCGGGAAAGCGACACGCTGCTGGGCGGCTGTCTGGACTGCGATCAGTTCGGGCGCGAATGCGAGCCGAGAGCCTTGACCAAACGACTGGATGTCACGGGTCTCCGCGACTCGTGAGGCTGGAGGGAACGACGTGCGACCGACGTTCGAGTATCTGAGCAAGCAGGAGAAGGAGTTCGTCCACGAGCAGACCGTCCGTCTGCTCGAGGAGGTGGGTGTCGCCTACAACACGCCGACGCTGACGGAACTGCTCAAGGAGGCCGGCGCGACCGTCGACGAGTCCAGACTGCGGGCAAGGCTGCCCTGGGACCTCGTGGAACGGTGCCTCCGGCAGGTGCCGCGGGAGATCCTGCTCGCCGGACGCGACCCGGCCTACGACTGCACGGTCGGCGCCGGCGACATGCTCTACACGAGCGACGGCGCCGCGACCTACATGCTCGACGACCTCACCGGCGAGCGGCACGAGGGCACCGAGGCCGATCTCGCCGCCATGATGTGTCTCTACGACGCCGTCCCGGAGATCGACTTCACGTGGGCGACGATCACGCCGGGCGACGTCGACTCCCGGGTGGGCAACCTCGAGATGGCGCGCATCGCATTCGAGAACTCGCGCAAGCACCTGCAGGACGAGGTGCGCACCCCCGATCAGGCGCCGGTGATGATCGAGCTCCTGGAGGCCATCTCCGGCGCTTCGCTGCGGGAACGGCCGATCTGGTCGGCGACGAACTGCACCATCGCGCCGCTGCAGCACGACGCCGAGATGACCGAGGCGCACATCCTCATGGCCCGGGCCGGCTGCCCCATCTTCGTCCTGCCCATGCCCCAGATGGGCACCACCGGCCCGATGAGCGTGCTCGGCACCAGCATCCTCAACATGGCCGAGCTGCTCAGCGCGGTCGTCCTCTTCCAGCTTGCCGTGCCGGGCTGCGCCATGGTGTCCGCCGTCGGGTCGGCGGTCGCCGAGATGCGCAGCGGGCTCTATCTCTCCGGCGCGCCGGAGGACGGCCTGATCAACGTGGTGTGCATCGAGATGAGTCGCTTCTACGGCTTGCGCACCCAGGGCAGCGCCGTGAGCTGCGACGCCAAGGCCTGCGACCTGCAGGCCGGCGCCGAGGGCATGCTGACCGGCATGGCCAGCGCGCTCGCCGGGGCCGACGTCATGCTTGCCTTCGGCCTCATGGACAGCGCCCAGACGGCGAGCCTTGCGAAGACCGTGCTGGACGCGGACACGGTGAACGCGATCGAGCGCTTCATGCGTGAGGACCCGGTCGACGAGGCGAGAGCCCTCATCGACGACCTCGTGGAGGTCGGCATCGGCGGGCACTTCCTGGCACGCCGGAGCACCCGGCAGCTGTACCGCGCCGGTGAGCTCTGGACGCCGCACCTTTGGCGTCGCGGTACGTTCGATCAGTACATCGGGACGCCGCTGGTCAAGGATGCCTGGGATCGGGCTCAGGCGATGATCGCCGAGAACGACGTGCCGCCGCTGCCGGACGATGTCCGGCGGCACGTCCGCACCGTCATCGACGCGTATCGCGGGAGCAAGGGCTGACGCGTCGTCGCTCACTCAGGATGGGCGCGTGAGCTTCGGCCAGGAGATCGAGCGCGCCGACGGCGTGAGCGGAGAGCTGGTGCTGCGCCGTGGATCCGCCGGCCTGGAGATCGTCGCCGGCGGCGTGTTCCTCGTGTCCGCCGCCAACGCCGCCAGCAGCCGGGCACTCGTCGGCGCCGCTTGGCCCTACGCGACGGGAGACGCCCTCGACGTCCTCATCGGCGGCCTCGGGATCGGGGACGCGCTCGACGAGGCCCTGTCCTGCGAGCGCGTCGCCTCCGTCACTGTGGCCGAGCTCGAACCGGTGGTCGTTCGCTGGTTCCGCAAGCACGGGGGAGCGGCGGCGAGGCGCGCGGCCGCCGCGGAGCGCGCCGGCCGCGCGCGCATCGTGGTCACCGATGTCGCCGACCTGCTGACTTCGGCGGGTGCGAGCTGGGACGTGATCGCGCTCGACACCGACAACGGGCCCGAGTGGCTGGTTCGCGGCGAGAACGCGCGGCTCTACGTGTCGTCCGGCCTCTGCCGGGTGCGCGCCGCGCTCCGGCCCGGCGGCGTCGCCATTTTCTGGTCGCCCGAGCGGTACCCCGCCTTCGAGGGCGACCTCAGGGACGTGTTCGACGCGTTGGAGACGGTGGCGGCCGTCGACGTGATCGACGGACGGCCGCTCGACTACACGATGTACGTGGCCCGGCGCCGCGGCGCCGACTGAGCGGTCGCAGGGGTAGACTTGGTGGGTCCGTCGGGAGAGGCGGCAACGCGACCCTGGAGGCGTGGCATGGACGAGGCTGACGACCGGCTGCTCGGGCTGTTCCCGCTGGGCATCGTGCTGCTTCCGGGAGAAGTGGTGCCGCTGCACATCTTCGAGGAGCGCTACAAGAAGCTCATCGGTGAGCGTCTGGAGCACGGCGAGTTCGGCATCGTCCTGGCCGAGGACGACTCGGTGCGCGAGTGCGGGACGGCGGCGCGCGTCGTCGAGCTCATCGAGGAGATGGACGACGGCCGCATGAACGTGCTCGTGGAGGGCGGCCGGCGGTTCCGTATCGTCGAAGTCATCGAGCCCGAGGACCCCGAAGCCGAGTACCTCAGCGCCGAGGTGGACTTCTACCGGGACTCCCAGCCCGAGGCGTCGCAGTTGCTACGAGAGGGCGTGCTCGAAGTGTTCGAGAGGATGCTCGCGCTGATGGACGTGGACGACCCCAAGGAGCCCGCCGGCGAGGGGCCGCTCTCGTTCCGCGTGGCGTCGACCGTGGACTTCGGCGCGTCGCTCAAGCAGGAGCTGCTCGAGTCGCTGAGCGAGGAGCAGCGCCTCGAGACGCTGCTCACGGTGATGACCTCGCTGCTGCCGCGGCTCGAACTGCGCAAGGAGCGCGAAGAGGCGATCCGCGGCAACGGCAAGGGATACTAGGGCAGCAGCACGATCTTGCCGAGGTGGTCCTCGGCCAGCAGTTCGTGCGCCCGGCGCGCCTCGGCCAGCGGCAGTTCCGTGCCGATCACCGGCCTCACCTTGCCGGCGGCCGCCATGGCCGCGATCTCGGTGGCGATGGCGGCCACTCCCACCCGGCCGGCGTTGCTCAGGTTCATGAAGAGGACGGAGACGTCTTTGGAGAGCGCCTCGCCGATGGGGGCGGTCGCGTCCGGGCCCGGCCCCTGGCCGGTGCCCACGATACGACCGCCCTTCGCCACGAGCTTGACGTCTGCCGGCAGGTTCACGCTCAGGACCAGTTCGTGCACCAGGTCCACGCCCTTGCCGCCGGTGAGCTCGAGGACGCGGGCGGGGACGTCCTCGGTGCGGAAGTCGATGACCGCCTCCGCCCCGAGGCCGAGCACCAGGTCGGCGGCGCCCGGCCCGCTCGCCGTGGCGAGCACACGGGCGCCCAGCGCCTTCGCGAGTTGCACGGAGGCGGAGCCGACGCCGCCCGACGCGCCCTGCACCAGCACGGTCTCGCCCTCGCGGAGGGCTCCTCTGGTCACGAGCGCGTAGTACGCGGCGGGGAACGTCATCCCGATGGCCGCCGCGTCGACGAACGAGAGGCCGTCCGGGATGTGGACGACCTGGGTCTCGGCGATGAGGGCGTACTCGGCATAGCTGCCCTCACTTCCGATGCCGAGCCCGCTGAACGCGACCCGGTCGCCGGGTCTGGCGGCGGTGACGTCCGCGCCGGCCTGCTCGACGACGCCGGCGCCATCGGAGCCGAGGATCTTGGGCGGCTTCTTGGGCGTCGGGAAGCGATCCTCACGCACGGAGACGTCGATGGGGTTCACGGTGGCCGCGGCGACCTTCACGAGGAGCTGCGCCGGTCCGGGCTCGGGCGTCGGGACGTCCTCGTACACGAGGACGTCGGGACCGCCGTAGTGGTGGATACGTACTGCTTTCACCGCTGTCTCCTCGGCTGGATTCGTCTGAGTCTCCAGGGACCATACCCGGGGTGCGGCCGGGGCTCACAGAGATGCGCGAGCCCCGGCCGCCTCCGCGAGGGAAGCGCCGGGGCTCACGAGCGCCGGAGGCTCGGCCGGGCGATAGCGGCGGAGGTCAGGCAGGCAGGGACGGCTGCGCCGCCTGCCGCCGGCTCCGCCGCACCCGCCGCACGACGTACCAGGTGACCACGCCGAAGACGCCGAAGACGACGATGAACGGCAGCAGGGCGGTGAGCACGAGGGCCGTGACGCGGGCGCCGCGGCCGAGCAGGTCGATGGAGTTCGAGAGAGTCCCGCCGAAGGTGTTGCTGGACTCGATCGTCGCCGGCGTCGCGTCCTTCTCCGACACGAAGACCGACAGCGTTCCATAGGTGGTCGTCTCGCGCATCGACTTGAGCTGGGCGCTGAGTTCCTCGATCGTCAGCTGCACCTGGTCGATGCGATCCTGGACCACGAGCATCTGGTTGACGGTGGTCGTCTCCTGGAGGAACCCGACGAGGCGCCGCTCGACGGCGCGGTAGTGACGCAGCCGCGCCTGCAGGTCCACGTACTGGGAGGTGACGTCTTCGCTGGACGTCGTCACGCTGCGGACGTCGCCGAGCTTGGAGAACCGCTTGATGGCGGTCTCGAAGAGCTGCTCCGGGACGCGCACGACGAGCGAGGCGTAGGGATCGTCGAGCGCTGAGGACGTGCCCGTCACGACGCCCTCCGATGAGACGGCGGCGTCGTCGAGCGGCATGGGCTCGATCGGCCCGATGCCGCTGCTCTGGCTCCCCAGGGCGCTGGACATCACGTAGCCGCCCATGGCCGTGGTCTGGCTCTTGATGCGATCGACCGTGGACAGGAGTGCGCCGCGGCCGACGAGCAGCGAGAGGTCGCCGGTGCGGAGCAGGTAGTGGGACGACGGCGCCGAGGCGGGCGGGACGGCGGCGGCGAAGTCCTGGCCGTCTGCCGCGCCTCCCGACTGGCTCTTGCCCGCCGTGCCGGTGTCCTCGCCCATCACCGGCTCGGGGACGCTCGCCGCGCCGGCCTGTTCATACGTCCTGTCGGCGTCCGCGCTCGAGATCCCGCCGCCGCTGTCGATGCTGCCCCCGCAGCCGGCGACGAGTCCGATCGCAGCGAACAGCACGAGCATGGCGACGAGCGCCAGCGGCACCGCGATCCCGATCTTGACCTTGCGAGTCATGGCTTCCTCCTCCTTGGCCGCGCCCCCGCGGCGGATGGGCCGTTCTCTGGCCTTGAGACGGCGGGCGGAGGAAAAGGGTTCGCTAGGCGTCTTCCAGGAGGTCCTCGGGAGGGGCGAAGCCGCGGCGCAGCGTGTTCTCGGTGATCACCCGCGGCTCGAGGAACTGCAGCAGGTAATCGGGGCCGCCGGCCTTGGAGCCGATGCCGCTCATCTTGAAGCCGCCGAACGCCTGCCGCTCGACGAGGGCGCCGGTGATGCCGCGGTTGATGTAGAGGTTGCCGACGCGGAACTCGCGGCGGACGCGGGCGATCGCGGCTGGGCTGCGACTGATGAGCCCACCGGTGAGCGCGTAGCGCACGCCGTTCGCGATGGCGAGGGCCTCGTCGAGATCCGAGGCCTTCATGACCGCCACCACCGGCCCGAAGATCTCCTCCTGGGCGATCACGGCGTCGGGACGAACGTCGATGAAGACATGCGGGGCGACGTAGAAGCCGCCGCCGGGCCAGCCGCCCTCAGGCGGCTCGACCACGGCGGCGAGCGTCGCCTCCCGTTTCCCCTGGTCGACGTATCCCTCGATCTTCTCGCGGGCGTCGGCGGTGATGACGGGGCCGACGCGCGTCGCCGGGTGGTCCGGCGGGCCGACGACGAGGCTGCGGGTCGCCTCCACGAGGCGCCGGACGAACTCGTCGTAGGCCGCCTCGAGCACGATGACGCGCGAGGCGGCCGAGCACTTCTGGCCGCCGTAGTGGAAGGCGGAGGCGACGACTTCGCTCACTGCCACGTCGAGGTCGGCGTCGGTGTCCACGATGATCGCGTTCTTGCCGCCCATCTCGGCGATGACCTTCTTCACGCCGTCGTCGCCGGGGTGCTGTGCCGCTTGGCTGATGATGCGCAGGCCAACCTCCATGGAGCCGGTGAAGGCGATGAGGTCGATGCCCGGGTGACGGACGAGGAAGTCACCGACCTCGTCACCCGGGCTGGGCAGGAAGTTGACTGTCCCGGGCGGCGCTCCGGCGGCCTCAAGGATGCGTACCAGTTGCGCGGCGACGACGGGGGTCGGCCCCGCGGGCTTCACGATCACGGGGTTGCCCGCGACGAGGGCGGCGCTGGTCATGCCGGTGAGGATGGCGAGCGGGAAGTTCCACGGGGCGATCACGAGGGCGACGCCACGCGCCTGGTAGAAGTACACGTTGTGCTCTCCAGGCGCGTGGCCCATCCGCCGGGGCGCGCCCAGGCGCAGCATCTCGCGCCCGTAGTACTCGAGGAAGTCGACGGCTTCGTCCACATCCCCGTTGGCCTCGCGCCACGTCTTGCCCGACTCGAGGGTCATGAGCGCCGACAGCTCCATGGTCTCGGCGCGCATGAGCTCGGCGGCACGGAAGAGCACGGACGCGCGCTCAGCCGGCGTGGCGTCCCGCCACGCCGGCACGGCGGCGCGCGCGGCCGCAACGGCCGCTTCGGCCTCGGCACGGCCGCCGTAGGCGACCGTGCCGACCACCTCGTCCGGCGCCGCCGGGTTCACCGAGTCGAGCGTTCGCGCCGTCTCGCTGTCGCGGCCGCCGATGCGCAGTGGGTAGTGCGTCCCGAAGCGCCGGCGTACTGCCGCCAGCGCCGCGAGGTACGCTTCGCGGTTCTCGCGGCGCGAGAAGTCCGCGTGCGGCTGGTTGCGGAACACGCCCGGTAGCGCCGGATCGGTCGGCTCCACTACCGGCAGCCGCCGCGGCACGGCGCCGAAGTCGGCCGACGTATCGGGCGGCCGCACGAGCTCGTCCACGGCCGTTCCCTCGACGAACGTCTGCCGCAAGAAGGAGTCGTTGGCGGTGTTCTCCAGCAGGCGCCTCACGAGATAGGCCATCCCCGGGATGAGCTCGCCCACCGGCGCGTACTCGCGCAGGCGGAGTCCCATGCCGCGCACGGCCGCCTTGATCGGATCGCCCATGCCGTGGAGCATCTGGAGCTCGAAGGCGTTCTGGGCGAGGCCGAGCTCCCGGGCGGTCTCGACGGCCACCGCCAGCGAGCGCACGTTGTGACTGGCGAAGGCCGGTCGAACGACGTCCGCGGCCTCGAGCATGCTGCGCGTGAGCTTCTCGTACATGGCGTCGGTGTCGGGCTTGTGCGTGAACACGGGCACCGGCCAGCCTTCCTGGGCCGCGATGACCGTCTCGTAATCCCAATAGGCGCCTTTGACCAGACGCAGGTTGACGGGGCGCCCCCGTTTGCGCGCCCAGGCGAGGAGGCCCGTGAGGTCGTGGTCGGCGTCGCGCAGGTACGCCTGGAGTACGAGTCCGGCGTCGCGATAGTCGCGGAACTCCTCCTCGTCGAGGAGGGACTTGAACACCTCAAGCGTCAGGTCGCGGAAGCGGAACTGCTCGAGGTCGAGCGTGAGGGCTGCACCGGTCGCGATGGCCTTGCGGAAGATGGGCCGCAGCAGATCCTTGACTGCCGCCACGCTGCCGTCGAAGTCCACGGGGTCGATCTGCGAGAACAGGGACGTGATCTTGAGGCTGAGGTTGACGCGGGGGAGGGGTCCCCAGGCTGCGTCGTCGACGACGGGGACGGCCGGCCAGGAGGAGGCCTCCGTGGCGAGACCGTCGATCAGGTCTAGGTATGTCTGCTGGTAGGCGCGGCCTTCGGCGTCGCTGACGGTGGCCTCACCGAGGACGTCCAGCGTGAATCCGACACCATCGCCGCGCAGCGCCCTGAGGGCCGGGACGGCGCCACGCGCATCCCGGCCCACGATGAAGCGCTGCGCGAACCCCCTCATCTGGCGGCGGATGACGGCGCTCGCCAGCGGCGCCATGGGCGAGTGCCGGCCGGTGAGGCTGATGCCCCAGCGGAGGGCTGCCGGAGCGGCCACGCCCTCGCGCGCGAAGTACTCGCGCAGATGGCGGGCGATCTCCGGCCGGCTGCGGAGCGTGGGGAAGACGTCGACGAAACGCAGCATCTCCACCTTGAGACGCTCGTCCGCCATCGCCCATTCCATGATCTCGCCCTGCAGGCGTTCTCGTGAGAGCCTGCCCGGCTTCTCGCCGGCCATGGCTGCGAAGATGGCCCGGGCGGTCTCCTGGACGCGTTCCTCGGTGCTGGGGGCGACGCTCACCGGTGGCCTCCACTTCCTCCGGGTGCACCCGCGGCGCGGTGGCTGCGGGCCCCGCCGGGGCACGGCCCCGGCTGAGCCGATTGTACCCGCGGTGCGAGTCTGGTCTCGCGTGCTCCGCGGCGGCGCACGGCTGCCGTCGCCGGCCGCGCGCGGTACAATCGCGCCCCGAAGGAGGTCCATGGACCAGCACGACGACATCGCCATCGCCGAGTTCACCATGGACGACTACCCCGTCGTGCACGTGCTGTGGCAGCGCGGCGACCTGTGGATGCGGCCGTCCGACGGCCCCGAGGCGACCATCCTCAAGCTCACGCGCGACCCTGGGCTCTTCCTGGTCGCGCGCACCGGTGACGGCAGGGTCGTCGGCACGGTCATGGGCGGCTGGGACGGCCGCCGCGCCTACGTCTACCACCTCGCGGTGGCGCCTGAGCGGCGACGTCAGGGCATCGCCGACGCGCTCATGGACGAGCTCGAGGAGCGCTTCCGCGGCCTAGGCGCCGTCAAGGCGAAGCTGCAGATCCTCGTGGAGAACGAGACCTCCAAGGCCTTCTTCGCGCAGCGCGGCTACCTGCTCGAGACGGATTGTGAGCCGTGGGGCAAGGAACTGGTCGCGGGAGGGGCGCCCCCCACCAGGTGATGAGCCCGGGCGCCCCCGTGCGGGGCGCGAGGCCGAGGGGCGGGACGAGAACGGCGACGGCGAGGCCCTGAGGGCCCGGCCGCCGTCGACGTTCTCGCCTCTGCGCCGCCTCAGCCGCGCGGCTGCTGCTGCGTGATGCAGTGCACGTTGCCGCCGCCCAGCACGATCTCGCGGCCGGGCACGGTGACGACCTCGCGGTCGGGGAACGCGCCCGCGATGATCTCGTGCGCCACGCCGTCGTTGGGGTCGTCGAACGTCGGCAGGACGATGCCGCCGTTGACGATGAGGAAGTTGAGGTACGACGCGGCGGTCTTGTCGCCGGGATGCCGCGGGATCGATCCCTCGGCGGAGTCGACGCCCCAGGCCTCCTCCTCGGTGATCTCCATGATCGCCGGCATCGGCACGGTGATCACCTCGAGCTGCCGGCCCTTGGCGTCGCTCGTCTCGCGCAGCACCCGCAGGTTGTCCTGCAGGAGCTCGTAGCGCCAGTCGTCCTCGTCCTCGGTGATCGCGGCCAGCACGACGCCGGGCCGCGCGAAGCAGGCGACGTCGTCCACATGCCCGTTGGTCTCGTCGGGGTCGATACCCTTGGCCAGCCAGACGACCTTCTCGACGCCCAGGTAGTCGCGCAGGTGCTGCTCGATCTGCTCGCGCGTCATCTCGGGGTTGCGGCCGGGGCTGAGCAGGCATTCCTCGGTGGTGATGACCGTGCCTTCACCGTCCACGTGGAACGAGCCGCCCTCCATCACGAGATGCGCCTTGTAGCGGTCGACGCCTTCGAGCTGGGCGATCTTCTGCGGGACGAGCTGGTCCTTCTCCCACGGGAAGTACAGGCCGTCGTGAAGCCCGCCCCAGGCGTTGAAGTCCCAGTCGACGAGGCGGACGTCACCCTTGTCGTTGACGACGAAGGTGGGGCCGCAGTCACGCATCCAGGCGTCGTTACTCGAGAGCTCGATGACGCGCACCGCGGCCGGCAGCAGGTCGACCGCATTTTCGTACTGGTCGTGATTGACGCCGACGGTGATGGGCTCGAAGCGCGAGATGGCCGTCGCCACGTCCACCCAGGAGCGCTGGGCGGGCTTGGCGCCGAGGCGCCAGTTGTCGGGGCGCTGCGGCCAGAGCATCCAGATCTGCTTGTGGGGCTCGAACTCCCCCGGCATGCGGAAGCCGTCCGCCCTGGGGGTGCTGTCGATGAGCTTGCTCATGAAGGTCTCCTTGCGGCCGGGGCGGCCGTCAGTCGGCGGCGGCGCGCCGCCGCGCGGTGGTGATGTCGATGACGTCGGCGCCGTCGCTCGTGCTCGAGTCGCGGCGCTCCCGCTTGGCGGGCTGCTTGCGGGCCGCCGCCTTCTTCGTGCCAGCGGCCTTGCCGGTCGACTTGGCCGCGGGCTTCGCCGCGGGACCGGCGCCGCGCTTGGCCTTCGCCGGCGCGTCCGGCACGATGTGCGTCCCGGCCCTGCCGGCCATCGCCGGGCCGACCTCGATCAGGCTGGCGATCACCGATTCGCCGCCGGCGTCGACGAAGCGCAGGCAGGCTTCGACCTTGGGGCCCATGGAGCCGGCCTTGAAGTGGCCCTCGGCGGCGTAGGCGCGCATCTGGCTCGCGGTGACGCGGGAGAGCGCCTCCTGCTCGGGCGTGCCGTAGTGGACGTAGGCCTGGGGCACGTCGGTGAGGATGAGCAGGGCGTCGGCGCCGAGTTCCTTGGCGAGCAGCGCCGCGGCGAGGTCCTTGTCGATCACCGCGTCGATCCCGCTGAGGGCGCCGCGGCTGCGCACCACGGGCACGCCGCCGCCGCCCGAGCAGACGACCAGGGCGCCGCCGTTCACGAGGTCGCGCACCGCCTCGAGCTCGACGATCTGCTTCGGCTCGGGGGACGGCACCACGCGGCGCCAGCCGCGC
>CAIYOD010000131.1 GCA_903927755.1 uncultured Thermoleophilia bacterium | reverse complement strand
TGCCGGCGGCCCGGGCGTTCTGCATCACGCAGATCCGACACGCTTCAGACTTCGTAGCCCTCCGCGTGCCGCGCGTCCGCGAGCTTCTCGCCGCTCTGCGGCACGTTCCTATACGCCGCGTAGCCGGCGAAGATGCCGCAGATCCAGGCGAACAGCCACGGGCCCCACCAGTAGTACAGGTACGGGGTCCAGCGGTACTGGCCGCGGTTGTACGTGTAGATGAGGCCGATCATCGCCGCGACGCAGACGATGACGCCGCCGACGCTCGGCCACTTGAAGCTGAGCAGCCCGCCGACCACCATGACGATCCCGAGGCCGACGAGCACGTGCACACCGGAGAAGTAGTTCGAGTAGATGCCGAAGAACTGCGGGATCCCGAAGATCGGCTCGATGGAGCGGGCGTAGAGCCCGCCGCCGATCGCGAACGCCCCGGCGATGATGCCTGTGATCGCCGTCAGGTTGGCGTACTTCTGGCCCTTCATGCCTGGCCTCCCTCAACGGCGGCGCCGAACTCGGTGAGCTCACCGGTGGGCGTGATCGTGGAGCCCTCGAGCGCCTCGTCGGTGGTGCCCTTGTAGATGTTCTTGAAGATGAGGTAGGCGATGGGCCCGGTGAGGATGCCGGCAAGACCACCGATCATCCAGTCCATGCCGTTCACGAACAGGGCGATGATGGCGATGGCGATGGGGAACGCGACCCACACGCCGAGCGCGAAGGTGGGGAGCGGGACCCTGAACGACCTGGGCGTGTCCGGCTCCTTGATGCGCATGATCATCACCGTCAGGAAGATGAGCACGTACGGGAACATGAGCAGGAACACGTCGATGGTGATGAGCGCGTCGAACTCGAAGTTGATGAGCACCGCGTTGACGAAGGCCATCAGGAGGATGGCCGCCCACGGCGTGCCCCAGCTCTTGTGCGTCTTCCCGAGGAACCTGGGCAGCAAGCGGTCGCGCGACATCTGGAACTGCGGTCGCGCGCCTGTGGCGAGGTAGCCGGCGTACAGGCCGATGTTGGAGAGAATCGCCGACATCAGCATGAGGTAGCCCATGAACGCGCCGCCGACGACCTTGGCGAGCTCGACGAAGTCCTCGCCGCCGCCGCCCGTCCACATGTTGAGGAAGTTGTCCGGGCCGCCGAGGTTGGCGATGCGGATGGACGCCCACACCGTCACGAAGTAGGTGGCGATGACCAGCGGCGTGCCGATCATCAGGGCCTTGGGGATGACCCTCTGCGGGTTCTCGATCTCGCCCGCGAGCGTGGACATCGACTCCCAGCCGGAGTACATCCACATCATGATCGCCAGCCCGAGGTTCAAGGAGGTGAGGAAGCTCTCTCCCTCCGGCACCATGGGACTGAATCCGCTGCCGGTGCCCTTGAAGATGCCGTACGCAGTGAAGATGAGCAGCGGCACCATGACGCCGATCTGGATGATGGTGAGCGACCAGCCGGTGAGCTCGAGGCCCCTGATGTTGATGAAGGTGAACACGGCGACGATGGCGATGCCGATCGCGGCTCGCTCGGCCGCGCCGAACCCCCATTGGTTCTGCATATAGTCGAGCGCCAGGGCGACGTACACGGCGGAGTCCACGTAGAGTGAGAGCGTCCACCACCAGCCGGCCTGGAAGCTCCAGTACTCGCCCATGCCGCGGCGGATCCAGCGGTACAGGCCGCCGGCCTCCGGGACCATCGACCCGAGCTCCGAAGCGACGAACGCCATCGGCACGCTCCAGACGAGCGGCAGGATGAGGATCATCAGCAGCGTCATGCCGGGGCCGGAAGACGAGACCACGTCCTCCATGCCGAACGAGCCGGAGCACGTGAGCGTGAACACGAACACGACTGCGGTGATCAGCCGCATCCGAACGCGCTTCAGCCCCTCATTGCGAAGCATTTCCGTCATCCGGAACCCCCCAGGCTACGTTTGACCAAGTTCTACGACAGCGCCTCGGGAGCAAGTTGCCAGAGGTCGACCGCCAGCTTGTCGTTCTCACCGTAGTCTATCGGCACGTCGATGACAACGGGTCCGGGGTGTCTGAGGGCCCGCGCGAGAAGCGGTTTGACGTCGCCCGCCTTCTCGGCGCGGAACCCCTCCACGCCGAACGAGCGGGCGAGCGCCACGAGGTCCGGATTGTCGAAGCGCGTGCCGGCGATGCGGCCGAACTTGCGGCGCTGGTGCATCTCGATGAGGCCGTAGCCACCGTCGCTCCAGACGAGGATGACGAAGGGCAGGCCGAGACGGCGCGCCGTCTCCAGTTCCTGAACGTTCATCAGGAATCCGCCGTCGCCGCTGATGCAGACGACCTTGCCGCGGCCGCGGCGCGCCAGCGCCGCGGCGATCGTCGCCGGCAGCCCGAAGCCCATGGCGGCGAACCCGTTGCTGATGAGCACCGTGTTCGGCTCGCGCGCCTCCCAGAAGCGCGCCACCCAGAGCTTGTGCGCGCCGACGTCGCTCACCAGCACGTCCTCGGCCGCCATGAGCTCGCGCAGGTCGTGCAGTACGCGCTGCGGCTTGATGGGGAAGTCCTCGTCGGTGCCGGCGTCGAGCACACGGCGGAAAGCCCGGCGGTAGGGCCGCGTCTCGATGCTCGCCACCTCTTTGCCCTCGAGCAGACCGGTGAGCTGGAAGAGGATGCGCGAGAGGTCGCCGATGAGCTCCACCTCGGGGATGAACTGGGCGTCGATCTCCGGCGGCACGGTGTCGATGCAGATGATGCGCTGCCGCCCCTCCGGGTTCCAGGCGGAGGGCGGCCATTCGATCATGTCGTAGCCGATGGCCACCACGAGGTCGGCGCGGCCGAGCAGCCCCTGCGGATAGTCCTGCCGGCGCAGGCCGGCCGTGAACAGGAAGTGCGGGTCGGAGGCGTCCAGCACCCCCTTGCCCATGAACGTGGTGATGACGTGCAGCCCCGTCTGCTCGCAGAACGCGCGCAGCGCGGGCGCGGCCTCCTGGCGCACCACGCCGTTGCCGGCGAGCACGACTGGCCGCTTGGCGCCGGCGATGATCTCGGCGGCGCGCAGCAGGCTCACGGGGTCTGCCTCGACCATCGGCTCGGGGCCGTGCGGCAGCGGCGCGCCGGTTGCGGCGGCGCCCATGATGTCCTCGGGCAGCTCCAGGTGCGTCGCGCCGGGCTTCTCGGCGGCGGCGATGCTGAACGCCTTGCGCACCGCCTCCGGCACCATGCGCGGGTGATGGAGCCGTGTGTTCCACTTGGTCATCGGCGCCAGCATATCGACGGTGTCGATGAACTGGTGCGTCGTATCCTTGTGCATGCCGGCGAGGCCGGTCTGGCCGGTAAGCGCCACCAGCGGGGCGTGGTCGAGCGTTGCGTCTCCCACACCCGTGGCCAGGTTGCTGGCGCCGGGGCCGAGGGTCGCGAGGCACACGCCCGGTCGCCCGGTCAGGCGGCCGTAGGCGTCGGCCATGAACGCGGCACCTTGCTCGTGCCGCGTGGGCACGAAGGTGATGAGCTGCGAGCGGTCAAGGGCCTCGCTGAGGTCCAGCGTCTCCTCGCCGGGGATGCCGAACACGAACTCCACGCCTTCGCTCTCGAGGCAATCGACGAAGAGGTCGGCGGCGGTGGGCTGGGAAGCGCCTGCAGGCGTGGGTGGGAAGACGGAGTCGGGACGGTGAGTCATGCTGCGCTTGAGTCTAGCATTCCAGCACGGTTTCCCGATGTGGCGGACTGGCCGAGTCTGAGCTGTTCGGACAGACACGATGTCGAGTCCGGCGCCGACGCGTCCGCCGGACTCAGACCGCCCGGCGCCGCAGCCTCCAGAGCAGACCAGGGCGCGGGACGGCCCAGCGCGTCCGAAGCTCCGTCACGAAGCGCTCTACGAACGCTGAGTCGTGGAACCTGGCAGCGTACGTCTCCAGCAGGTCAGGGTACCACCAGATGTTCAGGGAGCAGTCGCAGGTGCGGGGGTCGTGCCACACGCCGTCGGCGCCCACCACGCGCACCTCGCAGCCGCAGACCGCGGCCTCACGCAACGCGTTGCTGTAGTGGTCGTAGGAGTAGAAGACCCGGGTCTGCCGCAAGGCGTCGCCCAGCGACTCCATCGTCGGGGTGATCTGCTCGAGCGCGACGATCTCCCCCAGGTCCGACTCGGGAAGGGGGAACCGTCCGCACAAGTCCCTTCCCTTGTAGGTGAACGAACAGTCCATGGTCCTGGGGAGGGTGGGGTCGGGGTAGACGGAGGCCGGGTCGACCAGCCCCAGCCAGAGGACGCGCTCCGGCCCGAGGCGCTCGCTGGTGGCCGGTGCAACGGCGGACAACTTGTGCGGATCGTAGACAAACACCATCTCCGCGTCGTCGTACCGCGTGTCCCCGCCGAGGAGTCCCGGCGTGTTGAGCGCCCAGCGCACCACCCGCCGGGCGCCGAGCGGGTTGCCGGAGACGATCTCCGGATACACGACGATGCTGCCGCCCGGCGGCCCTTCGTGCAGCGGTACGTCCCACCCGGGCATCGGGTCCTCAGGCTCCCTGCGATGGTCCGGGTCGACCAGCACCGCGCTGGGGTACCCGGCGCGGTTCAGGTGGTGGCACAGGCGGTACAGGGCGCGCACGCCGGAGCTGCGGTGCGTGTACTCCGGCGCCCAGATGACGAACACGGGGTGCGACCGGCTCCGTCGGCGAAGGCCAAGCCGGGTCATCGCGCCCTCACGGCCGGTTCCTGTACGCCGGGAAGAACGAGGCGTCCGCGGAAGCTCCGGAGCACAGCGCCGCGTAGCGGGCCGGGTCGTTGACGATGCGAAGCAGGTAGACCGGAGCGTGGCTGTTCACCCAGCGTGCCTTGAAGATGCGCAGGCCGTCCGTCCCGCTCTCCGGCATCCCGCCGAGAAGGAGGCGCACGCCCAGTTCCCTGGAGAAGGTCTGCAGGCCGTGCATGAGCAGATAGGAGGCGTTCCAGGTTAGTCCGCTCTCAGTCGTCGCCGTGTGGAGGATCTGCAGCAGTCCGCCGAAGACGACGCCGCATGCCATGGCGCCGGTGCCGGCGGCGTCGCGCACCCGGAACAAGACGCTCTTGTCCAGATCGGCGATCGCTTCGAAGTGGCCGCCGGGCATGTCGAAGAGGGACCCGGTGAGCCGCCTGCGTCGGACGAGACCGGTGTAGGCATCCGTCATCGCCCGCCACGCCCCCCTGTCCGAGACGACCTCGAACGTGCCGGCGGCCTCACAGCGGCGCAGGCGCCCGCGGGCGCGCCGGCTCATGGCGGGTGGAGGCAGGGTCGGGTCGTAGACGAAGTGCTGCTTGAGGAGGACAGCGTCGCCGAAGCGCGCCTTCGGTACGTATCCGGGTTGGGTGACGACGGTCAGGGTCACGAGATGCGGGAAGTCCTCACGGAGCGCATCGAGGTCGGACGGGGCGCCGACCCAGAGATAGGGCCACGGACCCACGCCGTCCCAGAGGGAGGTCCCCGGGACGGGGCGCCGCAGCACTGGGAAGCGGCCGCCGGGGTGCATCTCGACGGCGCCAAGGTGACCGAGCCCGGCGGCGTAGGCCGGCGTGTTGAAGGGGCAGGACGTCTCTGCCGGCGTGCAGACGGGATTTAGCCGGTGACCCATGCTCGCAGGAGTGTACCACCGCAGGGCGTACGCGATGTCGACGCGGCGAAGGGGCAGCTACGGGCGGGCGCGGCCGGCAGAGCGCTTGCTCGGTGGCCGCGCCGCCTTGGCCTCGGCGTCGCTGGCGAACGCGTCGAGGCCGAGGTAGTCCGGCCACTCCAGCGCCGGCAGGAAGCCGGCCGCGAGGCCGATCATGCCGGCGTTGTCGGTGCAGAGGCTGAGCGGCGGCAGAGAGAGCTGCAGGCCCTCCGCCTCACAGGCTTCCCCCAGGGCGCGGCGCAGGCCGGAGTTGGCGGCCACGCCGCCGGCGACGGCGACGCTGCGCAGCCCCTCGGCGGCGGCGCCGGCCACCGTCTTCTCCACGAGCTGCCGCACGATCGCCGCCTGGTAGGACGCGGCGATGTCGGCGCGGTGCGCCTCGATCTCCGCCTCGTCGCGAGCCCTGAGGTCGTAGAGCAGCGCCGTCTTGAGGCCGCTGAAGCTGAAGCCCCGGCCTCTGGGCACGGCGCGCGGAAAGCGGGCGAAGCCCGGGTCGCCGCGCGCCGCCAGCTCGTCCAGCTCTCTGCCGCCCGGGTAGCCGAGCCCGAGCAGGCGAGCCCCCTTGTCGAACGCCTCGCCGGCCGCGTCGTCCATGGTCTTGGCGGCGACGCGGTAGCGCACGCCCTCCTCCACCACGGCCAGCAGCGTGTGCCCGCCGCTGGCGACCAGGCACACGAACGGCGCCCGCACGCCGAGGGCGTAGTTCGCGGCGATGTGGCCCTGCAGGTGGTTGACGGGAATCAGGGGCAGCCTCCGCCGGTAGGCGAGCGACTTCCCCGTCGCGAGGCCGACAAGCAGCGCGCCGATGAGCCCCGGGCCTTGGGTCACAGCGACGGCGCTGAGGTCGTCCCAGCCGGCGCCGGCCTCGCTCATCGCCTCGGCGACGACCTCGTTGACCAGCTCCGTGTGGCGGCGCGAAGCCACCTCCGGCACCACGCCGCCGAACTGCGCGTGCAGTTCGTTCTGCGAAGAGACGATGGACGAGAGCACCTCTCGCCCGCGGACCACGGCGGCGCTGGTGTCGTCACACGACGTCTCGACGGCGAGGATCAAGCACTGTCCCCTTCCCAGTCCTTCCACATGATGACGGCGTCCTCGCGGTCGTCGCTGTAGTAGCCGGGGCGGATCCCGGTGGAGACGAATCCGAAGCTGCGGTAGAGCTCGATCGCCGGGGCGTTTGACGCCCGGACCTCCAGCGTGTGGCCGCGGTGCCCCTTGCGCTCGGTGATGGCGAAGTACGCCTCCAGCAGGCGCGACGCGACGTGCTCGCGCTGGACCTCCTCCGCGACGCAGAGATTCATGAGGTGCCAGACGTCGACGAACATGTCGGCGATGAGGTAGGCGATGATCCTGCCGTCGTCCTCGCAGACGAGGCAGATGCCGGTCTCGCGCGCCAGCTGGCCGCTGAAGATGGCCAGTGACCAGGGCAGCGTGAACGTGCGAGCCTCGAGCGCCGCGACGGCCTGGAGGTCGGTGAAGTGCATCTGGCGCACGACGCGCTCGTGCCTGGTCGGCTCGGGGACGGCCTGGAGGCTCACGCCGCGCCCCCGGCCGGGGAGCCGGCGGCCGCGGCGCCGTTCCGGGCCGCGCGCGGCGTGGCGTCGGGAGCGCGGCCGTAGATCGGCAGCACCGCGTCCGGGCCGCGGACGACGCCGGGCACGCCGCAGGCGACCGCCCGGCCGACCATCGCGGCCGTCGGCGCCACGACGCCCGCGGCTCGCGGCCCGCATGCGGGCAGCAGCTCGTCGTAGAGCACGGCGCCGTCGCCGCCCGTGACCACGTCGCCGCGGGACGCAAGCCACGCGGCGAGGCCGTCGGCCGGCACCACCGCGACGTCTTCGATCAGGCGCACACCGCCTTCGTCCGCGCGCTCGAACACGGCCGCGAACACCTCGCGGCGGCGGCCGTCGATGAGCGGCACGAGCCGGCGGCCGGACAGGGCCTCGGGCGCGCCGGCCAGCGCGAGCGCCAGCGCCGTCAGCGTCGGCACGCCGGCGAGGCCGGCGCTACCGTCCGCCTGCGCCAGCGCCCGCGCCGTGGCGATCCCGATGCGGAGGCCCGTGAAGGCGCCCGGACCCAGACCGACGGCGACGGTGTCGACGTCGTCCCAGCCGGCCCCCTGCTCGGCGAGGACCTCGTGCACGAACGGCAGCAGCAGCTTCGAGTGCGCCGGGCCGGCGAGCGACACGCGCTCGGCGACGAGGGATCCATCGGCGGCGCAGAGCGCCGCCGAGCACGCCATCGTCGCCGTCTCCAGTGCAAGGATCACGACGACGCTTCCGCGGCCACGGCGATGCCGGCCTCCGTCGCGGCGCCGGCCAAGCCCTGCTCGAACGCCGCTTCCCCGGAGATCCGCGCCGCTCGGCTGTTCCGCGTCCGATGGTCCAGCTCGATGCGCACGTCCGGCGCCGGCAGCGCGTCGCTGCCCGCCGCCGGCCACTCGACGAAGGTGATCGCGTCGGCTCCCAGGTAGTCGTCCCAGGCGAACAGCTCGGCGTCGGCGCCGCGGCTGAGGCGGTACAGGTCCAGATGATGCAGCCGCTCGCCCTCGCGCCCGTGATAGCTCTGCGCCAGGGTGAACGACGGGCTGGTGATGGCGCCGCGCACGCCGCGAGCGCGCAGCACCTCGCGGACGAGCGTCGTCTTACCGGTGCCGAGGTCGCCCTCGACGGTGACGAGCGCCGGCGGGCGCAGCCTGACGGCCAGCGCACGCGCAAGCTTCCGCGTCTGGGCCGGGGAGGCGAGGGTGAGCGAGATCATCTAGAAGAGGCCGAGCTGCTCCGGTTCGGCGGGCGGGCCGGCCTCGGGAGCGGGCCGACTCGCCGGCGCGGGGTCGTCCGCGGGCGCAGGGGCCGGGTCGACCGCCGGCGCGGGGTCGTCCGCGACGGGCGCGGCGACGGGAGCCGGATCTGGTGCGCGAGCCGGCTCCGGAGCGGGGGGCGGATCGGCAGCCGAAGCGACCGGCGTCTCGGGCGCCGCGGGAGCCTCGCCGAAGGCCGGCGCCGGCTCCGATGACTCGTCCATCGGCGCGGCGTGCGCCAGGAGCTCGGGCAGCCGCAGAAAGTCGTCTTTGAGCGTCGCCAGGTTGGCCGGCGTGTAGAGCGCCGCAGCCGGGTGGAAGATCGGATACAGGTAGAGCCGGTGCCCCGAGAACTCCGTCGCCCGCGGCCGCCCGTGCACCTTGGTGATGCCGGTCTGGTCGCCGGTCAGCAGCTTGGTCGCGAAGTTGCCCAGGGTGCAGATGACCTTGGGCCTGATGATCTCGATCTGCCGCCACAGGTACGGGCGGCAGGCGTCGATCTCCTCGGGGCGCGGATCGCGGTTGTTGGGTGGGCGACTCTTGAGGACGTTGGCGATGTAGACCTGCTCGCGCGTCATGCCGATGGATGCGAGCAGCTGCTCGAGCAGCTTGCCGGCCTGGCCTACGAACGGCCGGCCCTGCTGGTCCTCGTGGTAGCCCGGCGCCTCTCCGACGAACATGAGGTCCGCGCCGGGATCGCCCTCGCCGAACACCGCCTTCGTCCGCGTCTCCGCGAGGACGCAGCTGGAGCAGCGCTCGACCTCCCCCCGGAGGGCGTCGAGCGCGGCGATGACGGCGTCAGTGGCAGGTGCCACAGGAGGAGCTGGCGCAGGAGGAGCAGTTCTTGGTCGCTCCCTTGCCGCCGAGGTTGGACGACGATGAATGGACGGCGAACGTGGACAGCAACCGGCAGACATCGCCCGAGTGACACGACGGGCACTCGGGCTTCGTGCCGTTGCGGACCAGCTCCTCGAAGGCGGTTCCGCACTGGTTGCAGCAGAATTCGTAGATCGGCATGAGCGTAGTCTACCACCGGGCCGGGAGGGAAAGACCTCGCGAGTCAACGGCCGGCGAGTCCGCCGACGACTGGTCGATTGACACGCGCGCACGCGAGGCCCTACGCTCATCTTGGCCCGGCGTCGAGCTTCGGCAGGCGACCGGGACACCGCCTGTGTTCACGCAGGCCTGCGGCAGGCGCGGTACCTCCTCATGCGAGGCGGACCGCAGCCGGAGAGGTCCTGGGCTTGACGATCGACCAGCATCGCTTTTGCGTGATCGGTCCCGGACGCCTCGGATCGACCGTGCTCGCCGGCCTGCTCGAGGCCCAGCTCACCGTGACCGCCGTCGGCGTCCACGCAGACGACGACACCAGCCTCTTCGACTTCGTGCCGCACGTGCGCGTGCGCGATGCCGCGCTCGAAGCCGACGCCTGGTGGCTGGCGGTGCCGGACGACGAGATCTTCGGCGTGGCCGGCAGACTCGCAGAGTCCCTGCCGGCCATGCGCCGCACAGGGGCCCCCCAGCCACTCGCCATCCATTCCAGCGGCCTGGGTTCGGTGCATCTCCTCAAGCCGCTCTCCGAGCAGGGCGTGCGCGTCCTGTGCCTGCATCCGCTGCAGACGTTCGCCGGCGAGCCCCACGCCAAGCTGCTGCAGGGCGTTCCGTGCGCGGTCACCGCGCTCGAGGAGCGCGACCTGCAGCTCGGCGAGGAGCTCGCCGCCCGCCTGGGCATGCGGCCCTTCCGCCTGGCCGATGAGCAGAAGACTCTGTACCACCTCTCGGCCGTGGTCGGCTGCAACCTGCTGGTCGCGCTCGAGAGCGAGGCCAAGCGATTGATGGACCAGGCCACCGGCGACACTCGCGGCCTGGATCACCTCTCTGTGCTGCTCGAGACGACGATGAAGAATCTGCTGCAGGGCGGCGAGCCGGCCTTCGCGCTCACCGGGCCGGTCGCGCGCGGCGACATCGGAACGGTCCGCGCGCACCTGCGCCTGCTCGACCGCGAGAGCCCGCGGCTGGCGCGCACGTACCGCGCCTTGAGCCTCGAGGCGCTCGCGTTGGCCGCGCCGCGCCTCGACGACGAGCAGGTCAAGACGCTGCAGGAACTGCTCGGCGCGGGCGAGACGGGAGCCCCGCAGTGATCGTCGCCCGGAGCATCCCGGAGGCGCGGACCGCGCTTCGCGACCTTCCGCGCCCCCTCGGCTTCGTGCCGACGATGGGCGCCCTGCACGCCGGGCACCTCAGCCTGGTCGAGTCGGCGCGGTCGCGCTGCGCGGGCGTCGCCGCCTCCGTCTTCGTGAACCCGACGCAGTTCGGGCGCGGCGAGGACTTCGACACGTACCCGCGCGACGAGGCCCGCGACCTGCGCCTCCTGGAGGAGGCGGGCGTCGCGGTGGTCTTCATGCCGACGGCCGGCGACATGTACCCGGAGGGCTTCGCCACCAACGTCCACGTCGGTGGCGCCGTCACCGAAAGCCTCGAGGGCTCCTCGCGCCCGAGCCACTTTGACGGCGTCGCCGTCATCGTCACCAAACTGCTCGGCGTCGTGCAGCCGGACCTGCTGTTCCTCGGCGAGAAGGACGCGCAGCAGCTCGCCGTCGTCCGTCGTTTCGTGCGCGACCTCGACCTGCCGGTCGAGGTCGCAGGGGTGCCGACGCTGCGCGAGGCGGACGGGCTAGCGATGAGCTCCCGCAACGTCTTCCTCACGCGGGAGCAGCGCGCGACGGCGCCGGACCTGTATCGCGCGCTGCTCGCCGGCGCCGCGGCCGCCGGCGAGCCCGGCGCGGCCGCCAAGGACGTCGTCGTGGCGGCGACCAGCGCCCTCCTCCTGCCCGACGGCGCGCTCGACCCCGACGCGGTCGACGAGGCGCTCGCCCATCCGCGCTTCGAGCTCGACTACCTGGCCGTGGTGGACGAGGACACCTTCGTCCCCGAGGGCGAGCTCGGGCCGCGATCCCGCCTCGTCGTCGCGGCCCGACTCGGCTCCACCCGGCTCATCGACACCATCTCACTGGCCAGCGCGTACCCCGCCAAGGACGCGACCGCATGAAGGGAAGGACCACCATGGCGACCGTCTTCGTCAACGGCAAGCAGCAGGACCACGTGCGCGAGGGCCTCGTGCGTGTCATCACCGGCTCCATCGAGTTCCCCAGCAACGGGGACGCCGACCTGATCAAGATCACCGACGAGGTGAAGGAAGCCGTGCGTCAGACCGGCCTCGCCGACGGCACCGTCACCCTGTTCGTCCCGGGCGCGACCGGCGCCCTGACGACGCTCGAGTACGAGCCGGGCGTCGTGGAGGACGTGCAGCGGGCGCTCGACGTCGTGGCCCCCGCCGACCGCTTCTACCAGCACAACGTGAACCTCGGCGACGGGAACGGCCACTCGCACGTGCGCGCCGGCCTGGTCGGGCCGTCGCTGGTCGTCCCGTTCGTCGACGGCCGCCTCACGCTCGGCATCTACCAGAACATCGTCTTCTGCGACTTCGACGCGCGCCCGCGCGAGCGGAGCGTCGTGGTGCAGGTGATGGGCGTATGACCTCCGCCGATGCTCCGGGCGGCGGCGCCGCCCCCTGCGACCCGAGCAGGGAGCGCCCGCTCGTCCAGGTCGCGCTCGACTTCGTCGACCTGCCGCGCGCCCTCGAGGTCGCGCGTGAGGCCGTCGCCGGCGGCGCCGATTGGGTCGAGGCCGGCACGCCGCTGATCAAGGCCGAGGGCCTGAACGCTGTCAGGGCCCTGAAGGCCGAGTTCCCGGACAAGACCATCGTCGCCGACATGAAGACGATGGACGCCGGCCGCACCGAGGTGGAGTACGCGGCCAAAGCCGGCGCCGGCGTGGTCGGCGTGCTCGGCGCCGCGTCCGACAGCACCATCAAGGAGTGCGCCGAGGCGGCGCGCAACTACGGCTGCAAGCTCATCGTCGACATGATCGAGGTCGCCGACCCCGTGGCGCGCGCACTGCGCGCCCAGGAGCTCGGCGCCGACTACATCGGCATCCACACGGCGATCGACCAGCAGATGCGCGGCGAGGCGCCGTTCGACACGCTGAAGGCTGTGGCAAAGGCCGTCGTGATCCCCGTCTCAGCGGCCGGCGGCATCAACAGCGAGACGGCCGCGGCTGCCGTCGAGGCAGGGGCCGGCATCGTGGTGGTCGGCGGCGCGATCACCAAGTCCGCGGACGCGACGGCGGCGACCGCCGAGATCCGTCGCGCCGTCGACGAGGGCGTCTGCATCGAGACCACACTGTACAAGCGCGCCGGCGTGGCCGACATCCGCACCGTGCTCGACCAGGTCTCGACCGCCAACGTCAGCGACGCCTGGCACCGGCAGCCCAGCCTGCCGGGCATCAAGCCCCTGCTGCCGGGCGCCCACCTGTGCGGCCCGGCCGTCACCGTGCGCACCTACGCCGGCGACTGGGCCAAGCCCGTAGAGGCGATCGACGTCTGCAAGCCCGGCGACGTGCTCGTCGTCGATGCCTGCGACGCGACCCCCGCCATGTGGGGCGAGCTGGCCACGCACAGCGCCATGATCAAGGGACTGGCGGGACTCGTGGTCTGGGGCGCGATCCGCGACACCCCGGAGATCGCGCGCCTCGGCTTCGCCGCCTTCAGCAGCAAGGTCTGCGCCAACGCCGGCGAGCCCAAGGGCTTCGGTGAGATCAACGTCCCCGTCACGATCGCCGGGCAGACCGTGAGCCCGGGCGACTGGATCGTGGGTGACGACGACGGCGTCATGGTGCTGCCCAAGGAGCAGGCCGTGGAGCTCGCCAACCGCGCCATGGACGTGCTCGAGAAGGAGAACCGGATGCGCGGCGAGATCGACGCCGGCAAGACGCTTGCCGAGGTCGCCTACCTGCAGAAGTGGGAGAAGGCGCGCTAGCTAGCTGTTCTGAGTCACCACGTTATTGACAAGTGAGGGCCTGCCCTTATCGGTTGTTGGTGTCCAAGCCAAGACCGAGAGGGAGGCCCTCAATGTCGCATCGTAACGCGAGACTGACCCCGCACGGA
>CAIYOD010000130.1 GCA_903927755.1 uncultured Thermoleophilia bacterium | reverse complement strand
GCGGGCGCCTGCACGGCCGTCGCCACGGCTGCGGGCGCCTCAGGCGTCGGCGCTGTGGGCGCCTCCGGCGCGGGCGCCGGCTCCGCGCCTGCCGCCAGATCGGCGTGTGCGCCGCACACGGCGCAGAAGGTCGCGGTCTCTCCTATCGACAGGCCACACTGCGTACACGCTCGCATCGCCCCTCCCCTGGTGCTGTCCGAGTCGCTCAGTTGTTATCGGCAGAAACCCCAGCGGCTACAGATGCGCGCCTGAGACTACGGCAGGGTCCCGTTCGCCGGTCGGCGTGCGAAGGCATCCTCAGCGCGACAGAGCCTGCTTCGTCGCAGTGAACGTCGGTCCTCTGGGAGGAGCGTCCCTCGTGACGGCACGCGTGGACGTGCGCGACCGGACGCAGCGCCTCGCGCGCGCCGGATAGAATGCGGCAGTCGATGCGGCAGGGGGATTCCATGCAGGGACCGGAGCAGTTCGCGACCAAGGGTGTGAACGGCACGATCTTCGTGAGGCCGGACCACATCGTCATCCGGCGCAAGAGGGCGCTGCTGGCGATCATGAGTCAGGGCCTCAAGCGGACGACCGAGAAGGAGCTCGCGCTCGATCAGGTCGCCGGCGTTCAGCTCAAGCAGGCGACCACCTTCGTCAACGGCTACATCCGGCTCTCGATCGCAGGCCAGACCGAGCCCGCGGGCGGCGGCCTCGACGCCGCCCAGGACGAGGACGCGATCATGTTCACGGTCAAGCAGCAGCCCGGTTTCGAATGGGCGAAGGAACTCATCGACCGCCACCGCGCGGCCGCGCAGGCCGGCGACCCGACGAGCCCGACGACGAACGGGTGACGCGCCTTGGGGCTGCCGCCCCTTGCCGGACGGCCTACCGATCGAAATGGGCCGCGTGGCGCGCGCGGCAGAACTCCCGGTAGTCGCCCAGGAACTCGAAGTCGGCGTAGTCGATCGTCGCGACGCGGCCGCGGTGCAGGACGAGCTGCGGGTTCGCCTCGTTCAGCTGCGAGACGAGCGCGGCCTCATCAACGCTCAGCGGACCCAGCACGGCGCCGAGATGGAATGCCCACACCGGCGAGGCGTCCGGATCGAACTCGGGCGGCAGGAAGATGTGGTCGAACGTCGCCCCGCCGCCCTCGTAGAGGTACTCCGCCCGCGCCGCACCGTCGTCGGCCGTCGCCAGCGTGACCGGGATCACCGTGTGCGAGAGCAGCCAGCGCGAGATCGAGGAGACGTGGCGCGAGTGCGACGGCAGCGACTCGGCGGCGAGCTGCCAGTGGTAGCTCGAGGCGTTGCAGCGCAGGACGTGCTCGCGCTCGATGGTCGCCTCGGCGCCCGCCGCGGCCATCCAGCCGGTGAAGTCGGCCAGGCCGTGGAAGGGCGTGTCTGAGGCCTCGAAGATGGCGAGCACCGGCGCATAGCCGGCCACCTCGTCCGGCGTCAGGCCGCGCAGGTACTCGAACACCTGCCGCTCCTCGTCGTTCGTCACCGGACAGGGGCAGCTCAGCACGATCCTGAGCGCCAGCTCGAGCGCCTCGCCTCTGATCTTCATCCTCGTCGCCCTTCAGTCGTCCCTTGCCGGCGCGCGCGCACGGCTTGTCGGTCGGGGCGAGTCTATCCCTGAGGTCGCCGGCGTGCCGCGGCGGGCCTCGGCGCACCCGACACTGGACAGGCAGCGCTTCTTCCCTATAATGACTGATTGTCAGTCATTTATCTGGACCAGTGCCGCTTTGGAGGCGCAATGCCCCGCACGATCGATCGCGAAGTCCGCCGCGCCGAACTCGTCTCCGCCGCCGCGGCCGTGTTCGCGGAGAGAGGCGTCGGCAGCGCGACCGTCGGCGACATCGTCAAGGCGGCCGGCGTCGCCCAGGGCACCTTCTACCTCTACTTCGACTCCAAAGACGACGCCGTGCTGGCTGTGGCGGAGCGTCTCGCCGACGCGACGGTCGAGAGCATCGAGCGAGCGGTCGCGGCGCCGGACGCCCGGGCCGTCGACAAGCTCTTCGCGCTCCGCGACGCCTTCAGCGACTCCGCCGTCATCGCCGGGGCCTCCGAGCTGATCGAGATCATCCACCGCCCCGGGAACCGGGTGATCCACGACCGCCTTGCGGAACACCTCACGCCGCGGCTCGTGGCGATCGTGCAAGGCATCGTCGAGCAGGGCGTGGACGAGGGCGTGTTCTCCGTCCCCGACACCCACGCCGCCGCGTGGTTCGTGCTCGGCGGGCTGCAGAGCGCCGAGCTCGCCGGCGTGCCCCTCGCGCAGATGCCGGCCGCGCTCACGACCGCCGTCGAGCTCGCCCTGCGCGCGCTCGGCTACACGGGAACGCCCGAGTGAGCACCTCCGACGCCATCGCCACGCACGCTCTCGGCAAGCACTTCGGCGACCTGGTCGCCGTCGACGCGCTCGACCTCAGCGTGCGGCGCGGCGAGATCTACGGCTTCCTCGGCAGGAACGGCGCCGGCAAGACCACCACGATCCGCATGCTCCTCGGCCTCATCCGTCCCGGCGCCGGCGAGGTCGACGTGTTGGGCAGGCGCGTGGGACCGGGCACGCGCGACGTGTTCGCGCGCGTCGGCTACCTCGTCGAGAGCGCCAGCGCCTACCCGGATCTCACGGTGCGGGAGAACCTCGAGATCCAGCGCCGCCTCACCGGAGCGCCGCGCACGGCAGTGGCCGACGCCATCGCGCGCATGCGTCTGGAGAGCTGCGCGGAGCGGCGCGCCGGCCGGCTCTCGCTCGGCAACAAGCAACGGGTCTCGCTGGCCCGGGCCCTGTTGCACCGCCCCGAGCTGCTCATCCTCGACGAGCCGGCCAACGCTCTCGACCCGGCGGGCATCGTGGAGGTCCGCGAGCTGCTGCGCGCGCTCGCCGACGAGCAGGGCGTGACCGTCTTCATGTCCAGCCACATCCTCGCCGAGGTCGCCCACCTCGCCGACCGTATCGGCATCGTGCACGAGGGCCGCCTGCTCGAAGAGCTCGACCGCGAGCAGTTGCGCGCCAAGGAGCGGCTCTACGTAGCCGTGCGCGCCTCGCAGCCCGACCGCGCGGCCTCCTTGCTCGCCGCAGCCGGCTTCGCGCACATAGAGCGGGCCGACGGCGAGCTGCGCGTCTTCGACGCCGAGCGGCGCACGGCGGAGATCGCCCGAGCGCTCGTCGGCGCCGGCCTCGACCTCACCGAGCTCAGCGCCGTCCACGAGGATCTGGAGGCTCACTTCCTCCGGCTGACGGGAGGCCTCCAGTGAAGTTTCCGCAGGTGCTCGCCACGGAGTTCCTCAAGCTGCGCCGGACCAGGGTGACCTGGCTCTCGCTCGTCGCGCTCTCTCTGGGTCCGCTCGCGATCGCCCTGTTCATGTGGATCGTGCGCGAGCCGGGGCGGGCGCGGCAGCTCGGCCTGCTCGGCGCCAAGGCGGACCTCTCGGGGATCAGCGCGACGTGGCCCTCGTACTTCTCCATGCTCACCCTGATCGTCGGGATGGGCGGGCTGCTGCTGCTCGCCTTCATCGTCGCCTTCGTCTTCGCGCGCGAGTACGTGGAGGGCACCGCCAAGAACCTGCTGGCGCTCCCCGTGGGCCGTCACTGGTTCGTGCTCGCCAAGCTCGTCGTGGCCGGAGCCTGGTGGGCGACGCTCGTCGTGGCCGTGACCGCCGAGACCTTCCTCATCGGGTCCGTCATGGCCCTGCCCGGCTTCTCGGCGGACGGCGCCGCCGGCGCCGTCCGCGACGTCCTCGTCGTGGCCGCGGTCGTGTACATGCTGGCGCCGGTCATCGCCTGGATCGCCACGCTCTCTCGTGGCTACCTGGCGCCGCTGGGGTTCGCGCTGGCGATGCTCGTGCTCTCCCAGGTCTTCGGCAAGACGGGATGGGGACCGTGGTTCCCGTGGTCGATCGTCGCGAGCTTCGTCGGCTCGGTGGGAGAGCGCGTGGTCGCATCGATCGCCCCGGGGAGCGTCGTCGTGGTGGCGCTCACGTTCCTCGCGGGCATCGCCGCGACGATCGCACAGCTGCGGTACGCGGACAACACGCAGTAGGAAGGTGCGGACAGCGCAGAGGCGCGGCGCGGCGGCGCGGCGCGCCATGCAGCTCAGCCCACCGTGACCCAAGTCAGAGCCGCGACGCCGACGACGATCAGCACCGCACCGGCCAGCTGCAGCCGGGTCAACCGCTCGCGCAGGAGCACGTAGGCGGTCACGCTGGCGACGACGGCGAACTGAGACCCGAGGACGGCGGCGATGGCGACCGACTGCCGCGCGCCGACGGCGAAGCTGACGAAGCCGAGCACCTCGGCGATCCCGGTGAACGCCACCAGAGGGAGCGCCGAGCGCGAGAGCGTGAGTCGCCGGGACAGCGCCAGCGGGACCGTCACGATCGCCACGCCGACAAGGCGCGGCGGCAGCACCGCCCAGCCGACGGGGAGCGACGCGCTGAGATGACCCGTCGCGTAGATACCGATACCGAAGGACAGCGCCGCCAGCGCCGCCAGCCAGAAGGCGCCCCCGCCCGACGCTCGCCGGTCGAGCGTCGGCTCCTCGGGGGCCACCCCAGCCAGCACGATGCCCAGCGCGATCATCGCCAGCAGCCCGGCCGGCGCGACGCCGAGAGCCTCGCCGGCCACCACGGCCAGCACCGCCGCGATGGCGCCCTCGGTCGAGGTCACCGGCGTCACGATGCCGACCTTGCCGCGCCGCAGCGCCGTGTACTCCAGGAGCAGCCCCACGGCGTTGCCCAACCCGGACACGAGCATCCACGTGAGGTCGGACACGCCGAGAGAGCCGGGCCGCGGACCGACGGCGATCACGGCGAGGTTCGCGACCAGCCCGAAGAGCATCACCCAGGCCACGACCGACCAGGCGCCGATCATGCGGCTGGAGCGGGCCGAGCAGAAGGTGCCCAGCCCCCAGGCCAAGGCGGCGCCGAGTCCTCCCAGCAGGGCGATCACGCGTCAGGGTCCGGTCCGGACGCGACCGTTCCCGGCGCCGAGGTGCCGCTCTGCCACGCTGGCCCCACCGCGCCCCCCATCCCCATTCAAGTCCGCGCCTCCAGATGCCGACCGGACTGAGGATACTACGCTGGTCGGCGACGCCCGCAGCGGCGACGTCCGGCTCGACCCGAGCGAGGGAGGCCCGATGGACGAGAAGACCCTGATCGATGAGGCCGCCGCCGTGATCGGCGGCGGCGAGGAGATCCTGGCCGCCGGCATCTTCGGCCTGCAGGACGACTACGTGAAGCTCGCCGTGGCGGGCGTGGCCACGGGGACGGCTGCTGACGCTCTGGACGTCACCGGCCCGCTTGCTCAAGGCGCCGTCGCCGGGGCGACCATCCACGAGACGCGCCGCCTCAATGCGGAGAGCAAGGGGCTGACGACGCGCATGCTGGTGGCGGTCACGGCGAGCGCCATCCACATCCTCGACCGCAGCGAGCTGGGAACCACCACGCGCGAGCTCCTGCGGTTCGCGCGCGCCACGACGGCGGTCCAGGTCACCAAGTTCGGCCTCAGCCGGCACCTGAATCTCGCGGACGAGAGCGCAGGCACGAGCATCGGCCTGACGGGCTCGGCCGTCTTCTACGTCCCCGAATCGGCCGGCGACAAGCTGGTGCTGCACGTGCTGTCGTAGCAGCGGCGTGAAGTGCGGCGCGCCTCAGGCGCGCGCCGCCGCTCGCTCGACTGACGGGTCTGCTCGCTCCCACCGGCGCGTACCACCACTGAGGTAGGCGCGGGCGGGGCGCCGAGGCCGGAGGCCCCGTCCGCGCCGCCGCCGCGTCTACCCCCAGTCCCGCGGCCCTACCACCGCCGGGAGAGCGGGACCGTCCCACAAATCCCCCCGCCGGCCACCACCAGTGACCACCGCCGGGCGATTCGCGCCACGCGTCGCCCCCATAGCCTTTCTGCAGGCAATGGGGCCTTTACCTGGGGGAGCGAACATGGCACGGCAAGCAAAGACCTTCAAGACCGGTGCGGGACTCACGGAGCGGCTCGCTCGCACCGCCGCACTCCATCCCTGGCGCACCATCGCGGTGTACGCGCTGCTCATCTTGCTCGCGGTGGTCAGCGTCGCCGGGCTGCTGAACGGGGGCATCACGTCCGACAGCAAGTTCCGCGCGAGCGAGCCCGACAGCGTGGTCGCCGACCGTCTCATCGAGGACCGATTGAGCGGTCCGCACAAGGTCACCGACTTCGTGATCGTCAGATCGGCGGACCTGACCGTCGGCCAGCCGGCCTTCAAGGCCCACGTGCTCGAGGTCGCCGCCGCGATCGACGCGCTCGGCGGTGACATCGTCGCCGGCACCTCCACCTACTACGAGACCAAAGACCCCGGCATGGTCTCCAAGGACAAGCACGCGACGCTCGTCCCCGTGATCATGACGGGCAGTGTCGACGACGCGATGAAGAACGTCGACCAGGTGCACGAGGCGGCCATGACCGGCCAGCGCGACGGCTTCACCATCGCGCAGGCCGGCGACGCCAGCCTCAACCAGATGTTCACCGAACTCGCCGAGAAGGACCTCTCCCGCGGCGAGATCTTCGGCGTCCCCGCCGCCCTGATCGTGCTCGTCATCGTCTTCGGCGCCGTGCTGGCGGCGACCATGCCGCTGGTGCTCAGCGTGATCAGCATCGTCCTGGCCCTGGCCCTGACGGCGCTCATCGGCCAGGTCTTCCCGGTCAACATCTTCGTGCTCAACATCCTCACCATGATGGGCCTCGCGGTGGGCATCGACTACACGCTGTTCGTCATCTCCCGCTACCGGGAGGAGCGCGCCCGCGGCCTGGAGAAGATCGAGGCCATCGCAGCCACCGGGGCGACCGCCAACCGGGCCATCCTGTTCAGCGGCATGACCGTGGTGCTCGCCATGATCGGCATGGTCATCGTGCCCATCGACATCATGATCGGCATGGGCATGGGCGTGATGCTCGTCGTCTTCACCACGCTGCTCACCGCGCTCATCGCGCTGCCCGCCGTCGTCAGCGTGCTGGGCGACCGCGTCAACGCGCTACGGGTGCCCTTCCTCGGCCGTCTCGCCGGCAAGCGCGCCGACGGACACGGCGGGATCTGGGAGCGTCTGGCTCACAGCATCATGCGCCGCCCGGTCATCTGGCTCACGGTCGCCGTCGTGGCGCTGCTGGCGGTCGCCGCTCCCGTCTTCATGATGAACAGCGGCAGCCCCACCCAGAGCGCCGGCTACCTGCCCGACGGGCACTACGCCAAGCAGGGCTGGACCACGCTCGACCGCGACTTCTCACTCGGCGAGGCCAACCCGCTGAACATCGTGGTGGACGGCCGGGCGAGCGACGGCGCCGTCCAGGGCGGCATCGACCGGCTCCAGCAGGCGATGAAGAAGGACGGCCGCTTCGCGCCCGTCCAGGCCACCCCCAACGAAGCCGGCGACCTGACGCTGCTGACCACCGCGCTGGCCGGCGACCCCGTCGGCGAGTCCACGCAGGCGCTGGTGAACCACCTGCGCGACGACATGATCCCCGCCGCCTTCGACGGCAGCCCGGCCAAGGTGTACGTGACGGGTACGACGGCCGGCGTCGTCGACTACCTCGGCTTCTTCGACGCCTGGCTGCCCGTCGTCCTGCTGGTCGTCCTCAGCCTGAGCTTCGTGCTCCTGCTGGTGGCCTTCCGCTCCATCGTCATCCCGGTGCAGGCGATCCTCATGAACCTCCTCAGCGTCGGCGCCTCCTATGGGCTGCTGGTGCTGGTGTTCCAGAAGGGCATCGGCGCCGGCCTGCTGGGGCTGACCCAGGTGGAGAGCATCGAGGCCTGGGTGCCGCTCATGCTCTTCGCCCTGCTCTTCGGCCTCTCCATGGACTACCAGGTGTTCCTGCTCAGCCGCATCAAGGAGCGCTTCGATGAGACCGGCGACACCCGTGAGGCCGTGGGCTACGGCGTCGGCCGCACCGCCGGCATCATCACCGGCGCGGCCGCGATCATGGTCTGCGTGTTCGGCGGCATGGCCACGGGCGAGATGGTCGTCTTCCAGCAGATGGGCTTCGGCCTCGCGGTCGCCATCCTCATCGACGCGACCGTGGTGCGGACGATCGTCGTGCCGGCCACCATGGAACTGCTCGGCGACCGGAACTGGTACCTGCCGCGCTGGCTCGAGTGGCTCCCCAACGTGAGCATCGAGGGTCGTCGCGCGCCGGAGACGCAGCACGGCGAGGCCGGCACGGCGCAGCCCGGAGAGCACGCGCCCGTCGAGCACGCGCCCGAGACCGGCAAGGGCCGCACCCGCCGCGAGCGCGAAGGCGCCGGGCACGCGCACGACACCCGCAACCCCGCGTGGAACCCCACGCCGGCGTCGGAGCGGGCGCGCGCGGACTGAGAGTCGACGCTCTCGACTGAGGAGTTCCTCCTCTCCTCAGACACGAAGGGGCGGGCCCGCCTGTCGGCGGCCCGCCCCCTCTTTCACGTCAGTACTCCGCGGTCGCGCGCATAGCCCCGCGCCCACGACAACTCGTGCCCACGACGTGGCTCGGTCACGGCACCGATTCCTCGAGCCCTCCCTCAAGCGATCCCCGGAGCTCGGCCAACGCGTCTTCGAAGCGAGGCAATGGTCTAACGAGATTGCCGAGGCTCGACTCCCACTGTCGTCTTGCCTCCGCAACCACGGCCGTCGGGAAGTAGTCCTGGACACCCTGCGCCTCGACACCACGAACGCTGAGCTTCTGTGGCATGATAGCCGCGACCCGACCCAGATCGACACGCACCCCGGGATCGGCGCACAGTCGCCAAAGGTCGTAGTAGTCGCGAGCGCAATTGCGCAACCAGCGCCCCTCCTCCAGCCGTTTCAATGCCTGTCGCATGGTGCGCAGCTTCTCGGCAACGATCTCCTCGAGTGAGTAGCAGGTCAGGGATGCCGGAAGCTCTTCGCCGTATCCATGAAGAAGCGGGTGGCTGGCAACCGGCAGTTGAACCGGCTCGTCGACCGTGATCTCCAGCTTGACACTGCACAAAGGACTCCGCTGCCAAGGGAACTGGACGCCTACCTTGAACGCCTCCTGCCCGGAAGGGTGGCCGCGCGTCTCGGACCGTCGCTCCGCGATGACCTCAAACGGTCCGTGCTCGCCCAGGGTCTTCGCGGTCGCTTCAGCGACGTGGGATACCTCGGCAAGGAGAGCGTCACCCCTCGGACCGCCTGCTGCCGTGAAGTCCAGATCGACGGAGAACCGATAGTCGCCGAAGTAGGCCTTCTTGAGCGCGGTGCCCCCCTTGAAGACGAGCGCCTCTGCCAACGCCGGCCGCCCATAGACAGCGGCAAGCACATGCCCGAGGGCGTAGTCCCTCTCGACGACGTCGATGGGAGCCCCAAGCCGCCCCGCTTCGCTGCGCAGACGACCCCGGAGCAGCGGTCGCGGATCGGTCACGTCCCTTCCCGGCCGCTCACGTTCAGCACAAGCTTCCAGCGGCGGTCATGCCGGCCGCGACGGGGACGACCTGGGTCGAGAACGGCATACGAAGCTGAGGCCGATTCCATCAGCGGCGTGAGGACGGTCATCCCCACGCCCGCCTGCTCCAATGCCCAGCCGAGACGCTTGACGAGCGTCTGCGAGCCATACCGCAATGCGTAGTCGACCAGTTTCTCGACATCGATCGTGGCGAGCGAGCGCTCCAAGACGCCGAGACCCTCACTGATGCCACCGAAGCGCCCGGGCATGGCAAACGTGTCGAGCACCGTGCGCTCACGGTCCGTGATCGAGAAGACGAAGTGCTCGCTGATCCACTGGCGCTCCAGGCCGATCCGATACCGCTGCTCGCTCAGCGTCACGAACTGGCAGTCGATGCCCGCGGCTCGCCAGACGTGGCGCCGGTCAGACGAGTCGCTTTCGCGCATGCTTGGCGTGACTACCTTCCGCGGAGTGATCGCCGTCACCACGACAGGGACCTGATCGGTCAGATCATGATGCGCGAGTGCCGACCACAAGGCGATCGCCGATGGACTCACCAGCGCGGTCGCGAGCACGAACGGCGGTACATCGACCCCTCCCGGAAGCTGACCTGTTCCGGCGTAGAGTCCCCTTCGCAGTCTGACGAGCCATCCGGCGTCAGTCAGCGCCTTCAGAAGGTAGGGGACCTGGGCTTGGGAGACGCCGGTGGGCGCCACACGGACGGCGTCCTCAGTGCGGAAGATGAGAAGCCCGGCGGACGCGAGAGCCGCGGCAAGGTCAACACCCGCGGAGCGGCCATATCGTCCTGTCGGCTCGGGGCTCATGTGTGTGAATCTACTGCGTTCCTTTGTTCCAGACAAATCTATGCAGTAGATTCGCACATCATTGTGTCGCCCCTAAGCGACATACTCGTCCTGTGCATCCGCGAGGACCTGATCGCGGAAGTAACTGCTGAGCTCCTTGGGCGTGCGCAGATCGACCCGACGGCCGAACACCTCGGCGAGCTCAGGTCGCTTCTGCCTCCAGGCTCACCGGCTCCGCGGCCGGCGCCTCTTCCACGCGCCGCGGCCGCGTCAAGAAGGCCAGCAGGTAGAGCACGAACACCAAGGCCAGCAGGACGCGGTAGCCGGTGATCAGCGCGGCGTACTCGAGCACGCCGCCCACCATCGCTCCCAGCAGGTTGGCGCCGAAGGCGATCGTCGAGGACCCCACGTCGCGGAACCGCTGCGCGAACACGAGGTTGGCGACGAAGACGGGCGCGAAGGCGATGCCGACGGCGGCGGCCAGACGCGGCGCGAACGCCATCGCGAGCAGCGACTCCGGCGGCACCAGCCAGGCGACCACGAGGGTCCCCGTCAGCAGCAGATAGAGCACCCAGGCCGGAGGCAGCGGCAGGCGCCGTGCGACCTCCACGGCCAGCAGCACGGCCAGCAGGATACCGAAGAACACCAGCGCGTTGACGAACCAGGTGGTGCCGAACAGCAATGCGAACTGCACCACGTTCTTGGTCTCGAGCAGCAGGAACGCCGCGCCCATGAAGAAGAGGTCGAGGTAGGGGCGCATCTCGCGGAACGGCCCGCCGAAGCGGCGCACGAGCGCGGCGGACCCGACCAGGATGAGCGCCAGGGTGACCAGATAGAACGGCGTGATCGTCCGCGACGTGAGATAGGGGAACGGCCAGTCGTCGGTGGCCACCATGGGAGCGTCCGACGGCCTGACCCACGGCGATGCCGCCACGATGTCGCCGGGGGCGCGCCCCACCGTCAGGACGGCCTGTCGCCGCGGTCTGCCCGGGTCGGCAGGCCCTTGATCGATCGAGGGCGCATGCCCGAACGCCCTGGTGACCGTCTCGGCGTAGCGGTTGAACACGTCGGCGCGGTAGTAGTTGTACATCGTGAAGACCCCACCGGCGCGCAGGTGGCGACGCACCGACTGCATCGCCTGCAGGGTGAACAGATAGCTCTCGAGGCGCAGCGACGACTGGCCGCTGACGAGTGTCAGCGAGTCCGGCAGCGCGAAGATGATCAGATCGTAGAGGCGGGCGCTGCGCTCCAGGTACGCCCGCCCGTCGTCGATGTGCACGCTGACCCGGGGGTCCTGATAGGGGCGATCGGGGTGGTCTTTGGCGCCGATCGACTGGATCACCGGGTCGATCTCGACGGCGTCGATGTGCTTCGCGCCTTGCGAGAGCGCGAGGGCGACGTCGTTGCCGTTGCCCGCACCGACGATCAGCACGTCGCCCGGCGGCCCCTTGAGATGACGATAGGGGTACAGGTAGAAGGTGCCGTCGCGGCGCAGAAGGTCCAGGGGGTAGATGGACTGGTGCGGCAGACCATTGACGGTGATGGCCTGCACCCCGACCCCGCTCGCCGGGGGTGAGGATCTCACCTTGTAGTAGGGCGACCAGCGCTGATGCGGGATCAGCGAGACCCCTCCCAGCAGCAGCACGATGGCCAAGAGGGCGGCCGCCTGCGACCAGCGGACCCTGCCGCGCAGCAGATACACAAAGACCGCCGCGATGATGACGCCCCACACCGCCGGCGGCGCGTGCAGAAACGCCAGCCCCGAGAAGGTCGCGATCCCGAGCAGGCTCCCCAGGATGTCGAGACGATAGGCGGTCAGAGGCGCGAAGGTGGCAAAGGTGCGCGCCACCTCCTCGGCGACGAGAGCCATGGCAGCCGTGACCAGCGCGAACACGAGCGGCAGGCTCAGCCAGACCGGCAGCGGAGTGGAGCCGAGAAACCCGACCATGCGGTCGTCGCGTCCGACCTGGACCTGAAAGAGAAAGACGAAGGCCAGGAGCACCGCGAGGACCACGGGCGCCTGCCCGAAGTGCTCGCGCTGCGAGCCCGCCCGCAAGAACCCGACGCCGATGCCGAGAAAGCTCGCCAACAGCACGAAGTTGGTGAAGTAGGCGAGGTACAGCACGTTGGCCGCGCCCCAGCGGATCAGCATGAGCTCGAGAAACAGCATCAGGAAGCTGAGGACGAGGAGCCTGACCTGACGGCCGGTGGCGGCGGGCTGTGGCGCCGGGCGCTCCGCCTCCGGGCGCTCTGGCGCCGCTTGCGCCGTGCGCCCGCCCGCGTCCTGCTCCCGCCCCACAGTCATTCGCACGCTCCCACCACAACGGCCCCCCTCGTCGGCTTGCGCAAGGATACGTCGCCGGCGCCGCGGACGGGAGGGGGCAGGAGGGCGTGGCGCCCCCGGCTGGAATCGAACCAGCGACACCAGGTTTAGGAAACCTGTGCTCTATCCACTGAGCTACGAGGGCATTGTGCCGATTTGCAGGGGTTTTTCCTCTGCGACAGCCGGACCAGAATACCAGAGTTGCGAAAAAGTTGCGAAATCTGTGATCCGCGAACTGTGCGGTTCCGGTACATCCTTTCCACATTGGCTCCGGCTCCTGCGTGACAGTCGCGGACGCGGCTCCGGTTCCCGGGCGACAGTGGCTCCGGTAGCTGTGTTACACATCCGAGCCTGAGGCCGGGCCAACCCTACCTCGAATAGACGACCCGAAGGGTCGGCGACTCGGGGAGGGCGGGGACGTGCTGATCGAGCTGGGAGTCGTGGAGCAGCGCCACAAGGCAGTGCTGGAGGTCATGGGCGGTCTGCCCGTCACCGAGGTCGCCCTGCGCTACGGAGTCACGCGCCAGACGGTGCACCGCTGGCTGCGCTGGTACGCCTCCGGCGGCATCGGCGCCCTCGCCGACTCGTCCTCGCGCCCTGCCAGCTGCCCGCACCAGATGGCGCCCGAGACCGAGGCGCGGATCGTGCAGATGCGGAGCGAGCACCCCGCCTGGGGGCCGCGCACGCTGCGCCACTACCTGGCGCAGGAGCAGGTCGCGCCGCTCCCCAGCCGCTCGTCGGTCTACCGCTGCCTTCTGCGCCACCGCCTGATCGAGCCGCAGAAGCGCAGGCGCAAGCGCGAGGACTACCGGCGCTGGGAGCGCCTGCGAGCGATGGAGCTCTGGCAGATGGACGTGATGGGTGGCGTGCAGCTCGAGGACGGCCGCGAGCTGAAGGTCGTCACCGGGATCGACGACCACTCGCGCTTCTGCGTCTGCGCCCAGCTCACGCCCCGGGCCACGGCGAAGCCGGTCTGCGAGGCCTTCCTCGCCGCGATGCGCCGCCACGGGGTGCCGGAGCAGGTGCTGACCGACAACGGCAAGGTGTTCACGGCGCGCTTCGGGAGAGGGACGGGCATGGTGCTCTTCGACCGCCTCTGCCGCGAGAACGGGGTGCGTCACCTGCTCACCGCCCCCAGGAGCCCGACGACCACCGGCAAGGTCGAGCGCTTCCACAAGACTGTGCGCGCCGAACTGCTCACCGGCAGGGTCTTCGCCTCGATCGAGGAGGCCCAGGCGGCGCTCGACGTCTGGGTCGATCACTACAACAGCGAGCGCCCCCACCAGGGCATCGGCATGGTGGCGCCGCTGCGGCGCTTCGAGCTGGCCGGTGAGACCCCGTCGCCGGTGGTGCCGCTCGAGGAGGCGGAGGAGCCGGCGCCTGCCCTGCAGCCGCTGACGCGCCTCGTGAGCGCCCGGGGCCGCGTCAGCTTCGAGGGCACGAGCTACCACGTCGGCGCCTGGCTCGCCGGCGAGGCGGTCGAGCTCGTCTGCCACGACGGCCTCCTCGACGTGCTGCACCGCGGCGTGCTCATCGCCTGCCACGCCCGCCGCCGCACCGGCGCGGCGCAGGCGCCGCGCACGGCCCGGCCGCGGCT
>CAIYOD010000129.1 GCA_903927755.1 uncultured Thermoleophilia bacterium | reverse complement strand
GCGTCTCTCGTCCCGGGCCGGGCGACGCCCGGCCCGGCTCTCACTGCACCGTGAACGAATTCACGGCGGCCTCGAGGTCACCCTTGATGGTGTCCCACTGGTCGCTCGTCGCCTGCGCGGTGATCTGGTACTCGTACTTGCCCTTGAACAGGAAGAAGGTGACGGCCGTCAGGTCCGTGTCGCCTTCGGTGTACGTGTACTTGAAGCCGAAGCCGGGGATGCCGTTGACCTCGACGGGGCTCAGTTCCTCGACCACCGTGCCGCCGGGGAGCGAGCTCATGAGCTGGTCGACGATCCCCTGCAGTTCGGTCTTGATCTGCTTGACCTCGGACGGCTTGAGCTCTCGCGTCAGCTCGTAGACCGACGTCTGGACGATGTCCACGTAGCGGTCCGACACGAGGGACCCATTCTTGTCGGCGAAGATCACGTCGAGCACCGAACTGCCGCCGGTGCCGGTACCCTCCACCGGCTCACCCTGCGTGAGCTTGTCGGCGTACGTGATCGAGAACCCGTACTGGTCGTTGGTGTACGTCTTGGTGGAAGTGGTCGTCCCGCCGTCGCTGCTCGACGGGCTGCTGCTGTCGTCTGTGCTCACGCTCGCACTGCAGCCTGCGAGGGCGAGCGCCAGTCCGGCGACGACCAGGCCGAATGCGATGTACCTGCGGATGCGGTGCACGGTGATGCCTCCCTCAGTCGTGATGTCCCGCGAAGTCTTCGCGCGCCCCGCGAGGACTCCTCTGGGGATGATGTCGGCCGCCGGGCCCGCGTACTTGACCTTCGGCCGGGGCCGCGGCCCGTCGCTCAGGCGACGACGCGCAGCGAGCGGAGGGTGCGGTCTTCGGGGCCGTGCACCTTGAGGCCGGTGGCCGATGCCTCCAGCAGGTACGCGACGATCTCGGCCGAGATCTCTTCGCCGGGGCCCAGTACGGGGATGCCGGGAGGGTACGGCGTCACCATCTCGGCGCTGACCTCGCCGGCGCACTCTGCGAGCGGCCTGGCGACGGCGGCGGCGAACATCGCGTCGCGCGGTGAGAGGACCTGGCGCGTGAAGGGCGGTGTGTGGGAGAGAAGGCCGGAGCAGACGGCTGCGCCGCCACCACCGGCCGCCTCGCCGTAGCGCGCCGCCAGGTCGCGCAGCGCGCCGATGAGCATCTCCACATCCTCGCGTCTGTCGCCGAAGGTCACGTTCAGCACGATGTTGAGCGGGTCGGCCGCCTCGACGGCGATGCGGTAGTCGTCGCGCAGCACCGTCTCGAGCTGGTAGCCGGTGAGGCCGAGCGCGCAGGCGGAGATGGTGAGGCGCGTGGGGTCGAACTCGGCCACCCCGTCCCGCGCGAGCAGTTCCCTCCCGAGGCAGCGCAGGCCCGGAAGCTCTCCGACCCGGGCGCGCGCCCAGTCCGCGAGCTCGATGGCGCCACGCCAGAGCTCGGCCCCATGGACGGCCATCTGCTGGCGCGCGGCGTCGATGCTGACGTACATCAGGACCTGCGGGCTCGTGCTCTGCGTCATGTGGACCATGCCGTCGAGGCGCGCGAGGTTGACGCGCTCGCCGCGGGCCATGAGCACCGACGACTGGGTGATGCCGCTGATGAGCTTGTGCGTGCTGACCACGGCCGCGTCGGCGCCGGCCGTCATGGCGTCCACCGGCAACTCGGGGCAGAAGCGCAGGTGCGGCCCCCAGGCCTGGTCGGTCACGAACGGTACGCCGGCGTCGTGCGCCAGGGCGCCGATGCCGCGCAGGTCGGCGCCGAGGCCGTTGTAGGTGGGCGAGGTGACGAAGACGGCACGGGCGTCCGGCGCCGCGCGCAGCGCCGTGAGCGCATCGGCGGCGCGCACCTGGAGCGGGATGCCCCAGAGCGGGTCGATGGCCGGCTCCATGTACAGGGGCATCGCGCCCGTGAAGATCAGTCCCGCGAGCATGGATTTGTGGGCGTTGCGCGGCACGATCACCGTGTCGCCGGGACCGCACAGGGCGAGCAGCAGGGCGTGGACGCCGCTGGTGGAGCCGTTGACGAGGAACCACGTGCGGTCCGAGCCCCACGCCTGGGCGGCGTAGTCCTCGGCCAGGCGGATCAGGCCCGTGGACTCACGTGTGTCCTCGACGGCGCCGGCCATGGCGAGGTCGGCCTCGAGACACACGTCGCCGAGGTACTCGCGCAGCCCGGCCGGAGCCCCCTTGCCGAGCTTGTGCCCCGGCGTGTGGAACGGCGTGTACCCGATGGTGCGGTAGCGCATCGCGGCGTCGAGGTACGGCGTCTCCCGCTGGTCGTACAGCACTCGGTCCTCCCCTGGGTGAGGCGGGCCGGCCGGCTCGCCGCGTCGTGGCGCAAGCATACCAAGGCGGAGTGATAGACTCGAGCTGTTTGCAGGAGAAACGAGTCGTTCGGAGGAACCGGGATAACCCTCGACCAGACAGTGAGAGTCCGCTTCGCGCCGAGTCCTACCGGCACGTTGCACATCGGCTCGGCGCGCACCGCGCTCTACAACTTCCTCTTCGCTCGCCACACGGGCGGCAGCTTCGTCCTGCGGATCGACGACACCGACGCGGCGCGCTCCGACGCGGCGCTCGAGGCGAGCATCATGACCGATCTGCGCTGGCTGGGGCTCGCGTGGGACGAAGGGCCGGACGTCGGAGGTCCCTCCGGCCCCTACCGGCAGAGCGAGCGGCTCGAGCGGCACCGCGCCGCCGCCGCCGAGCTGCTGGCGGCCGGACGCGCCTACCGCTGCTTCTGCCCCGAGGAGCGCCTCGAAGAGCTGCGCCGGGAGGCGCTCGCCGCGGGCCGCACGCCGCGCTACGACCGCCGTTGCCTCGACCTGCCGGCCGACGAGGTGCGTCACCGGCTGGACGCGGGAGAGCCGGCGGCCGTGCGCTTCAAGGTTCCCTCGGGGGAGGTCGTCGTCGACGACCTGATCCGCGGGCGGGTCGTCATCGGCGCGGACGCGCTCAGCGACCCCATCATCGTCCGCTCCGATGGGGTGGCCGGCTACAACTTCGCCACCGTCGTCGACGACCGGGACATGGGCATCACGCACGTCATCCGCGGCGACGACCACCTCACCAACACCGCGCGGCAGCAACTTCTCTTCGAGGCGCTCGGAGCGCCCGTGCCGCGCTGGGCGCACCACTCCATGGTCCTCGGTCCGGACGGCGGCAAGCTCAGCAAGCGCCACGGCGCCACGGCGGTGGGCGACTACCGCGAGCTCGGGTACCTGCCCGAGGCGATCGTGAACTACTTGGCGCTGCTCGGCTGGTCGCACGGGGAGGACGAGGTCCTCGAGCTCGAGCGCCTCGTCCGCGACTTCGATCTCGGCAGACTTTCGCCGAGCCCGGCGGTGTTCGACCTCGCCAAGCTCGGCTGGCTCGACCACGAGCGCATCATGGCGCTCGCGCCGCAGGAGCACGAGCGCCGCTTCGCAGAGCGGCTGCCGGCCGGGACGCCGGCGCAGGCGGCGGCCGCGCTCGCGGCCGCCTTCCAGCCGTCGCTGGTGCGCTACGGCGACGCGCCGGCCGCGGCGGCCGAGGTGCTTGCGCCGCCGCCTCCGCCGCCGGATCTCCGCGCCGCCGCGCTCGCGGCCGAGCCTCAGCTCGCGCATGTCCGCGCTCTGCGCGCCGAGGCGCCGGAGTGGCTCACGCCCGCCGGCGCCCGCGAGCTCCTCGCCGCGTATCGCGCCTGGGGTAAGGAGCAGGGCATCGGCGCCCGCGCCCTGCTCATGCCGCTGCGCATCGCCCTCACCTCCGCCGAGCACGGCCCGGAGCTGCCCTTCGTCCTCGCCGCGCTCGATCGCGAGACCGCCCTTGCGCGACTCGACCACACCCTCGCCGGCCCCGGTGAGTCCACGCCTAAGCCAGGAGACCAGCCGTGATCCGCCTCTTCAACTCCCTGACCCAGCAGAAGGAGCCGTTCGAGCCTCGCGACCCCGGCAAAGCCGGTGTCTACTGCTGCGGACCCACGGTCTACAACCTGGTGCACATCGGCAACGCACGGCCCTACGTCACGTTCGCCGTCCTCCGCTCGTGGCTCGCCTACCGTGGCCTCGACGTCACGCTGGTGACCAACATCACGGACGTGGACGACAAGATCATCAAGAAGGCGAACGAAGAAGGACGTGACTCCGCGACGGTGGCGGAGGAGTACACCGCCGCCTACGTCACGGACACCGACCGGCTCGGCATCCCGCGTCCTGACGTGGAGCCCAAGGCCACGGAGACGATCGCGGAGATCATCGACCTCGTCTGCCAGCTCATCTCCGGCGGGCACGCCTACGAGGCCGACGGCAGCGTGTACTTCAAGGTGCGCAGCTTCGACGAGTACGGCAAGCTCAGCAAGCAGCGCATCGACGAGCTCGAGCAGGGCGTGCGCGTCGACACCGAGCCTGGGAAGGCCGACCCGCTCGACTTCGCCGTCTGGAAGGCCGCCAAGCCGGGCGAGCCGGCCTGGGAGAGCCCCTGGGGCATGGGCCGGCCCGGCTGGCACATCGAGTGCTCGGCCATGGGCCTGCGCTACCTCGGCGCCGGGTTCGATGTGCACGGCGGTGGCCGTGACCTCATCTTCCCGCACCACGAGAACGAGATCGCCCAGAGCGAGGCGGCCGGCCTGCCGTTCGCCAAGGTCTGGATGCACAACGGCATGATCCGCAGCGACGGCGAGAAAATGGCCAAGAGCGTGGGCAACATCTTCCTGCTGCGGGAAGTGCTCGATCGCTACGACCCGGCGGTCGTGCTCACGTACTTCCTGACCACGCACTACCGCAGCCCGCTCGAGTTCAGCACGGAGAAGCTGGACGAGGCGAAGGCCGCCTACGGCCGCTTCGCCGGCGCCCTTGCGGACATCGACTTCCGCGTCGCCAACGCCGGCAAGGCGGCGACCCGCGGCGAGTTCGCGGAGCTGGCGCTGAGAGCAGAAGCGACGCGCGTGGCCTTCGCGGAGCGGATGGACGACGACCTCAACACCGCCGGCGCCATCGGCGAGCTCTTCGCCCTCGTCGGCGAGATGCACAGGTATCTCACCGACGTGGACCGCGGCGACACGCCGCTCGACGCCGCTGCGCTCACGACCGTCGGTGACGTCGTCCGGGAGTCGCTCGGCGTCCTGCTGATCTCCCTGCCGGGGGCCGGCGCCGGCCTCACCGGCGCGGGCACCGTCGCCGGCGAGGACGCCGCCGCCTGCGTGACGGGCGGCGTCGCGCTGCTGCCGGCGGCGCGGCTCGCGGACGAGGGTCGCTGGGATGACGTCGCGCTGGTCTACGCCGACCGGCTCGGCTGCGACGACGCCTCCTACGCCTGCGTGCTGCGCGACCATCATCGCGCGGAGAAGCAGTGGGCCGACGCGGACAGGCTGCGCGACGAGATCCAGGCTGCGGGCTTCGAGGTCCGCGACACGCCGCAGGGCACGCAGGTCGTCAAGAAGTGACCGCCATGGGCCGGCGCCCGGCGGCGGGTCAGCCGAACAGGAGCGCGCCGACGAGCGCGAACGAACCGACCATCCCGCCGGCGACCCCTGCGACGAACGCGGCCGTGGCGTATCGTTCCGCGCGGCCGGGGTCGGCGCCCGCCCGGAGCAGGCCTGTCAGGGCGATGACGATCGCGCCGCCGGCGAGCAGGACGGCCGCCGCCGCGGCCGCGGCTTCCGCGCCGCCGTGCATGACGGCCACCGGCAGAAGGGTCACCACCGGTGGCACGAGCACGACGATCGTGAGCCCGGCGCTCAGGCGCGGTCTTCGGCCGCACAGCGCCGCGACGGCGAGCAGGGCGGCCGGCGACAGCACGGTCCACCAGAACAGCGCCGAGATGACCACGGCGGCGAACGAGCCGGGGGAGATGTCGATGGGCATGTCGCCAGTGTACAGGCGGCCCCGGCCCTCTCGCCGCGTCCTCGCTGCGGCGGTGAGGTGACGCCGTGGAGTGGCTGTATGGCCGCAACGTCGTCAAGGCCGCCCTCGGGCCCGGCGCCCGGCGGCGAGCCCACCGGCTCGCGGCGACGGCGCCGGGTCTGGACGCCATCGCCGCGCTCGTCCCGGAGGACCTCCCGGTCGACACGGTCGGCGCGCACCAGCTGGACGAGCTGCTCGGCACCCGCGAGCACCAGGGCGTCGCGCTGCAGGTCGACGGCTATCCGTACGCGGACCCGGACCGGCTGCTGCAGGCCGACGTGCTCGTCGTGCTCGACGAGGTCACCGACCCGCACAACCTCGGCGCCGTGGCGCGCAGCGCCCTGGCCGCCGGAGCCGGCGGCCTGGTGGTCCCCAGGCATCGCTCAGCGCACGTGACGCCGGCGGCCGTCAAGGCGTCGGCCGGCACGCTCGAGTACCTGCCCGTGGCCCAGGTGACCAACGTGGTCACCTTCCTGCTGCGGGCCCGGGACGCCGGCTTCTGGATCTACGGCGCCGCCGGCGAGGCCGCGGCTTCGTATCTCCGCACGGATCTCACCGGCCGGATCGTCATCGTCGCCGGCGCGGAGGGTCGCGGCCTGCGGCCGCTCGTGGCGCGCACCTGCGACGCCCTGGTCTCGATCCCGATGGATCCATCCGTCGAGAGTCTCAATGTGAGTGTGGCCGCCGCGCTCCTGCTCTACGAGGCGCGGCGGCAGAGAGAGGCCGCCGCCGGGTCATGAACGGCACGCTGTACATCGTCGACGGCTACAACGTGCTGCACGCCATGTTCCGCGGCGCGGAGAAGGAGGAGATCTTCGCGCGCCGCGACTGGCTCGCCGATCGCCTGGCGAGCTTCGCCGCGCTTCGCGGTGCGCGTGTCACCCTGGTCTTCGACGGCAGTGGTCCGCGCAGCACCAGCAGCGAGCCCATCAAGGGCGCGCCGGTGGAGGTCGTGTTCGCCGGCGGACGCTTCACGGCCGACACGCTGATCGCCCGCCGTATCGCCGGCCAGCCGGCCGACGTGGAGGTCGTGGTCGTCTCGGCCGACCAGGAGGTCCAGCGCACGGCCTCCAGGGCCGGCGTGAGCCGCATGACGCCCCCGGAGTTGGCCTCGGAGCTCGCCGGGGACGACCGGAACGGGCAGGCTCTTGACTCTGCCTCAGACTCTACTAGAATGCCCTCACGGCTTGAGGATAAAGTTGACCCTGAGACTTTGCGACGTCTCGAGGAAATGCGCCACAAGCCGCAGTAGACGTTCCGGAGGCGTGGTTTCCCGGGATGTGCAGGGGCAAACGAGCGGAGGTGGGGATCACGTATGGCTCGCACAGCCGACCACAGCCGCGGCCCGAGCTCGTCTCACAACCCTCAAGTCTTCACCGAGAGTTCTGACTTCGCCCTTGTACAGGCGTACAGGCGGGGCAATCAGGCCGCGCTCGACGCCCTCATGGTCCGCTACCACCAGTTCGTGCGCCTCAAGGCCAGTTCGTACTTCCTCGCCGGCGGCGACGCCGAGGATCTGATCCAGGAGGGCATGCTCGGCCTCTACAAGGCGGTCCGCGACTACCGTGACGACCGCCTTGCCAGCTTCCGGAGCTTCGCGGAGCTCTGCATCACCCGGCAGATCATCACCGCCATCAAGACGGCCACGCGTCAGAAGCACGTGCCGCTCAACGGGTACCTCTCGTTCAGCCAGTCGCCGAGCGACTCTTCGGACGACGGCGACTGCTCCCTGGCCGACGTGCTGCCGGGGCCGACCACGCACGACCCGGTCAACCAGGTCATCAGCTCTGAGGAGGTCGACAGCCTCACGAGTTGTCTCACCAGCATGCTGTCGGAGCTCGAGGGCAAGGTGCTGCGTTTCTACCTGCAGGGCCTGAGCTACGAGCGCATCGCCGGAGAGCTCGGCTGCGACTGCAAGACGGTGGACAACGCCCTGCAGCGCATCAAGCGCAAGGTCGACCTGCACCTCGAGGGGCGGCGCGTCCCCACCTGACGCGCGCTGGCGCCCGGCGCAGGCCAGGCGGCGCGCTCCGAGTACGCAGAACG
>CAIYOD010000128.1 GCA_903927755.1 uncultured Thermoleophilia bacterium | reverse complement strand
GGGCGTGGCTCCAGACGCGCCCGCCGCCCGGTGCCGTCCGCACTCCCTTGGAGCGTTTCCGCACTCGATGGACGCTGGCCCGTCCAAGTCCTACGATGAGGGCAGCTCTGAGCCGGCGACGGGGGTCGCCGGCGGTGTCTGAAGTGGAGGGCGGACCATGAGCCACACAGGGGGAGCCACATGAGCTTCGAGGAGGTCCGCGCACGCCTCAATCTCTTCGCCGTCCTGCCCAACCTCGAGGACGTGGTGCGCGAGGATCCGGAGATGCGCGCGCTGGTCGCGGACACGCGCCTCAGCGTCCGCCTCACGATCGCCAACGGGCCGAGTACCACCGTGCGGTTCGCCGGCGGCGCGTGCACCGTGGGGCCACAGCCGAGGCGCGACGAGGCCGGAGGCTCCGGCGCCGGAGGCGCCGGCGGGTCCGGCCCGACCGTCCGTCTCGCCTTCACCTCGGCGAGCCACCTCAACAAGATGTTCGACGGCTCGTCGCAGCCCATCCCCTTCTGGGGCTTTACCCACCTCGGGTTCCTCAAGAAGGAGTTCACCCAGCTGAGCGACCGGATGGCGTACTATCTCTCGCCGACCGACGAGCTGCTCTCGCATCCCGAGTACCTCAGGATGAACACGCTGCTCACGCTGAACACCGCCGCCTTCGCGGTCCCGGTGCTCCTCGGCCACGATGCCGAGTGCGTGCCGCTCCGGCACGGGCTCTCTCACGGCACGATCGTGCTCAAGGTGCTGCCGGACGGCCCCGCCGTCAGCCTCGTCTGCGGGGCCTCCGGCGTCCTGCCGGTCAAGGGCGAGCTCACGCACCCCAGCGCGCTCGTCCTGCTCAAGGATCTGCAGACCGCTAACGACTTCCTCGCCGGCAAGCTCGACACGTTCGTCTCCGCCGTCACCGGTGACGTGCAGCTCCGGGGCCGCGTCGCCCTGGTCGACACGCTCGCGCTGGTGCTCGACAGGGTCGGCAAGTACCTCACGCCGGCGGAGGGCGCGCCGGCCGGACCGTCAACCACCGGCGCGGCCGCGGCCGCGCAGAGCTGAGAGGGCGAACGCCATGGACACCTACTCGTTCGCCCGCTCCCAGGAGCTCTTCGTCCGCGCCGCCGAGGTCATCCCGTGCGGCATCCCGGGCCACTTCAGCCCCGCGCCGCTGGTACCGCCGACCGCGTATCCCTTCTTCGCCGAGAAGGGCACGGCCGCGCACTTCACCGATGCGGACGGCAACGACTTCATCGACTACATGTGCGCCTATGGGCCGATGGTGCTCGGCTACGACAATGAGGTCGTGCACGACGCCGCCGCCCGGCAGCGCAAGCTGGGCGACACGCTCGGTTGCCCGTCGCCGGTGATGATCGAGCTGGCGGAGAAGCTCACCTCGATGATCGCCGGCGCCGACTGGGCGTTCTTCGCCAAGAACGGCGGCGACATGACCGACTACGCGACGATGATCGCCCGGGCGGCCACCGGCCGCCCGCTCATCGTCGCCATCGACGGCGGCTATCACGGCGTGTCGCCGTGGATGCAGGGGCTCGGCCACCACGGCGTCATCGCCGCCGACGTGGCCGGCTTCGTGCGCATCCCGTGGAACGACCCGGCGGCCTTCGAGCGCGTGCTCGACGAGCACGCCGGCCAGGTCGCCGGCTTCATCGCCACGCCGTACCACCACCCGACGTTCGCCGACAGCGAGCTGCCGGCGGAGGGATACTGGCAGCGCATCCGCGGGCTCTGCGACAAGCATGGCGTCGTCCTCATCGTCGACGACGTCCGCTGCGGGTTCCGCCTCGGCCTCCGCGGCTCCGCCGAGTTCTTCGGCTTCACCCCGGACCTCGCGTGCTACTGCAAGGCGATCGCCAACGGCTACCCCATCTCGGCGCTCGTGGGCACCGAGGCCATGAAGGGCGCGGTCGCCCAGGTCTTCTACACCGGCAGCTACTGGTACCAGGCGGTACCCATGGCGGCCGGCCTTGCCTGCCTCGCGGAGCTCGAGCGCCTGGACGCGCCCGCCAGGATGCAGGAGTACGGGCGGGCGCTCACCGCCGGCCTGCAGCGGCTCGCCGACCAGCACGGCTACGAGCTCAAGGTGAGCGGCGTGCCGAGCATGCCGTATCTGCGGCTCACCGACGACCCGAGCATGATGCTCCACCAGCGCTGGTGCGCCGAGTGCACCAGGCGCGGCGCCTACTTCACCTCTCACCACAACTGGTTCATGAGTTGCGCGCACACGCAGGAGGACCTCGACCGGACCCTGGCGATCGCGGAGGACGCCTTCGCGGTGCTGGAGAAGAGCCCCGAGGGGCAAAGGGGGAGCTGATGCCGCTCTCAGCGGAGGAGATCAGGAAGCTGCAGGCCAAGGCGCAGCAACTGCGCTGCGACATGGTGGACGTCACCGTGTGGGCCGGCGGCGCGCACATCGGCGGGTCGCTCAGCATGGCCGACGTGCTGACGGCCCTGTACTACCACTACCTCGAGGTGCGGCCGGAGGAGCCCGACTGGCCGGAGCGCGATCGGTTTGTGCTCAGCAAGGGGCACGGCGGCCTGGGGCTCTCCTGCGTGCTCGCCGACAAGGGCTACTTCGACAAGGAGCTCCTCAAGGAGTTCAACCACTTCAAGAGCCCCTTCGGGATGCATCTGGACGGCAACAAGGTCAGAGGCGTGGACGCCAGCACCGGATCGCTCGGCCACGGCCTCTCCATGGCGCTCGGAATGTCGATGGGCGCCAGGTTCCAGAAGCAGGCCTGGCGCACCTACTGCATGCTCGGCGACGGCGAGTGCGACGAGGGCTCGGTGTGGGAGGCGGCCATGGCCGCCTCGCACTTCAAGGCCGACACCCTCACCGCGTTCGTCGACCGCAACCACATGATGATCGACGGCCTCACCGAGGACATCATGAGCCTCGAGCCGCTGGCGGAGAAGTGGACGGCCTTCGGCTGGCAGGTCCGCGAGGTCGACGGCCACGACTTCGCCCAGATCGGCGAGGCCATCGAGGGCGCCCAGGCGACGCAGGGGGCGCCCACCGTCATCATCTGCCAGACGGTCAAGGGCAAGGGCGTCGACTTCATGGAGGCGCAGGTCAAGTGGCACTACGGCTCCATCGACTCGGAGTTGGCCGCGAAGGCCAAGGCCAGCATCATGGCGGGCGGCAACGCCGGCGGCGCAGCCGCTCCGGCCACAGGGGGTGCGTCATGACCGAGGTCACCGGCACCACCTGGAACGTCTACGACGCCAACACGCTGACGCAGGCCGAGATCTACGGTCGCGTGCTGTGCGACCTGGCCGAGGCCGACCCGCGGATCGTGGCGCTGACCGCCGATCTCGCCAAGAGCACCAAGATCGGCGTCTTCCAGGACAAGTTCCCGCAGCGCGTGTTCAATGTCGGCATCGCCGAGCAGAACCTCTTCGGCGTGGCCGCCGGCATGGCCAAGAGCGGCCTCCTGCCCTTCGTCAGCACCATGAGCGCGTTCGCAAGCATGCGCGCGCTCGAGCAGGTGCGCACCGACATCTGCTACCAGAACCTCGACGTCAAGATCATCGCCACGCACGGCGGCGTGAGCTTCGGGCAGGCCGGCACGACGCACCACTGCACCGAGGACATCGCCATCCAGCGCTCGCTCGCCAACATGACCCTCATCGTGCCGGCCGACGGCTGGGAGACCGCCAACGCCGTGCGCGCCGCGGTCAAGCACCCCGGCCCCGTGTACATCCGTCTGGGCCGGGGCTTCGAGCCCACGCATTACGAGAACGAGGACTACGGCTTCGAGCTCGGCAAGGCGGTGACGATCAGCGAGGGCACCGACATCACCGTCATCGCCTGCGGCGTCGCCGTGTACCACGCGGCGGAGGCCGCAAAGCTGCTCAAGGACCAGGACGGCATCAGCGTCCGCGTGCTCGACGTGCACACCATCAAGCCCATCGACGAGGACGCGATCCTCAAGGCGGTCCTCGAGACGCGGCGCATCCTGTGCGTGGAGGAGCACAACGTCATCGGCGGGCTCGGCAGCGCCGTGGCCGACGTGATCGCCGCCAGCGGCAAGGGCTGCGCGTTCGCCAAGAGCGGCCTGCCCGACTGCTACAGCGAGGTCGGCTACCCCGAGGACCTCTACAGCCACTACTGCATCGACGGGGACGGCATCGTCGGCCTGGTGCGCGAGCTGCTGCACCGCGAGTTCGAGGCCGACGAGGACTGGGAGGATGAGTTCTGATGGCCGGCGCCACGCAGGCGCCGGCGGCCGCCCCGCCGAGCGCGACGCCGCCCAACGACCTCCCGCAGGCGCGCACCCGCGAGTTCCTGCGCGCGCGCCTGTTCCTCCGCGCGGCCCTGCCGTGCGTCAAGGTCATGCTCGAGGACGATCCGGCGACGGCCAAGCGCTTCAAGCACGTCAACGCCGTGGTGCAGTTCGTGGCGAAGAACCAGCCGCGCGCCGTGGGCGCGTACCTCTGGTTCGAGAACGGGACCGTCCGTACCGAACAGGGCTTCTGGGACGCGGACGGTCTGGGCAAGGAGCCGGACATCACCTTCACCTTCGGCTCGCTCGCCAAGCTCTGCGACTTCTTCGCCGGCAAGACGGTGCTGCCGAGCATCCGCGGCTACAACCACCCGGCGCTGCTCGCCAAGGTGTTCCAGCTCCTCCTCAGCCTGAAGCTGATGCTGCCCAGCGCCCAGCCCACCGACCCGGCCAAGCGGCAGCTCAAGCTCAAGCTGACGCTGTACATGATCACCACCGCCCTGAGCCAGTACAACAAGGGCGGCGACCCCGGGATGCAGCGCTGGACGGCCGGGCAGCCCGACCGCATCTACCAGTTCTCGGTCGAGCCGGAGGGCATCGCCGCGTACCTGCGCGTACGCGGCGGCCAGACCAAGGCGGGGCGCGGCGTCTACACCCGCCGCAGGCCGTTCGTGCACATGCGCTTCAACGGCGTGGACGGCGCCCTCGCCGTGATGAACAAGGACGTGGAGTTCGTCGAGGGCGTGGGCAAGGGCATGGTGCGCATCGACGGCTCCCCCGAGTACGCCGCCAACCTCAACGACTTCATGATGCGGGTGCAGGCGCTGCTCACGGACGGCTGAGGCGCCCACGCGAGGTGGCGCGGCGCGCTGCCGGCCGCCTCGCGGTGGGCGGCCGTCTGACTTCGCGTTCTATGGGCGGCGGGTACGCTCCGCCTGCGACAAGCATGTCCTTGCGCCGCCGGTGGGGCGGGTCGAGGATCTCCCCGCCACGGCCGCTCTCGCGGTTCAAGTTCGCCGTACCCTGCTCCGATATTGACTGCAGGGGCGCACATCCGTGTCGCCGGACAGCCGCGGGCAAGGATCGTCGGGAGGAGGGTCTGCATGAGCGGAGAGGGCTCCGAGCGGCCTGCCGCTGTCGGGGCGGCGCCTACGTCCTCCGAGCCGGTGGAGCAGGCGCTGCGCGAGATGGACGTGGGGTGGCGGGAGGTCGTCGAGCGCGGCCACGACGGCATCGTCATCTTGCAGGACGGCGTCGTCGCCTTCGCCAACGAGGCGATGGCGCGCATGACCGGTTACTCGAGCGATGAGCTGATCGGCACGCCGTTCGACGCCGCCGCGCACGCGCGGCGGCCCGAGGTCGCGGACCGCGTCCGTCGCCGGCTCGCCGGGGAGGACGTCCCTTCCACCTACGAGATCGACCTCCGGCGCAAGGACGGGGATTGGGTCGTCGTCGAAGTGAGCGCCGGCCAGATCGCTCACGACGGTGCGCCGGCCCACCTCGTGCTGCTGCGCGACATTTCCGAGCGCCGGCGGGCTGAAGAGGCGCTGCGCGAGCGCGAGCGTGTCTTCGAGAGCATTGTCCGGCAGGCGCGAGACTCGATCGCCCTGATCGATGCGGAGACGGGCCGGCTCGTCGACTTCAACGACGCGGCCTGCCGCTCGCTGGGTTACACGCGCGAGGAGTTCGCCCAGCTCACCATCGGCGACGTCAACGCCGATCATCCGGGGGAGGCCATCGTGCCGTTTCTGGCCGCCTTGCGCGAGAAGGGCGACGCCGTGTTCGAGACGCGACACCGGCGCAAGGACGGCGAAGTCCGCGACGCGCGCGTGAGCGCCAGCGCCGTCGACGTGGCCGGACGCCCCTGTCTCTCCGCGATCTGGTTGGACATCACGGAGAGCAAGCATGCGGAGGAGTCGCTGCGCGAGAGCGAGGCGCGGTACCGGAGCCTGTTCGAGGACAACCACGCGGTCATGCTGCTCATCGACCCGGAGAGCGGCGCGATCGTCGACGTCAACCCCGCCGCCTGCACCTGGTACGGATGGAGCCGCGAACAGATGTGTGCCATGCGCATCGACCAAGTCAACACGCTCTCGGACGAGGACGTCCGGGCGGAGATGCAGAGGGCGTGCGAGAAGGATCGCAAGGTCTTTGACTTCCAGCACAGACGCGCCGACGGCGCGGTCCGCGACGTCGAGGTCTTCAGCGGTCCCATCGACCTTCAGGGCAGGACGCTGCTCTACTCCATCGTCCACGACGTCACCGCGCGCAGGCGGGCGGAGGCGGCGCATCGCGAGAGCGAGGCGCTCTATCGATCCATCCTCGACGCCTCGCCCGACAACATCGTGATCACCGACATGGATGGCCGCATCGTGGTGACGTCGCCCGCGGGCCTCGCGATGTTCGCCCTGGCGAGCGCCGATCCGCAGGGCCGGCCTCTCACTGACTTCATCGTGCCCGAGGACAGGGAGCGTGCCGTGGCCAACGTCGCTCTCATGCTCGAGGGGAAGGCTCCAGGACTGGGCGAGTACTACGGGCTCCGCGCCGACGGGGACACCTTCCCCATCGAGGTGAACGGCGAGGTCGTCCGCGGTCTCGAGGGGCAGCCCACGGGTATGGTCTTCGTGGTCCGCGACGTCACCGCGCGCAGGCAAGCCGAGACGCTCCTCGCGGCGCCCTCCGAGATCCTGGGGATCATGGCTGCGCCGGGGCCCATCGGAGCGACCGTGGACGGCATCGTCGCCGCCCTGCAGCAGGCCACCGGTCTCGACGCCGTCGGCATCCGGCTCCAGGAGGACGATGACTACCCCTTCGTCGCGTCGGTGGGCTACACCACGGAGTTCCTCGAGGCCGAGAACGCGCTCGCCGTGCGTTATCCCGAGGGGGGGCTGTGCCGTGACGCGGACGGCGCCGTCAGTCTCAAGTGCACTTGCGGCCTCGTGCTCTCGGGCCGGACCGACTCTGCCAACCCGCTCTTCACGTCCGGCGGTAGCGCCTGGACGAGCGACGCGCTGCCGTTCCTCGACATTCCCGAGGCGGACGACCCACGGCTGCACCCGCGCAACCGGTGCATCCATGTGGGCTTCCGTTCGCTTGCTCTCGTGCCGCTGCGCGCCGGCGACGAGATCCTCGGTCTGCTGCACCTGGCGGATCGCCGGACGGACCGCTTCACCCCCGAGTCGATCGCCTTCTTCGAGGGACTCGGGGCCAGCATTGGCGTGGCGCTCCGCGAGAAGCGCGCGCAGGACGCGCTGCGCGCGAACCGGGAGCGGCTCGAGAGCGTGATCGCGGGCTCGGGCAGTGGAGTCTGGGACTGGCACGTCCAGACGGGAGAGACGGTGTTCAACGAGCGCTGGGCGGAGATCGTGGGGCGCACGCTCGAGGAACTCGCTCCCGTCTCCATCGAGACGTGGACCGGCCTCTGCCATCCGGACGACCTGAAGCGCTCCCAAGAACTCCTCGAGGCGCACTTCGCCGGCCGGTCGGCGGCCTACGAGTGCGAGGCGCGCATGCGCCACAAGGACGGCCACTGGGTCTGGGTACTCGACAAGGGGAAAGTCTTCGAGTGGGACGCCGAGGGCCGTCCGGTCAGGATGACCGGTACGCATATGGATATCACCCGGCGCAAGCGGGACGCGGAGGTGCTCGCCGGCAACGCCCTCGAACTGAAGCAGCGGTTGCTGGACACGCTGCGGGCGATGGGCGCGATCGCCAGCATGCGCGACCCGTACACTGCCGCCCACGAGAGGCGCGTCGCCGACCTCGCCGAGGCCATCGCGCTGGAACTCCGGCTCGACGAGGAGGCGCGGGAGGGCCTGGTCTTCGCCGGCCAGGTGCACGACGTCGGCAAGGTGGCGGTCCCGGCCGAGATCCTCACCAAACCCACGGCCTTGAGTGAGGCGGAGTTCGCGCTCATCAAGCAGCATCCGGTCGCGGGGCGCGAACTGCTCGCCACGATCCGCTTCCGCCAGCCGGTCGCCGATATGGTCGGGCAGCATCACGAGCGCCAGGATGGGTCAGGCTACCCGGACGGGTTGTGCGGTGAAGAGATCTTGCTCGAGGCGCGCATCCTCGCGGTCGCCGACGTCGTGGAGGCGATGGCCTCTCACCGGCCCTACCGGGCGGGACTCGGCCTCGCGGCCGCCCTGGCTCAAGTCCGTGCTGATGCCGGCACACGCCTCGACGCGGATGTGGTGGCCGCATGCGAGAGGGTGTTCGCTCAGGGCTTCGAATTCACGGTGTCCGAGGATGCCGGAGGAACGCCGGCCTGAGCGTGAGGGGATCGGCAGGCTGGACGGGGCGCACCGCAGCGGGCGCGCCCGTCCGCACGGCGCTAGAGCTCCTGCTCCTGGCCCGTGTCTTCGATCAGGGTCACGGGCACCCAGTCCGGGATCTTCTCGCGGATCGCCGCCTTGAGATCGCCGATCGGCGGCGGCGAATCGGGCCCTCTCACCGTGAGCACCAGCTCGTTGCCGGACTGCTCGGCCGTGTCGAACACCCACGTGCTCCCCTCCAGCCATTTCTCGGCGGCGGCCTGGGCGTCTTCCTTCCAGAGCTCGTACTGCAGGATCGACGCCGAGGACGCACCCAGCGGGATGAGCAGCAGGACGACCAGGATGACGATCGCCAGGCGGGCGCGACGCCCCGCGCGCTCGTCGAGGTTCTCCGCCTCGCGGGCGTAGCCCGCGGTCTTGAAGACGATGGCCCCGGCGATGAGGATCGCGGCCGCGTTGGTGAGAAACAGGACGAAGGCCCCGAGGGCGAGGCTGAAGTGTCCGGAGCCCAGGGTGATCCCGACGACCGCGAGCACGGGTACCAGCGAGATGGCGATGGCCACGCCGGCCAGGATGTCGGCCACGTCCCGGCGAGCGAGCGCGAACGAGCCGGCAATGCCGACCGCGATCGCCACGGTGAGGTCGAGGACGGCAGGAGCCGTTCGCCCCACGATCTGCGGGTTCACGTCGATCGGCATGCGGTTCACTGTGATGAGCCCGATGATCACGCCGATGAGGATGTTGACGGCGACGCCGCTGACGAGGAGTGTCAGCGAGCTGCGCAGCGCGCGCCGGTCGCCGGTGACGGCCGCGAGCGCCAGGCCGTAGATCGGCGTGCCCAGCGGCGCGATGATCATCGCGCCGATCACCGCCGGCGTCGCGTCCCCGATCACCCCGCCGGCGGCGATGATGCTCGCCAGCACCAGCTGCATCCAGAACTTGGTCGTCTTGCCTCGCGTGGCGCCGATGTCGAGGAAGACGTCGTCCTCTATCTCGGTCAGTGGCTTGTGGTACTCCCTGCCGGGAGTGATCGTCCTCTCGAACCAGCCCACACGACCTCCGTCTTCTCGTCCTCGTGACGGCGCGAGTATACGAGACGGGGTGCGCGAAGCGGGAGAGCGGACTGGGCGGTCGGTAGGGTCGGGCGCGGATCAGGTGCGGCGCGCGCGGGAGAAGCTCAGGACGGCCAGCCCGAGCGCCACGACGAAGAGGATCACCGAGAGCGTCCTGGTCACGAGGGCCAGCTGGTCCGTCGCCTCCAGGGCGTTCAGCGCCAGCAGGATGTTGTGCCAGTCGTGGCCTGCACCCGAGCCGTCGTCCCCGAACAGCGGCAGGACCATCACCTGCGCGTCTGCGATGTAGACGGAGACGTTGTGCAGGTTCTCGGCCGACCAGGCGATCATGAGGATCGCGGCCAGAGAGTCGCGCCGCCACCAGAAGTAGGCGCCCAGCAGCAACGGCGCGACCACCTGGAGAAACGAGCCGGCGAGCGAGCACAGCAGCGCCGGCGCCCAGAACGTGAGCAGGTGGCCGAACTCGTGCACGCCGAGGTCGAACGCGGAGAGGATCGGGATCCAGCCGCCGCGCGAGTACGTCAGCCAGGCGAGGAGCACCGTGACGCCGGCCGCGACGACCCACGGCCAGGTCCTGCGCCAGGAGGTGCTCGCCGGCTTGGGCTCTGGGCGGCCGGCGAGCAGACTGATCCAGAGACCGCCGCGAGCGGACGTCGCCGGCGTGCGCTCCGCGTCCGCCGGACGTTCCGCGCTGCGGTCCAGCGGTAGCGGGGCGGGGGGGACGTCCTGCTTCGTCTGTGGTGCCGCACGCGTCATCTCACCCTCCAGCGGGTGCATCGGCAGCCACCGCCTCCGCCATGAACGGGCGTCTCCGGCCCAACGGAGTCGCAGTTCACCCGGAAGGGGTGAAGAGCCACCGGCGTCCGGGTCTCACACTGAAGAAGTGGTCGGGGAGCCAGTGTTCGTCGGAAGGGAGCAAGCCATGAGCCACACCATCGCCCACAGGCCGCACGTCCATCACCATGTGTCGCTGCTGCCGGTGCTGGCGGTCGTCGTCGCCATCGCCCTCGCGGCCGTGGTGGTCTATGCCGTCAGCCAGCCGCAGGAGGCCACGATCACCAGCATCGGCAGTGAGGCAGTCATCGCGCCTCTCGTCGCACCGGGCGCGCCCCCCGTGCCGGAGAGCCAGGTGTTCCGCCACTCGTACCTGCGCACCGGACTGAGTGGAGCCGAGCTGCAGGCGTTCGAGTACGGCCGCCTGCACCAGGTCGACGGCGCGACGCTGGATCCGGTCGGCACCACGCCGTACGGATCCACCACCTACGAGCAGTTCGACAAGCAGCGCTGACCCTCGCGCGACGGCGCTCGCTCCGGGGGCGGCGGTCCGCAGGGCCGCCGCCCCGGTGCTGTCTCGCCCGGCAACGCCCAGAGCTTCCTCCCGGCATCCTGGGGCCGCTCGGGCCAGCCTGAGGATCATCGCGGACACGCCTTCCGGGACTCCGTCCCCATGCGCTGCGGGAATGCCGCGGCCGACCCTCCTTGGTGGAGGCACTGCGTCCCACACGGAAGGGGAGCGGGGAGGATCGACAATGGACGTGCTCATCGCACACGGTACGGAGGCGTCGCGCAGGAGCGTCGCCGGCTCGCTCGAGGAGTTGGGACTCCAACTGCGCGAGGCGGCGGACGGACCGGAGGCCCTGGAGGCGCTGCTCTCGGCGGAGCCGCCGCGGGTCGCGGTCGTGGACTGGGACCTGCCGCGCATAGAGGGCCCGGAGCTCTGCCGTCTGGTGCGCGACTTCCACGTGGTCGATCCCCCCTACATCCTGCTGCTGGCCGGATCCGCGCACCACGGCGAGGTCGAGCGCGGCCTCACCGCCGGAGCGCACGACTGCGTCCGCACTCCGGTCACCACCGGGGAGCTCAAGGCGCGCGTGGAGATGGCACGGCGCGTCGTCGAGTTGCCGTGGGGTCACGGCGAGGTCTGCGGGGGTCCCTGCGCGGCTCTGGAGGGAGTCCTGGGGCGCGAGGCGGCCGTGCAACGACTCGACGCCGAGCTCGCCCGGGCGCGGCGCGAGCGCGCCGACCTCAGCATCGGCCTCGTCGACGTCGACGGCCTCGGTCGCCTCAACGAGAGCCACGGGCGCGCCGCCGGCGACGACGTGCTCCGCGACCTCATGGCGCGAATCCGGCCTCTCCTGCGCCCCTACGACGCTCTCGGCCGTCTGGAGGGCGAGGAGTTCCTCGTCATCGTCTCCCGGACCACCGAGGACGACGTCGCCGACGTGCTCGACCGGCTGCGTCGTGCCGCCGCCGCCGCGCCCTTCGAGTCCGCCGGCGAGAAGGTCGACGTCACGGTCAGCGTGGGCGGGGTGTCCGGCAGGGAGGAGTCGGCCGGTGAGCTCATCGCCAAGGCGAGAGAGGCGCTCGGCGAGGCCCAGGGGGCCGGCCGGGACAGCGTCGTCGCCGGCCGCAAGGTCGTCCTCGAGGCCGTCCTGATCCCCGAGTGACGCCGCCGCCGTAACGGCGATGGCCGGCGGCGTGGGATACTTCTCCCCGTGCCCATCTACGAGGACATCGGGATCTCCACCGGGGCCTACGCCAACTTCTCGCTCGGGGCGGCGCTGCTGCGCATCGCAGAGATCGCCCCGGCCGCCGAGATCCTCGACGGTGGCCTGCACAGCCTGCTGGATCCGGCCAACGCGCGGGTCGTCGAGCTCTCGGGCCTGCCGTTCAGCGTGCACGGGCCGTTCCTGCACTTCGAGTACGGCAGCCGCTCGGGACGCGAGCACCGCAAGGCGCTGGACGAGCACCGGCGCCACATCGCCGCCGCCGCCGAGCTCGGCGCCCGCGTCTACGTCGTCCACCCGGACCTGCAGCGCCGCTGGAGGGGCTGGGACAAGCGGGTGCAGCGTGCGCTGGAGCAGTCCTTCGACGAGCTGGCCGCACTCCAGGAGGAGTCCGGGGTCACGATCGCGGTGGAGAACCTGCCCTTCGTGCGCCACACGCACTTCAAAGCCCCCGGCGACCTGGACCTCAAGGGGCTCGGCCTCTCGCTCGACGTGGGCCACGCCGCCGTGACGGGCACGCTCGCGGCGTGGCTGCAGGACGACCACCACGAGCTCAAGCACGTCCACCTGCACGACAACGAGGGGCACGTGGGCGGCGACCAGCACCTGCCGCTCGGGCGCGGCGTCATCGACGCCGCGCCCGTCCTCGAACTGGCTCGCGAGCACGGCGCCACCGTGGTCCTGGAGCACAAGAACGAAGCCGACGTGATGGAGAGCCTGCGCCACCTCGAGGAGCGCGGTCTCGTCCGGCGGGCGGCCAGGTAGGAGGCACAGGTGCAGTACGTCGCCGATCCCGCGCGCGTCGCGGACAGGATCCGGTTCTTCCGTCGCGTGCCGCCGTTCAAGGATCTGCCGGAGGACGACCTTGAGCGTATCGCGAGCGCCCTGCGCGAGCGCGCCGTGGCCGAGGGGGAGGCGATCCTGGTCGAGGGCGGTCCGCCCGGCGAGGAGCTCTACGTGGTCCGCCTGGGCACCTTCGAGCTCATGCACAAGGACGCGTACGTGGCCGTCGTCACCGCGGGTGAGATCATCGGCCACCCGACCCTGCTCACCGGTCTGGCGCCCGAGTTCACCGTGCGCGCGCGCGAGGACTCCCTGCTCTACTGCATCCCGCGGGACGAGGCGATCGCGCTGATCGGGCGTCCGTCCGGCCTGCAGTGGATGGCCGCCAACTTGCGCGAGCGCCTGATGCAGGCGGCCGGCACGATGCGCGCGCTGCCCGACGTGCGCACGCTCCCCGTCACGTCGGTCACGCGCAGCAAGCCGCTGTTCTGCGACCCGGAGACGACGGCGCAGGAGGCCGCGCAGATCCTGATCGCCGAGAAGCGCTCGGCGATCCTCGTGCGCGGCCCTGGGGGCAAGGGCATCCAGGGCATCGTCACCGACGTCGACCTGCGCAACAAGGTCGTCGTCGGTCACACCTCCCGTCATGCCCCGGTCACCGACGTCATGTCCTCGCCGGTGCACACCATCGGCGCCGGCGTGCTCGCGCCCGAGGCGAGCATCGCGATGATGACCACGGGCGTGAACCACCTGCCGGTGCTCGACGACGACGGCGAAGTGGTCGGTGTCCTCTCCGCCAGCAACCTGATGTCGCTCGAGGCGCGCAGCCCGTTCGCACTGCGCCGCGAGATCATGGCGTCGCGCAACGACGAAGAGCTGATCGCCGCCACGGCCGACATCCCCAAGCTCTTCCTCGACCTGATGAGGGCCCACCTCGACGCGCCGTCGGTCACGCGCGTCCTCACGGTACTGCACGACGCGCTGACGACCCGTCTGCTGGAGCTCACCATCGACCGGCTCGGTGAGCCTCCGGTGCCGTTCGCCTGGCTGGCGTTCGGCAGCGCCGCCCGCTCGGAGCTCACCCTTGCTTCTGACCAGGACAACGGACTCGCCTTCGACGACACCGACGACCCGGCCGTGGCCGACTACTTCCGCGTGCTCGCGCGCGACGTCAACACCGGCATCGCGCGCTGCGGCCTGCCGGCCGATCCCCACGGCGTGCTCGCCAGCAACCGCGCCTGGCGCATGCCGCTGTCCCAGTGGCGGACGACGTTCGAGGACTGCCTCGAGGGCAAGGACCTCGACCGCATGGCGCGCGCCAGCGTCTCCTTCGACTACCGGCAGATCGCCGGTGAGCTCTACGTGGACAAGGCGCTCACCGACGTGATGCGCGAGGCCCCCGAGCACAAGCGCTTCCTGGAGGGCCTGATCCAGCTGGGCACCCGGGTGCGGCCGCCGCTCGGGTTCCGCGGCAAGCTCGAGGGCAGCATCGACATCAAGAAGAACGGGCTGGTGCCCATCCAGAACTACGCCCGCTACTACGCCTTCGCCTCGTCCATCACGTCCGCCTCCACGCTCGAGCGGCTCGCCGCCGTCGTCGAGGTCGGCGGAGAGGGCATCATCCCGGAGCGCGCGCTGCGGGAGGCGTTCATCAGCATGCAGCACCTGCAGTTGCGGCACCACGCCAACCGCCTGCGCAACGGACGCCCCGTGGACAACATCATCGAGACGTGGACACTGCCGCCGCTCACGCGGGCGAGCCTGCAGGAGGCGCTGCGCGAGATCGTCGCGGCGCAGAAGCACTTCAAGCCGGTGGAGGCGCCGCGATGACGATCCTGGTCCTGGGCGGGTACGGCACGACGGGCAAGACGCTGAGCGAGCTGCTGCTGGAGTACGGCGACGGCGACGTGGTCGTGGCCGGACGCAGTCTGGAGAAGGCGGAGCAGGCGGCCCGGGAGCTCGGGCTCCGGTTCCCGAGCAGGGTGACGGCGCGAGCGGCCGACGCCGCGGACGCGGCGTCGCTGGCTCGCGCCCTCGACGGCGTCGGCCTGGTCGCCGTCGCGGCGAGCGTCCTCGAGCACGCCGGCACGGTCGCGCAGGCGGCGCTCGACGCCGGCGCCGACTACTTCGACCTGCTGCTCAGCGGCGACGCCAAGTTCGCGGCGCTGGAGGATCTGCGGCCGCGGATGGAGGCGGACGGCCGCTGCTTCATCACCGACGGCGGCATCCACCCGGGGCTCTCGGCCGTGCTGATCCGCGCGCTGGCGCCGGCCTTCGGCCGGCTGGAGCACGCCTCCGTCGGCGGCCTCCTCAAGGTCGACTGGGGCGCCTACGACTTCCAGCCCTCGACCATCCACGAGTTCGCCAATGAGTTCCGCGACTTCCGCGTCGAGGCGCTGCGCGACGGGGTCTGGACCAGGCTCGCCTGGCGCGACGCGCAGCGCTCGTTCGACTTCGGCCCCCCGTGGGGCGGGGAGCGCTGCACGCTCATGTACATGAAGGAGCTCGAGTTGCTGCCCGGGCAGCTGCCTTCGCTGAGCGACTGCGGGTTCTACGTCTCCGGCTTCAACCCGGTCGTGGACACCACCGTGCTGCCGCTCGGCATGGTGGTCATGAAGGCCTCGCCGGGCACGCTCGGCAAGCCGTACTCGCGGCTGCTGGCCTGGTCGTTGCGCCGCTTCAGTCGGCCGCCGTACGGCACCGTGTTCCAGGTGGAGGCGGAGGGCGAGGGCCGGGCCGGCGAGGCTCTGCGGGCCGGCCTGAGGATCACCCATCCGGACGGCTACTGGCTCACGGCCGCCGCCGCGGCCGCCTGCCTGCTGCAGTGGCAGGACGGCTCGCTGCGCGAGCCGGGCCTCCACCTGCAGGCCCTGGCGGCCGACCCCGCCCGCCTGCTCCTCGACCTGTGGCGCATGGGCGCCGGCCTCGAGGGCCGGGGAGTGGAGGTCGCCGGCCTTGTCGCCGGCCTTCTCGGCGACAGCGTCGCCACTGCCTGAGCGGAGGCTGCGCCGCCCGGGTTCGTCCCGCGGCACGGCGATCGTGTCCGCGTCATGGGCGATCGTTCTATCCGCATCCGCGCCGCGGCCACCGAGAATCACCCTCGAGAGAACTCGCCGCGCTCCGCGAGCGCGGCCGTCCCGCAGGGGGTCAAGGTGAAGGTGCTCATCGCGCACGGCGATGCCGGTTCCAGGTATGCGCTCCGCGAGATGGCCGAGGACCTGAGCGCGCTCGGCCTCGAGCCGATCGAGTCTGCGGAGGGCACGGCGACCATCGAGTTGCTGACCGGCGACGACGTGCCGGCCCTCGCCGTCGTCGACTGGGACCTGCCCGGTGTCAGCGGCCCGGAGCTCTGCCGCAGGGTCCGCGCCCAGCGCCGCACGGGCTCGCCCTACATCATCTTGCTCGCCGCGAGTGAGGAGCAGGTGGGCGAGGCCTTGGCCGCGGGAGCCGACGACTGCGTCCACGCCGCCGCCGGCCAGCACGAGCTGCAGGCGCGCCTCTTCGCCGCACGCCGCCTCGGCGGCATGGCGTAGCCGAGCCCGCGAGACCGCTCGGCATCGCTGACGAACGGGCTCGAGCGAGAATCGGCGACTCTACCCGAGGGTGATGCAGACGATGCCCGCGAACACGAGCACGGCGGCCCCGACCTGCAGCGGTCGCAGGCGCTCGCGCAGGACGGCTCGTGCCCAGACGATGGTGACGGCCGGGTTCAGCCAGCCGAGCACGGCGACGATGCTGAGGTACCCCATCGTGGTGGCGGACGCGAAGCTGACGTTGGCCGTCGCGATCAGGAGCCCCACCACGACCAGGATCGGCAGCGCTCGGCCGCGCGGCCTCACCTCCGGCCGCGAGGCGACCGCCATGAGGGCGAGCGCGATGAACGCCACCGTGCGCGCGACGGTGACGGTCCAGAAGGGACCCGCCTCGTCGCCGTAGTCCACCGCGACGAGGAACAAGCCCAGAGTGACGGCCGAGCCGATCGCCACGAGGACCCCCGTGCGATCGGCGCGCCGGGGCTGCGTGGCGTCTGCGCCGCCTCTGTCATGTGACGGCCCGCGTGAGATCACCACGATCCCCACCAGGGTCATCGCGACCCCGGCGAGCTGCAAGGCGCTCGGCTGCTCCCCGCGCGCCAGCCCCCACAGCACAGGCACCAGCGCGGCCCCGGCGACGATGGGCGAGGCGACGCTCATGTCGAGCACGGCGAGGGCGCGGTACTGCAGCAGCGCGCCGACCGCGCCCGCGACTCCGCCGAGCACGGCCGGGACGAGCGCCGCGGCCGGGGGAGTCTCCGGCGCGAGGGCGAGGAGCATCACGACCAGGGCAAGCGCCGCGACGCCCTGACCGATGAGCGCGGCCGTCCACACAGTCGTCTTGCGCGACTCGAGGCCGGCCCAGAAGTCGGCGGTACCCCAGGAGAGGCTGGCGACCAAGGCGAGGAGAGAGGCGAGCACGGCGGGCGGATGCTACCACGAGTCCGTCTGGTAGACTCGCGAGGTCAACAGCCCCCGCAAGGTGCGCGGGCGCGCAAGATGAAAGGACCGGTCGCTCATGACCCTGCGCGTCACCCTCCCCGACGGCTCCCCTCTGGAACTCGACGACGGCGCGAGCGTGCGCGACGCCGCGGCGGCCATCGGGCCGCGACTGGCGAAGGCCGCCATCGCGGGCCGCGTCACCGCCGCCGCCGACCCGGACGTCACCCTCCTGGTCGACGCTTCCGCGCCGCTCCGCGACGGCGACTCCATCGCGATCGTCACCCTCAAGGGCGACGACCCCGACGCCGCCGACATCCAGCGCCACACCGCTTCGCACGTCATGGCGCAGGCGATCGTGCGCCTCTTCCCGGGCGCCAGGTACGCCATCGGCCCGACCATCGAGAACGGTTTCTACTACGACCTCCAGCTTCCGGAGCCCATCGCCGAGGCCGACTTGGCGCGCATCGAGAAGGAGATGGCAAAGATCGTCAGCCAGAACCTGCCGGTGGAGCGCTACGAGCTGCCGGTGGACGAGGCGCTCGCGGTGTTCGGGGCCGGCGAGCCCGGCACGGGCGCCTCCGGCCTGCCCCTGGGGCTCGACCAGCAGTTCAAGGTCGAGCTCATCGAGGACCTCGTGACCGCCGCCGAGGCGACCGGCGACGAGGTCCCCACCATCAGCGTCTACCGTCAGGGCGAGTTCGTGGACCTGTGCCGCGGCCCGCACCTGCCGAGCACCAACAAGCTCGGGAGCGGCACCTTCAAGCTCACCAGCCTCGCCGGCGCCTACTGGCGCGGCGACGAGAAGAACCCCATGCTCACCCGCGTGTACGGCACCGCCTTCCCCAGCAAGGAAGAGCTGGCGGCGTACCTCGAGGCACTGGAGCTGGCCCGCCAGCGCGACCACCGGCGCATCGGCCGGGACCTCGACCTCTTCAGCTTCCACGAGGAGGGCCCCGGCTTCCCGTTCTTCCACCCCAAGGGCATGCGCCTGTGGAACGCGATGGTCGACTTCTGGCGCGCCGAGCACGTCAAGGCGGGCTACGAGGAGATCAGCACCCCGGTGATCCTCCGCCGCGAGTTGTGGGAGCGCAGCGGCCACTGGGACAACTACAAAGAGAACATGTACTTCACGCAGATCGACGACCAGCCGTACGCCGTGAAGCCCATGAACTGCCCCGGCGGCCTGCTCATCTACAAGAGCCGCCGGCGCAGCTACCGCGACCTGCCGCTGCGCATGGCGGAGCTGGGCCGTGTCCATCGCCACGAGATGAGCGGCGTGCTGCACGGCCTGTTCCGCGTGCGCTACTTCACCCAGGACGACGCGCACATCTACTGCACTCCCGAGCAGCTCGAAGAAGAGGTGCTCGGCGTCGTGCGCTTCATGCAGCACATCTACGCCGCCTTCGGCTTCGCCGACGTCAAGATCGAGCTGAGCACGCGACCGGACAAGAGCATCGGCTCGGATGAGGTCTGGGAGCTCGCCGAGGGCGTCCTGGCACGCGTCCTCGAGGGCGAGAGCATCGACTACGTGCTCAACCCCGGCGACGGCGCCTTCTACGGCCCCAAGATCGACTTCCACATCCGCGACGTCATGGGCCGCACCTGGCAGTGCGGCACCATCCAGGTCGACTTCGCCATGCCCGAGCGGCTGGACATCAGCTACACCGGGGCCGACAACGAAGAGCACCGGCCGGTCATGATCCACCGCGCGCTGCTCGGGAGCATCGAGCGCTTCATGGGCATCCTGCTCGAGCACTACGGCGGCAACCTGCCGACCTGGCTGGCGCCGCAGCAGGTGCTGGTGCTGCCGATCGCCGACCGCCACGCCGAGTATGCGGCGAGCGTGATGCGCGCCGTGCGCGCCGCAGGAGCCGAGGCGTCGCTCACGCTGCACGCAGACGTGGACGACCGCGGCGAGAGCGTCGGCAAGCGCATCCGCGACGCGCAGTTGCAGAAGGTGCCCTACATCCTCGTGGTCGGCGACCGCGAGGTGGAGCAGGGCGCCGTGGGCGTGCGCGAGCGCGGCGAGGACAAGGGCGCGCGGCCGCTCGCGGAGTTCATCGGCGACCTCGTCGCCGAGGTGCGCGAGCGGCGGCTGCCCGAGGCGGGCTGAGCGATGGCCGCCGGGCTCAAGATCCTCGCCATCGGCGGCAGCCCGCGCGCCGGCGGCAACTCCAACTCGCTGCTGCGCACCGCCGTCGAGGCGGCGGTCGAGCGCGGAGCCACTGCCGAGTACTTCTACCCAAGCCGGATGGACGTCGCCGGCTGCAAGGCCTGCGACGGCTGCCGCCGTGGCCCCGACGCCGGCTGCGTGCAGCAGGACGACATGCAGCAGATCTACCCGGCGCTCAAGGCGTGCGACGTCGTCGTGCTGGCCAGCCCGGTCTACTTCTACGCGCTGTCGTCGTGGGCCAAGGCGGTGCTCGATCGCTGCTACGCGCTCATCACGCCCGGCGCCGCCGAGACGGGCGGGGAGCAGTGGCCGCTGCGGGTCCCTGCCGGCAAGGGGTTCTACTTCATCAGCACGCAGGCGGAGGAATCGCCGCTCTACGGCTACCAGATCCTGCCGGGGCTGGTGTACGGGTTCACGTGGACCGGCATCGACCTGCGCGGGCACCTCATCGCCACGGGCCTGGACGGACCGCACGACTGGGAGGCTCGCGAGGACCTCGTCGCGGCCGCTCGCGAGCTGATCGCGGTCTCGTAGCAGGCCGCCCGCAGCCGGCCTGGAGGTGGAGATGATGCACGCGGACAGCCGGTTCACTGCCGAGCAGGGCGAGGCGGCCTTCAAGGACTTCCTGCGGCGGTTCCCTTCTTTCGTGGCGACCGCCGCCGTCGACGACCTGCGGGCCGCCGACTACGCGCGCCTCGACCGCCTCGGCCACACCTATCTCGACTATACCGGCGGCGGCCTCTACGCTGAGTCGCAGCTCCGCCGCCACGAGGAACTGCTGGCGGGGGCAGTGCTCGGCAACCCGCACTCGCAGAGTCCTACGTCCCTGGCGGCGGCCGCCCTCGCGCGCAAGGCCCGGGACGCCGTGCGCCGCTTCTTCAACGCCCCCGAGGGCGAGTTCGAGATCGTCTTCACGGCCAACGCCAGCGGCGCGCTCAAGCTCGTTGGCGAGGCGTACCCGTTCGGCCCCGGCGGCGTCTTCCTCCTCAGCTTCGACAACCACAACTCGGTCAACGGCATCCGCGAGTTTGCGGCGCGCAAAGGAGCCGCCGTCTCCTACGTCCCGGTGCGCGAGGAGGACCTGCGGCTGGATCCCGAGCAGGTCCGGACGGCGCTCCGCGGCGCCGGTGACGGCGCGCCGAAGCTCTTCGCCTATCCGGCGCAGTCCAACTTCAGCGGTGTCCAGCACCCGCTCGAGTGGGTCGCCGAGGCGCGCGAGCTCGGCTGGGACGTCATCCTCGATTGCGCCGCGTTCGCGCCGGCCAACCCGGTCGACGCGCTGGCCATCGGCGCCGACTTCATCCCCATCTCGTTCTACAAGCTGTTCGGCTACCCGACCGGCAGCGGCTGCCTCATCGCCCGGCGGGAGGCTCTCGCGAAGTTGCGCCGGCCCTGGTTCGCCGGCGGGACGATCACGCTGGCGTCTGTCCAGCAGGAGGACTGGTACCACCTGGCCCCCGGCGCCACCGGCTTCGAGGACGGCACTATCGACTACCTGGGGCTGCCGGCCTTGAGCATCGGCGTCGAGCACCTGGAGTCGGTCGGGATGGAAGTCATCCACGCCCGTGTGCAGGCGCTCGCCGGCTGGCTGCTCGAGGAGTTGGCGGAGCTCAGCCATACCGACGGCTCGCCGCTGGCCCGGGTGTTCGGGCCGCCCGGCATGGAACGCAGGGGCGCCACCATCGCGCTGTACCTGGTGGATCCGGAGGGGCGGCCCTACGACGTCTACGACGTCGAGGCCGCCGCCGCCCGCGAGCGCATCTCCGTCCGCAGCGGCTGCTTCTGCAACCCCGGCGACGGCGAGGTCGCCCATCGCATCACACGCGCCGACGTCGAGAGTTGCTTCAGCGATCCGAGCGTCGCCATCACGCTGCACGAGTGCCAGCAGCGGATCGAGGACGCCACCGGCAAGGTGCCCAACACGATCCGCGTGTCGCTCGGTCTGGCCTCCGACTTCGGCGACGTGTACCGGTTCATGGCCTTCGCCGAGGGGTACCGGGACAGACCGTCCGGGTGAGCGGGCGCCGGCCGGGCTGCGATGTCACCCAGCACCGCCCCATTGTCATCTTGACCACTTCTGGTCATACTGTGACCATGGACACCGTGAGCGTCGCCGAACTCAAATCCAGGCTCAGCTACTATCTTCGCGAAGTCCGGGAGGGACGCTCGTTCACCGTGCTCAGCCGCGACATCCCGGTCGCCACGCTCGGTCCCTGCGACCCGGTTGGGGCGGCAGACCTCGAGATCACAGAGCCGTCAGAAGACCCGGCGCTGTGGGGAGTGGTCGACCTGCCGCCGCTCCTTCTCTCTCGCGACATCACCGGGATCCTCGTCGAAGTCCGAGCTGACCGGGACTTCGGTCCTTCGCTCCCTCGTCAGGAGGACGACGCGGAGTGATCGCCTACGTCGATTCCTCCGTGGTCGTGAGGATCGTCATGCAGCAGCCCAACAGGTTGTCGGGGCTTGCCTCGTTCGACGTGGCTGTCACGTCCTGGCTGACGCAGGCCGAGTGCCTGCGGACCCTGGACAGGGCCAGGCTCACCGACGGGCTGGCCGACGACGACATGCTGGAGCGCGCCGCGGTCATTCACCTGATGCTTCGCCGCATGCGCCGTGTGGCCGTGTCGCGGTCCATCCTCGAGCGCGCGGGCGCATCGCTGCCTCTCCCGCTCAAGGTCCTCGACGCGATCCACCTGGCAACGGCTCTGCAGATCCGCGAGCACGGCAGGGACGACCTGGTCTTCGCGACGCACGATCGCCTCCAAGGCAAGACCGCGGCCGCACTGGGCTTCGACGTCGTCGGGCTGTAGCCGCCCTTGACGCCCGGCGCGCCCCGCGAGGGGTATAGATTCTCATCCAGTGGGTATCTTTTCGGTAGAGTTACTTCTCGATAGAAAGATATCCCATGGATAAGAGCTACACGGCGGATCACATCACTGAGGCGACTAGGCGCCTGGACGTCGCCGTATTGACCCTGACCACGGCCTTCGCACGCGACGTGGGCATCAGCGTCCCGGAACTTCTCGCCCTCGAGAACCTCGAGACGAACGGCGGACTCGGCCCGAGCGAGCTCGCCCGCAGGCTTCAGCTGTCGACCGGGGCCGTGACGGCCCTCGTCGACCGCCTGGAGGCCGGCGGGCACGTGGCTCGGGCCGCGCATCCGAGCGACCGGCGCAGGGTGGTCGTCACGCGGACGGCCAAGGCGAGCGACGACCTCGCCAGGGAGGCCGCTCCGCTCGAGCGCGAGATCCGGCGTCTCGCCGAGGACCTGAGCGACGACGAGCTCGAGGTCATCGGCCGGTTCCTGGAAGCGTTCATCGGGATCTTCGAACGGGCGGCCGCCGAGGCCTGCGCCGCATGACCACCACACACGCCACAAGGAGCACATGATGAGTCCTACTCCCGCAACCGATCGCGACCCGGCGCCCGGCGCTCGCGAGGTCACTCCCGAGCTCGAGCGCCGCCTCAGCCGCCTGCGCCTCTGGAACATCGGCGTCGGCGTGATCCTGGCGGTGGAGGCCATCGCCATCGCCCTTCTCACCAACGGCTTCACGCTGCCGGTGACGGCGACGTACATGACCGGGCCGCCCGGGACTCCGCCGGAGCTCACCACGCTGCTCGACGTGCAGCTCGGCTGGGGCGTCTTCGCCTTTGTCGCCATCTCGGCCCTTGCGCTGTTCATCATCCCCTCGCCCGGCGTCTTCGGCTGGTACAAGCGCAACCTGCTGCGGGATCGCAACTACGGGCGCTGGATCGAGTACTTCTTCAGCTCGAGCATCATGATCGTGCTGATCAGCATGATCACCGGCGTGAGCGACATCGCGGCGCTGCTCGCGATCTTCGGCGTCAACGCGAGCATGATCCTCTTCGGGCTGCTCATGGAGAAGTACGAGACGCCGGGCAAGCCGAGCTGGCTGAGCTTCTGGTTCGGCACGTTCGCCGGCATCATCCCGTGGATCATCGTGGCGCTCTACGTCTGGAGCCCCGGCCTGGAGGGACCCGCGCCGCCGACGTTCGTCTACGGCATCATCATCAGCCTGTTCATCTTCTTCAACGTCTTCGCCATCAACATGTGGCTGCAGTACCACAAGGTGGGCAAGTGGCGTGAGTACCTGTTCGGCGAGAAGGCCTACATCATCCTGAGCCTGAGCGCGAAGTCTCTGCTGGCCTGGTGGGTGTTCTCCGCCGTGCTGGCGAGCTGACCGTCACCCGCTACAGGGTGTGAGAGGACCGGCGGCGCGCGTCGCGCCGCCGGTCCTCCGTGCGTTCGTTGTATCCTGCGTCGAACGCAGGGCGGCAAGCGCCGCGGCGCCGCCCACGGCGGTCAGGTCCATGCCGGACATCAGCGCAGGATTGCTCCTCTATCGCCGCGTCCCGGACGCCGCATCGGGGGGCAGCCGGATCGAGGTGCTGCTGGTACACCCCGGCGGCCCTTACTGGGCCAAGAAGGACGCCGGGGCGTGGAGCATCCCCAAGGGCCTCGCCGAGCCGGGAGAACTCGGGCCGGAGCCGGCGACCGTCACGGCGGCGAAGGCGCGGAACCGGGCCGCGGAGCTCGACCTCCTGACGGTGGCGCGGCGCGAGGTCCGCGAAGAGACCGGCCTGGAGCCCGAGGGGCCGTACCTGCCGCTCGGCGGCGTCAAGGCGCACCGCCACAAGCTGATCTTCGCGTGGGCCGTGGAGCACGACTGCGACGCCACGGCCGTCACCAGCAACACCTTCACGATGCAGTGGCCGCCGCGCTCGGGGAAGACGGCGGAGTTCCCTGAGGTGGACCACGCCGCCTGGTTCGACCTGGCGGCGGCGCGGGAAGCGATCGTGCCGGCGCAGCGCCGGTTTCTCGACGACCTCGCGGTCGTCGCGGCCGCTCCCGAGGCCTGAGCCTCGCGGTCGTCGCGGCCGCTCCCGAGGCCTGAGCCTCGCGGTCGTCGCGTCCGCCGGCCCCCGAGCCGCCCTCGGCTCAGCACTGAGCCGCGCTCCCGGGCGCCGGGACAGCCCGCACGCACTCCTCTGTGCGTGGATAGCCGGCGGCTATCCGGATCCGCGGCCTTTCGCGCACCAGGCCGATTGCGGATAGCCCAGGGATAGCCGCAAACAGAGGGGCGCCATCGCGTATGACCTCCGCTGTGCGGGACCGCTGTGCGGGACCGCTGCGGGTCGTCCGTCCGGCGCGGTCTACTCGGTCGTGGCCCGATCCGCGGGTCCGTCACCGGCGTGCCCGCCAGCCGACTCGTCCGCCACGGCCTCGTCCGGCGTCGCGGCCGGCAGCCCATTCGTCGCCAGCGGCGGCAGCGACGGCAGGTGCGGCTTGCCGGCGATGAGGTCGAAGAACGCGTCGCGCCAGGCGATCCAGCGCGCGTCCAGGCGCGCCTCGCGCCGCTGCGCCCTGGCCAGCTTCTTCGCGTGCTTCGCGTACCGGCGGCGCGCCCACGGCGAGTTGAGCCGCGCAAGCCTGATCGCCCCGACGATCGCCACGAGCGGCACGAACAGGCCGAGCACCCCTGTCCAGATCTTGCCCTTGAGCAGGCAGAACAGCACCGGGACGATGACCACGATCACCCAGGTGGCGAGGGCGACGCGGAACACGTCGCCGCTCAGCCCGGGGTCTCCGAGGTCGCCGAATGGGTTCATCCCCAGCACGAACAAGGCTGCGGCGCAGACGACGATGACGACAGCGTCGACCGAGAGCCGTCCCTCCTTGCGCCAGTACACGTCCTGCAGGTTGAGGATGAGGGCGAACTCGTCGAGCGTTAGCGCGACGCCCACGCCGAACAGCAGCGCGAGGACCTGGGCGAGGAGGTCCTCGGGCGTCAGGGCGATGAAGCAGATGCCCACCGTCACCATCAGCACCACGCCGATGACCATGTGATGCACGTGCGTGCCGCCCTCGCTCTCGATGTCGTGGAACCACCAGCTCACCTTGGCCCGGATCAGCCGCGTGTTGATGCGTACGAAGAGGAAGGTGGCGAGCAGGCCGACGAGGAATCCGGCCATGGCGGAGCGGGGGCCGTTCAGCCAAGCCGCGCCGATGGCGTCGGCGGCCACGTGCAGCATCTGAGTTCCCTCTCCGCTGGTCGCAGGTCGTCGCCGTCCCGCGGAGAACTGCAAAACGGCGCTCTTCCGGGTTCGGAACGCGGCCCCGGGAAGACTATCGGCAGCTACCCTACCCGCTTCGAGGCAAGAGGTCCCGCGTGGGACACAGGGTCCCGTCACTGGTTGAGCTCGTCGGCTCGTACGGCGAAGGCTGGCGCGCGTTCATCGGCAGCGCAGAACGTGGAGAGTCGTGGGCCGCGCCGGGCGTGAGCGTCGGGATCGGCGGCGAGCCCTCTCACGATCTGAACTGGATCGTCGCCTACGGACCCGACGGCGTGAGCGACGGCATCGCCGCCGCCGTCGCGGTGCTGCGGCGGCGCGCCCTTCCCGGCGTGCTGTACGCGGCCTCGCCCGTGGCCGCGGAGGCCGCCCAGGTCGCGAGCGACCTCGGCTTCATCCACTCAGGGGCGGTGCCCGTCATGTGCGCGCATGCCGGCGACGTCGTGCGCGCGGAGGGTGGGCACGAGACCCGGCGCGTCGCCGACGTGGAAGGCGTCCTGGCGGCCGGCGACGTGCTGGGCGACGCGTTCGAGCTGCCCGTCGACTGGTGCCAGCGGCTGCTCGGGGTCGGGTTCCCCGGCCGCACCGACGCCTCCGTCTTCCTCAGCCTCCACGACGGCCGGCCCGTCGCCGTCGCCGGCAGCGCGGTGATCGGGGACATCGCCGGCATCTACGCCGTGGGCACGCGCCACTCGCACCGCCGTCGGGGGGGCGGCGCCTCGGTGGCGTCGGCGGCGATCGACCATGGGTTGCAGGCGGGCGCCCGCTGGTTCGGGCTGCTGTCCAGTCCCGACGCCGAGGCGTTCTACGCCGCTCTCGGGTTCGTCGCCGTCGACCACGCGGCTACGTGGGTACTCCCGGCGGAGTGAAGCCGGGAGGCGCGGCGGGCGACGACGTGTCGCCGCCCCGGCCGTCTCGCGACCGCCCGCGGCTCGCCGCCGACGAGGCGCCGTCCCCGGCGCGCATTGCGCTCGAGGAGTTCTTCGCATCGGTCTTCGTGCGCATCGTCACCGGATTCATCCTGCTGGACTGGATCGGGCGCCGGCTCATCGCGTGGCTCGGCGATCGGCTGTACGCGGTGTTCGATCGCCTCTCCGGCTGGATCTCGGGTCCGGGGCACCACTACGTGGACGTCGGCTATCCGCGGCTCCCGGAAGCGGTCGCCATGGTGATGGTCCCGACCTTCCTGTACTGGGGGTTCGTGCGGCTCACGGAGCGCCGTCGCGTCCGCGAGCTGGGGGGCGGTCGGCGCGGCGCGTTCGAGGGGCTCGCCGGCCTCGGGCTGGGTGCGGGGTTGTTCGCCGTCATCGTCGGCGTCCTCGCGCTGGTCGGCGCCTACGACGTGCTCGGGCGGGACGAGTGGGCCGTCGTGCAGTGGTCCGTACCGGTCGCCGCGGTCGCCTTTCGCGAGGAACTGCTCTTCCGCGGCGTGATCCAGCGGGTGAGTGAGGAGCGCCTCGGCACCTGGCTGGCGCTGGCCTTCGCCTCCGTGTGGTTCGGGCTTGAACATGCGGACAACCCGAACGCGGGGCTCTTCGACGGCGTGATGATCGCCCTGTTCGGCGGCGTGCTGCTCGGGGCGTGCTTCCTCGCCACGCGCCGCCTCTGGCTGGCGATCGGCGTGCACGCCGCCTGGAACTTCGTGGAGGGCGGCGTGTTCGGGACGCCGGTGAGCGGCTACGCCATCCCCGGCATCCTCCGCACGTCCCTGAGCGGCCCGGAGTGGCTGACGGGCGGGCCGTTCGGCCCGGAGAGCTCGCTGGTGACGCTGGCGGTGTGTTCCGCGGCCAGCGCGGCCCTGCTCGCGGTGGCCTGGCGGCGCGGGAGCCTGCGGCCGCCGCGCCTCAGACCCAGCCGCGCCGCCGGAAGAACACGAGCATGATGGCGACGGCGATGAGCTGCGAGATCACGCCGAGCGCCACGAAGGCGGCGACGCCGTTCACCTGGCGCACCATCCAGGCGAAGTTCATGCCGAAGAACCCGACGATCCACGTGAGCGGCATGAAGACCGTCGCCACGATCGTGAGCCGCTTCATGACCTCGTTGAGGCGGTTCGAGACGGTCGAGAGATAGACGTCCATCGCCCCGGACAGCAGGTCGCGGTAGCTGTCGAGCAGGTCGCTGATACGGATGAGGTGATCGTAGACGTCGCGGTAGTACCTCTCCATCTCCGGCGTCATGCCCGGCAGCCCGACCGCGCCGGTCACGAGCCGCGCGAACAGGTCGCGCTCCGGCGAGATGACCTTGCGCCATCCGACGAGCCGTCGCTTGAGCTTGAAGACCTGCTGCAGCTGGGCGTCGTCGGGCCTCTTGAGCACGCCGTTCTCCAGTGCGTCGATGCGGTCGTCGAGCTTGGAGAGCTCGGGGAAGAAGCTGTCGGCAAGGGCGTCGACCACCCGGTAGAGCGCCCGCGCCGGTTCGAGCGCCGGGGAGCGCCCCTCGGTCGCCAGCCGGCGCAGGTCGGCGAAAGCGGGGCAGTCGTCCCGGTGTACCGTCAGCAGCCAGCGCTCGGAGAGGAAGCAGTGCACCTCCACCAGTCCGTCGGCGTCCGGTGCGGCGCCGAAGACGACGAGGTAGGTGAAGTCGTCGAACGGTTCGATCTTGGGTCGCTGGCCGAAGTGCTCTGCGTCCTCGATCGCCAGGGGGTGGAGGCCGAACGGATCGCTCAGCAGCGCCAGCTGGTCGCCGGTAGGCCGATGCAGGTCGAGCCAGAAGAACTCGCCCCGGTCGAGATGGCTCTGGACCAGCTCGTGGTCGACGTCGCTCTTCGTGCCCTCGGCGTCCACGAGGAAGCTCTCGTGATGGATCGGCATCGGTCCCTCCGGCTGCACGCTGCGGGGGCGCCGTCGGGCGCCCCGGTCGGGTCACCATTCGCGGCGCGCCCGGCGGTTCCTAGGTCACGCCCCGGCCGGTGTTCGACGCGTACGGGGCGTTTCGTGTATACTGCCCTGCGCCACAAGAGGGAGCTTGCGAGCACCCCACCCTGCGCCCAAGTGGTTGGTGTCGACAGGGTCCATCACGTGAAAGGAGATCGTGAGGGCTCGCCGCCGGCGAGCCTTTTTGCATCTATGGGCAGACCATTTTCTCCGAGAGATAGATTCATGAGGGACCGGGCCAACGAGCCCCGTATCCGCATCAACGACGGCATCACGGTGCCGCAGGTGCGCCTCATCGACGAAGACGGTGAACAGCTGGGCGTCAAGCCCATCCGCTTCGCCCAAGACTACGCAGCCGACAAGAACCTCGACCTCGTCGAGGTAGCGCCGACCGCCGATCCGCCCGTGTGCCGCGTCATGAACTACAGCAAGTACAAGTACGAGCTGGAGCTCAAGGCCAAGCAGGCGCGCAAGCATCAGAGCCAGATCGTGATCAAAGAGATCAAGTTCCGGCCCAAGGTCGGCGTGCACGACTACGAGACCAAGAAGGGCCATGTGCTCCGCTTTCTGGAGCACAAGGACAAGGTCAAGGTCACGATCATGTTCCGGGGGCGCGAGATGGTCCATCCGGAGCGCGGCGAGGCGCTGCTTCTGCGCCTCGCGGAAGATGTCAAAGAGTTCGGCGTCATCGAGTCCAAGCCCCTGCAAGACGGGCGCAACATGGTCATGATGCTCGCGCCGCTGAAGTAGCTGGAGGGAGGTACGCATGCCGAAGACCAAGACTCACAGCGCATCCAAGAAGCGTTTTCGCCTCACCGGCACGGGCAAGGTCGTCCGTCGCCACGGGATGAAGAGCCACCTCCTGGAGCACAAGAGCTCGAAACGTAAGCGGGGCTTCCGCAAGCTGTATGAGGTCAGCCCGGCTGATTCCAAGGGGATCAAGCGGCTGCTCGGCCTCCGCTGAGCCTGCCGACCTAAGACCATGAGCTGGCCGGGCCGCCTGGCGGACCCCGGCCGGTGCAGTTCCAAGGAGTACGACAATGTCTCGTGTCAAACGAAGCGTCAGTGCGCGCAAGAAGCGCCGCAAGGTACTCGAGCAGGCCAAGGGCTACCGCGCGACTAAGAACTCGTCCTACAAGAGGGCGAAGGAGCAGGTCCAGCGCAGCGGTCAGTACGCCTACCGCGACCGTCGCGTGCGCAAGCGCGAGTTCCGCAAGCTGTGGATCATCCGCATCAACGCGGGCGCGCGTGAGAACGGTCTCTCGTACAACCAGTTCATGCACGGGCTGCAGCTCGCCGAGATCGAGCTCGACCGCAAGATCCTTGCCGATCTCGCCGTGACCGACCCGAAGTACTTCGCTTCGCTCGTCGATCAGGCGCGCGCGGCTCTCGAAGCGGCCTGACCGGTCGAGGCGAGGGAGGCGAGTCGCTTGGGGTTTTCGGCGCACCACTGACCAGCCCGCAGAACGCGCTCGTCAAACGAGCGGCGTCACTGCGCCAGCGTAAGTTCCGCGACCGCGAAGGCGCCTTCCTGGCGGAAGGCGCCGACGTGGTCGCGGCTGCGTTGGCGGCCGGCTGGCGGCCGCAGGCCGTCTTTCTGCGGGAGGAGGCCGCGGACGAGCTGGGCGAGCGACTCGGCCTCGACGCGGCCTCCGTCTTCACCGTCACCGACCGCGTCGCGGCGCGTATCTCCACGCTGGAGACGCCCGCCGACGTCGTCGCGGTCCTGCCGCTGCCCGAGCGCCATCCGCCGTCGTCGCTGCTCGGGCCGGCCTCCGGCCCCAAGACCGCGGCCCTGCGCCGCGAGAGCGGCGCGCCGGCCGCGAGCGCCTCCGGCGCCGGCCTGCTCGTCGTTTACGTGGACGGCGTCCAGGATCCCGGCAATATCGGCACGCTGATGCGCGCGGCGGTCGCCTTCGGCGCCTCCGCCCTCGTCACCTCGTCCGGCTCCGCCGACCCGTACGGGCCGAAGACCGTCCGCGCGGCCATGGGCGCGCTCTTCGGCCTTCCCGTGTTCCCGGAGCTTCCGCTCGCCGACCTGGTCGACCAACTGCCGCCCGCGACGGTGTATGGGCTCGCCGCCCACGAGGGGGAGCCGCTGGACGCGGCCGACCTGCGGCGGCCCGCGGTCCTCGTGGTCGGCGCCGAGCGCGCCGGTCTCTCTCGCGCCGCGCTCGCCCACGTCGAACGTCTGGTGACGATCCCGCTGTCGGCGCCGTCCGGCGGCGCGGTCGAAAGCCTCAACGCCGGCGTCGCCGGCGCCATCGCCCTCTACGAGTTCTCGCGCCGCTCGGCCGGCGCGTCCGCAGACCCGTCACGCCGCGTCTCCGCGGCGCAGGAAGGATGACCATGGACGACGCACAACTGCAGGAGCTGAAACAGCGAGCGCCCGGGCTCGCGGCCATCTACCACACCGGCCGCGAGACCATCACGCACGCCGCCGACCTGGCCGCGCTCGAGCAGGCGCGCGTCCAGGTGCTGGGGCGCAAGAGCGCGCTCACCGAGTTCCTGCGCTCCATCCCCGGGCTGCCCGCCGAGGAGCGCCCGCTCGTCGGCAGGGGGGGCAACGTCATCCGCAAGGAGCTCGAGGAGCTCGTGGAGGCGCGCGAGGCCGAGCTCAAGCGCGCGGCGCTGTCCGACTCGCTGGCCCACGAGCGCATCGACGTCACCCTGCCGGGCCAGAGCTTCCCGGCCGGCCACGAACACCTCATCAGCCGGACGATGCGCGAGGTCGAGGACATCTTCATCGGCCTCGGCTACCAGATCGCCGAGGGTCCCGAGGTCGAGCTGGACTACTACAACTTCACCGCGCTGAACACGCCGCCGAGCCATCCCGCGCGCTCCGCCCACGACACCTTCTGGGTCGTCGAGCAGCGCGAGACCATGCCCGAGGCGGTCGTGGACGCCGACCGCGGCGTCCTCCTGCGCACCCACACCTCTCCCGTCCAGGTGCGCGTGATGGAGCAGCAGCGCCCGCCGGTGTACATCCTGAGCCCCGGCAAGGTGTACCGGCGCGACTCGGACGCGACGCACACGCCGATGTTCCACCAGGCCGAGGGTCTGGTCGTCGACGAGGGCGTCACCCTGGCCGACCTCAAGGGCACCGTCGCGCACTTCACACGGGAGTTCTTCGGGCCGGACCGGGACATCAGGGTCCGGCCGCACTTCTTCCCGTTCACCGAGCCCAGCATCGAGGTCGACGTGAGCTGCGAGCTCTGCGGCGGCAAGGGCTGCCGTTCGTGCAAGTACTCCGGCTGGCTGGAGATCATGGGTGCCGGCATGGTGGACCCTGCCGTCTACAGCTTCGTCGACTACGACCCCGAGAAGGTCAGCGGCTTCGCCTTCGGCATGGGGGTCGAGCGCATGGCGATGCTCAAGCACGGCATCCCCGACCTGCGTCTGTTCTACGACAACGACGTCCGCTTCCTGCGGCAGTTCTGAGGAGGCGGTCACGATGAGAGTCCCATTCAGCTGGATCAAGGAATACGTCGCCTGGCACGGCACGGTCGAGGAGCTCGCTGAGGTCCTCACCATGTCGGGCACCGAGGTGGAGGGCATCGACTGGGTCGGCGCACCTGCGGGCCCCGAGAACCTGGGTCGCTTCGTGGTCGGCAAGGTCCTCACCAAAGAGCAGCACCCCAACGCCGACAAGCTCAGCGTCTGCACCGTGGAGGTGGGGGAGACCAACGGTGGCGTGCGGCAGATCGTCTGTGGCGCCAGCAACTTCGCGGCCGGAGACACCGTCGCCGTCTCGCTCAGCGGCGCCGTGCTCGAGAACGGCCTCAAGCTGAAGAAAGCCAATCTGCGCGGCGTCGAGAGCGACGGCATGATGATGAGCGAGCAGGAGCTCGGCTACGAAGAGAAGAGCCCCGGCATCGCCGTGCTGCCGGACGAGTGGATCATCGGCGCGCCGCTGCAGGACTACCTGCCGGTCAGCGAGGCCGTGCTCGAGCTCGAGCTGACGTCCAACCGGCCGGACTGCTTCAGCATCTACGGCATCGCCCGGGCGGTCGCGGCGGCGGCCCGCCTGGAGCTGGCGCCGCCGCCCATCGCCGCTCCGGCGGCGTTCGGCGGCGCTCCCGCCGCCGAGACGATCGCGGTCGAGATCGCCGACCCCGACCTCTGCCCGCGATACGTCGCCACCGTCATCCGCGGCGTCACCATCGGCGAGTCGCCGGCGTGGCTCAAGGCCCGCCTCACGCACGCCGGCATGCGCCCCATCAACAACGTCGTCGACGTCACCAACTACGTGATGCTCGGCTGGGGCCAGCCGCTGCACGCGTTCGACGCCGCCAAGATCAGCGGCGGCAAGCTGATCGCCCGCCGCGCCGCCGCCGGCGAGAAGATCGTCACGCTGGACGGCGTCGAACGCACGCTGGACGAGCAGATGCTCGTCATCGCCGACGTGGAGCGCGCGCTCGTCATCGCCGGCGTGTTCGGCAGCGTCGACGCCGAGATCGACGAGCACACCACCGACATCGTGCTCGAGGCAGCCAATTTCGCCGGCCCGAGCATTCTGCGCACGGAGTTGCACACCGGCATCCGCAGCGAGGCCAGCAATCGTTTCGAGAAGGGCCTCGACGCCAACCTGGCGCCCGGAGGGCTCGACTTCGCCGACCGGCTGTTCGCCGAGCTCTGCAGCGGCACGGTGGCGCCCGGCATGGTCGACGCAGGCGGCGTGCCGCCCGCGCGCGTGGGGCTCGGCTTCCGTCCGGGCAAGGCGAACGCGCTGCTCGGCTACGAGATCCCGGCCGCCGAGCAGGCCGGCATCCTCCGCCGCCTCGAGTGCGAGGTCGCCGAGGCCGGCGAGCCGGTGGGCGCGCGTACCGCCGATGACACCGATGAGTGGACGGTCACGCCGGCGACGTTCCGGCCGGACCTGGTCCGCGAAGTGGACCTCATCGAGGAGGTCGGGCGCATCGCCGGCTACGGCATGGCGCCCGAGTCGCTGCCGCGACACACCACCGCCGGCGGGCTGACCAAGCCGCAGAAGGTGAGGCGCGCCGTCCGGCGCGCCCTGGCCGCCTGCGGCCTCGACGAGGCGATCACCTACTCGTTCATCGCTCCCGACGCCGTCACCCCGCTCGGGCTGCCCGAGGGAGACGTTCGCCTCGACCCGGTCAAGCTCTCCAACCCGATGAGCGTCGAGCAGTCGGTACTGCGCACCATGCTGCTGCCCGGCCTGCTCAAGGCGGTGCGCGACAACCTCGACCGGCTGAACGACCCGCCGAACCTGTTCGAGATCGGCAAGGTGTACCTGTGGGACGAGCCCGTGCCGGCGCCGGCGCACGCGGCCGAGCCCGGCGCCGTGCTCCCACGCGAGCCGGAGGTGGTGAGCATCGTCCTCTCGGGTCCCCTGGAGGCCGAGAACTGGACCGGCGGCGGCCGTCCGACCGACTTCTCCACGCTCAAGGGCTGCGTCGAAGCGCTGCTCGCGTCGGTCGGCCTGCAGGGCGAGTACGGACCGCTCGGCGACCAGGCCGAGCACTTCCCGTATCTCCACCCCGGCAAGACCGCCCTCGTCGGCGTCAAGGGCGTAGGGGGGACGGGCGTGCTCGGGCAGCTGCGCCCGGACGTCGCCGCCGCGTACGGTCTCGATGACGTCGCCGTCTACGTGGCCTCGGTCAACGGCCGCTTCGCAGAGGCGGCGATGCGGACGACGGCGTTCGAAGATCTCGGCACGTACCCGCCGGCCTCGCAGGACCTCGCCGTCATCGTCGCTCGCGACGCTTCGGCGGCGGCCGTCGTGGAGCAGGCCCGCCGCGCCGGGGGCAAGCTCGTCCGCAGCGTGCGCGTCTTCGACGTGTACGAGGGCGATCAGGTGCCGGCGGACAAGCGCTCGCTGGCGCTCCGCGTCGTCATGCGCGCGCCGGACCGCACTCTCAACGAGAAGGACATCGCCGGCGTGCGCGCCAAGGTCCTCAAGGCGCTGGAGCGGGAGTTCGAGGCCGAGTTGCGGTAGGAGAGAAGGGAGACCTCCATGACCGGGACCCTCCAAGGGAAGGTCGCTCTCATCACGGGCGGCGGATCCGGAGTCGGCGAGGCCTGCGCGCGGCTGTTCGCCGAGGACGGCGCCTCCGTCGCCGTGATGGGTCGCAGGCCCGAGCCGCTGCAGCGCGTCGCCGCCGAGATCGGTGGGCTCGCCGTGCCGGGAGATGCGTCGAGCCCGGGAGACTGCGAGAGGGCCGTCCAGGCGACCGCTGCCGCGTTCGGTCGCCTGGACGTGCTCGTCTCCTGTGCCGGGATCATGCGGGAGGGCAGCGTGACCGCGATGAGGCCGGAGGAGTGGCGTGAGGTCATGGACGCGAACCTCGATGCCATCATGCAGGCCGCGCGTGCGGCCATCCCCGCCATGCTCAGGGGTTCCGGCGGCAGCATCGTCAACGTGAGCTCGCTGGCGGCCCTGGTGGCCCCCGGCGACATGGCCGCGTACGTCGCCAGCAAGTCGGCCGTCGCGGGGCTCACCCGGTCGATGGCGATCGACTACGGCCCCCAAGGCATCCGCGTCAACACGCTGGCGCCCGGCTGGATACTCACCCCGATGAGCAGAGAAGAGATGCGCGCGATCGCGAGCGCGAAGGACATCACGCTCGAAGAGGCCCTCGCGCACGCCACCCGCTATCTCCCCCTCGGGCGCATGGCGGAGCCCGTCGAGATCGCCCGTTGCGCCCGCTTCCTGGCCTCAGACGACGCGTCGTTCGTCACCGGCACGATGCTGGTCGCCGACGGCGGCAGCAGCGCCGTGGACGTCGGCTACATCTCGCTGGCGTAGGCGCCGGTCGGCCCGCACTGTTCCGGTCGACTGTGTGACACCGCATAAGTTGCACCGTGTGAGGCCGCGTCTTGCATGCTTCCCGTCCCTCCTGTATAGTCCCCCGACGATGAGCAGCGCCACGACCATCCGGTTCGCCACCAACGCCCGCGCTACCGCGGGCTTCCGGCGCTGCGCCGCCCTCCGAGCCCGACGTGCACGACGCGCGCCGGACGGCGGGCGTTTGCGTCTGCTCTAGCTCACGCAGCTAGACCGCTCTCGCAGACACGCCTCACGCTCTCCGCCGGCGACCACCAGCCCTGCCCGCGTCCCTCGACGTGCACCCGGAGTGCCTGATGACATCTGCGTCCTGCATGCAAGTCCCGATAGCCACAGCCCAAGCCCCCGCTCACGCGACCGAAGCCGACGCGCCCGTGGCCGGCGCCGACCCCTGCGTGGCCAGCGCCGGCATCGTCGGCGGCAGCGGCTACACCGGCGCGCTCCTGGCGGAGCTGCTCCTGGGGCACCCGTCCGTGAAGCTGGCCGCCGTCAGTTCCGAGACCTTCGCCGGCGAGCCGATGCAACAGCATCTGCCGCGCCTGCGCAGCGACCTCGCGTTCTGCAGCCAGGCCGACCTGGGCGGCGTCGACGTGGCCTTCCTCTGCACGCCGCACGGCGACGCGGCGCCGATCGCCAGGAAGCTGCTCGACGACGGCGTCAAGGTGATCGACCTCTCCGCCGACTTCCGGCTCGACGCTGCGACCTACAACGAGTGGTACGGGGAGCACCCGCATCCGGAGCTGCTCCCCGGCGTCTACGGCCTCACCGAGCTGCACCGCGACGAGGTGGCCGGCGCCGACCTCGTGGCCAACCCCGGCTGCTACCCGACGGCGGCGCTGCTCGCGCTCGCGCCGCTCAAGCAGTTCGGGCTCGCCGACGTGATCATCGACGCCAAGTCCGGGGTGAGCGGCGCCGGCAAGTCGCCGAAGGCGACCACGCACTTCTGCAGCGTCGACTCGGACCTCGTCGCCTACGGCGTCGGCTCGCACCGGCACTATCCGGAGATCGCCGCCGGGCTCGCCTCTGTCACGGCCAAGGGGGGTTACGGCTCGGCGCCGAGCGCCCTCGGCGCGGCGCCCGGCGCCGGCCCGGCCCCCTCGCTCACCTTCGTCCCGCACCTGGTGCCGCTGCAGCGGGGCATCAGCGAGACCATCTACGTCAAGCCGGCCACCTGGCCGCTGCCGACCCAGGGCGATCTCATGGCGCTCTACGAGCAGTTCTACGCCGGCGAGACCTTCGTCGAGGTCGCGGATGCGCCGCCGGCGCTCAAGGATGTCGCCGGCACCAACTACTGCCGCATCTTCCCGCACGTGGACGCGCGGGCCGGCCGGATCGTCGTCATCAGCGTGATCGACAACCTGATGAAGGGCGCCTCCGGCCAGGCCGTGCAGAACATGAACGTCATGCTCGGTCTGCCCGAGCACGAAGGGCTGGTCTGACATGCTGCCGATCAGCAGGTTCGCCCCGCTCCCCCAGCACGCCAGGTCCGTCGGCGGCGGCCTGACCGCCCCGAAGGGGTTCCTGGCCGCCGGCGTGGCCAGCGGCGTCAAGAAGCGGGGCAAGCTCGACCTCGGCCTCGTGCTCAGCGAGCAGCCGGCCGTCTCGGCGGCGACGTTCACGAGCAATGCCGCCGCCGCCGCGCCGGTCCGGCTCACCCGGGAGACCAGCGACTGCGGCCATCTGCGGGCCGTCGTCGTCAACGCCGGGAACGCCAACGCCTGCACCGGCAAACAGGGGCTTGCGGACGCCGCCCGCATGCGACTGCTCACCGCCAACCACCTGCGGCTCCCCGTCGAGCAGGTGGCCGTGTGCTCCACCGGACTCATCGGGGTCCATCTCCCGATGGAGAAGATCGAGCCCGGCATCGGGGCTGCAGCGGCCGCGCTGCCCGCCGGCGGCGACGCTAAAGCGTCGGAGCACTTCTCCGCCGCCATCCGCACCACGGACAAGCACGCCAAGAAGGGCGCGCTCGAAGTAGTCATGCCCGAGGGCAAGGTCAAGCTCGGATTCGCCGCCAAGGGCTGCGGCATGATCAGCCCCAACATGGCGACCATGCTCTGCTTCGTGACCTGCGACGCGGTCGTGGACGGCGCCGTGTGGACGGAGCTGCTCCACGGCGCCGTCGACGCGTCCTTCAACCGCATCACCGTGGACGGGCAGGAGTCGACCAACGACACCGTCCTCGGTCTCTGCAACGGCGCCTCGGGCGTGAAGCCCGGGGAAGAGGGGCTGGCGCGGCTCGGCCAGGCGCTCGATGCCGCGCTCCTCGCGCTCGCCCTGTCCATCGTCGCCGACGGTGAGGGTTCCACGCGCACGATGAAGCTCACCATCACCGGGGCGAAGGACGAGGGCCGCGCGGAGGCTGTGGCCCGCGCCGTCGCCAATTCGCCGCTCGTGAAGACGGCGTTCTACGGCCGCGACCCCAACTGGGGGCGCATCATGCAGGCCCTCGGCCAGGCGCTCGGGCGCGACGGCCACGAGCACCTGCCGGCGTGCATTTCCTACGAAGACGTCGTGATCGTGGAGAAGGGGCAGCCGGCGGCGCTGGGCGAAGCCCAGCAGGGCCGGCTCGCCGAGATCATGCATCAGCCCGAGATCGACCTGACCGTGGCGCTCAACGGCCCGGGTGCGGAGGCCACGATCTACTTCAGCGACCTCACGCACGACTACGTCACCCTGAACGCGGAGTACTCGACATGACCGTACGGCATCAGAAGACCGTCAAGACCCTCCTCGAGGCGATGCCGTACATCCGTCGTTTCTGGGGAGCCACCGTCGTGCTCAAGTACGGCGGCGCGGCGATGACCTCGCCGCGACTGCAGGAGCAGTTCGCCGAGGACGTCGTGCTCCTGCGCCTCGTCGGCATGAAGCCGATCGTGGTGCACGGCGGCGGCCCGGCGATCAGCCGCCACATGAAGAAGCTCGGCATGGTCCCCGAGTTCGTCGACGGCCACCGGGTGACGGACGAGGCGACCATGGAGGTCGCCAAGATGGTCCTCGTCGGAAAGGTCAACAAAGAGATCGTCGGTCTCATCAGCAGACACGGCGGCACGGCTGTCGGCATCTCCGGCGAGGACGGCCGCCTGCTGCGCGTGTCGCCCAAGAAGCACACCGACACGGCCGGCAACGACGTGGACCTGGGCTTCGTCGGCGAGGTCGACGAGGTCAACACCGACGTCCTCGACCTGCTCGCCGAGGCCAACATCCCAGTCGTCGCGAGCGTCGGGGCCGACGGCGCCGGCGAGGCCTACAACGTCAATGCCGACACCGTCGCCGGAGAGATCGCCGCCGCGATGCACGCCGAGAAGATCATCTTCCTCACCGACGTCGACGGCATCTACGAGGACCAGGGCGCGGACGTCAGCCCGGTCTCCGAGTGCGACCTCGCCTATCTGGGCGCACTGCAGGCCGCGGGCCGCATCGGCGGAGGGATGGTGCCCAAGGTCGCCGCCGTACGCAAGGCGCTCGAGGCCGGCGTGGCGAGCGCCCACATCATCGACGGCCGGGTCGAGCACGCCGTGCTGCTCGAGATCATGACCGACGCCGGCTGCGGCACCAAGGTGACCGCGTGAGCGTGGCCACCGCCTCCGCAGCCCGGCCGGCTTGCATAGTCGATGCCCCCTCGATGTATTCTATGCATGCCTCAAGTGGGGCGGGTGCGCCGTCCGGCATACGGATGGTGACTCTGGTCGGAGGAGATGCGGGGCTCATGAACGCGCGTGCGCCGATGGGCAAGACCGAACGTCAGCGGCTCATCCAGACGGTCGTCCAGCAGCGGGAGATCGCCACCCAGCGGGAGCTGGTGAGCGCGCTCAGCGCCCTCGGCTGCGAGGTGACCCAGGCGACGGTGTCGCGCGACATCCGCGAGTTGGACCTGCAGAAGGTGCGCACGCATCTCGGTCGCGCCAAGTACGTCCTGAGCTCCAGGGAGCGGCCCAAGGACCCGGAGCAGGCCGCGCGCCACGTGCTCCGCGACTTCGCGCGGTCCACCTCGGTCTCCCAGCAGTTGCTGGTGGTGCGCTGCGAGATCGGCACGGCGTCCACCGTCGCCCGCCAGATCGACAACCTCAACCACACGGACATCGTCGGCACCCTCGCCGGCGACGATACGTTCGTCGTGATCCTGGACACGTCCGACAAGGCGCAAGAGATGAAGCGCTACGTCGACCGTCTCCGAGAGGCCTAGCGCGAGAAGCAAGATCTCGCGCGCACTCCACTCTCGTCCTCGAGAGCCGGCGAGCGGCTGCGCCGCGCCGGCCCCGGTACACCTCACTCTAAGGAGCAGATCCAGTGACCACTCCCAGCTCAGGAGCACCCAACGGCACCATCGTCCTCGCGTATTCCGGCGGTCTCGATACCTCCGCTCTCGTGCCGTGGCTGAAGGAGAAGTACGGCTACGACGTCGTGTGCTGCCTCGTCGACATCGGCCGCGTCAAGGACATCCCGGGCGTCATGGCGCGGGCCGAGGCCGCCGGCGCCATCGCCGCAGAGGCCATCGACGCCAAGGAAGAGTTCGCCGAGCACCACTGCCTGCCGGCGCTCATGGCCAACGCTCTCTACGAGGACAAGTACCCGCTGAGCACCGCCATCGGCCGGCCGCTCATCGCCAAGAAGCTGGTCGAGACGGCGCACAAGTACGGCGCCGTCGCCGTCGCTCACGGCTGCACCGGCAAGGGCAACGACCAGGTGCGCATCGACATCGGCGTGCGGGCGCTCGACCCGAGCCTCAAGATCATCGCCCCGGCGCGTGAGGCCGACTGGCCGAGCCGCGAGGTGCTGCTCGACTACGTGGCCGAGCACGACATCCCGGTCAACCTGACCAAGAAGAGCCCATATTCCATCGACGAGAACATGTGGGGCCGGAGCAACGAGTGCGGCGTGCTCGAGGACCCGTGGGTCGCGCCGCCGGAGGACGCCTTCCAGTTCGTCAAGTCGGTGGACGATGCTCCGGATGAGCCCCAGACGGTGGTCGTGAGCTTCGAGAAGGGCAAGCCCGTCGCGCTCGACGGCGTGCCCATGGGCATGGTCGAGCTCATCGAGAAGATCGATGCCATCGGCAACACGCACGGTTTCGGCCGCGTCGACATGATCGAGAACCGGCTCGTGGGCATCAAGAGCCGCGAGGTCTACGAGGTCGCCGGCTCGCTGGCGCTCATCAGGGCGCACCAGGCGATGGAGGACCTCGTGCTCACGCGCGACCTCCTGCACTTCAAGAAGACCATCGAGAGCAAGCTGGCCGACATGATCTACGAGGGCCAGTGGTTCGACCCGCTCACCGAGGCCTGCCAGGCATTCCTCTTCCAGAGCCAGCTGCGGGTCACCGGCGACGTGCGGCTCAAGTTCCACAAGGGCAGCTGCGTGGTCGACGGCCGCAAGAGCGACCTCTCGCTGTACAGCTACAAGCTGGCCACCTACACCGACGAGGACGAGTTCTCGCACACGGCCGCCGAGGGCTTCATCGAGCTGTGGGGCCTGCCGATCGAGGTCTGGGCCAAGGTCGGCAAGGCGCACCACCTGATGAAGGAGCTCGAGTTGGAGGACGAGGCCGCGACCGTCTGACGGCGGCCGCGACCCCGGAGACGACGGGGAGGAGCGGGCGGCCGCCGAAGGGCCGCCGCCCGCCGGCGCTCGCGGCCTGTCGGCCGCCCGCCGGGGGAGGTCGCCGCAGGGCGGCCGCCCGCTCCACACCCGTTCGGAGCATATGATGCCGCACATGACGAGCACGCACGACAGCCAGACGACGGACTCATCCGCCGGCGCGACGGGGGCGGACGCGTGACCGTCGCGCGCTCAGGCCGCTTCGCCGGCGAGCGCGCGCCGGCGTTCGTGGCGCTGAACAGCTCGCTCGCGCTCGACTGGCGCCTCTGGCCCGAGGACATCGAGGGCTCGGTCGCACATGCCAGGGCGCTGCTCGGCGCCGGCATCCTGAGCGCGGACGAGTTCGAGGCCGTGGAGGACGGCCTCGCCGCCGTCGGCCGCGAGATCGAGTCCGGCGCCTTCGTCCCGGCCGACGCCGATGAGGACGTGCATATGGCCGTGGAGCGCCGGCTCACGGAGCTCATCGGCGACGCCGGCGCCCGGCTGCACACCGGCCGCAGCCGCAACGATCAGGTGGTCACCGACGTGCGGCTGCACCTGAGGCGCGTCGCCGAGCGACAGGACGCGGCGCTCGCTTCCCTGCAGGAGGTGCTGCTGGCACGGGCGGTCGACCACGTCGAGACTGTGCTGCCCGCGTACACACACCTGCAGCGCGCCCAGGTCACCTCGCTGGCGCAGCACCTGCTCGCGTACTTCTGGATGCTCGACCGCGACCGCTCGCGGCTCGAGGCCGCCCGCCGGGCCTGCCTCGAGCTGCCGCTCGGCGCCGGCGCCGCGGTGGGCCTCGACTTCGAGCTCGACCGCGAGGCCGAGGCCGTGGATCTCGGGTTCGAATGCGTCGCCGAGAACTCGCTCGACGCGGTCGCGAACCGCGACTTCGTGGTGGATTATCTCGCCGCCGCCGCGCAACTCGGCGTGCACGTCTCGCGACTCGGCGCCGAGCTCGTCCTGTGGGCCACCGCCGAGTTCGGCTTCGTGCGCCTCCCGGATGCCTACGCCGGCGGCTCGAGCATCATGCCGCAGAAGAAGAACCCGGACGCCGCCGAGCTGATGCGGGCCGCCGCTCCGCGGCTGACCGCGGACCTCGGCGGCCTCCTCGGCGTCCTGCACGGCCTGCCGCTCGCCTACAACACCGACCTGCGCGAGGACAAGCGCTACCTCTTCGATGCCGTCGACTGTCTCGACCAGATCCTTCCCGTCGTGCGGGGGATGCTGGAGGAGGTCACGTTCGACGAGGCGCGCATGGCGGCGGCCTGCGATCCCTTCCTGGCCGCCACCGACGTGGCCGACTACCTCGTCGAGAAGGGCGTGCCCTTCCGCGAGGCGCACCACCTGACGGGCGGCCTGGTGCGCCGCTGCCTGGAGAAGGGCGAGGGTCTCGCCGAGGTGCCGCTCGAGGACCTGCGTGCCCTTTCGCCCGCGTTCGACGAGGGCTACTACGGGCTCCACGAACCCGTCGCGCAGCTGGCGCGCAAGCGCTCCCGCGGTGGGTCCGCGCCCGTGCGCGTGCGCGAGCAGTTCGGGCGGGCGCGGGCCGCTCTCTCGGCGCGCCCCTGCTGCTGAGACCGCTGACGCGAGACCGCCCGCGCGCGACCGCCCTCCGTCCGTCACCCCATCCACCTGACGGTCCGCCTCTGGGGGGCCGTGCTGCGCGGCGGGTGATGCCACCCATGATGCCACCCATGCCGCCACCCAAGATGCCACCCATGCCGCCACTCCCGATGCATCACCTCCCCTCCCGGCGCAGCGTCTCCCGTGCCGGAGCGGAGCTCTTCCCGGCGGAGCCTGTGGTTCCGCTACAGTAGCTTCATGAGCGCCTCGCCGGATCCGCTGCCACAGACCTTCTTCGCGCGCAGCGCGCTCGAGGTGGCGCGCGACCTCGTCGGCTGCACGTTCCTGTTCGGCGAAGCCGGCGGCCGCATCGTGGAGACCGAGGCCTACCGTCAGGACGACCCCTGCTGCCACGGCTACCGCGGCAAGACCGACCGCAACGCCGTCCTGTTCGGGCCGCCCGGTCACCTCTACGTCTACTTCACCTACGGCATGCACTTCTGCGCCAACGTCGCCTCCGAGGAGGAGGGAGTGGCGGCAGGCGTGCTGCTGCGCGCCCTCGAGCCTGAGCACGGCGTCGAGGGCATGGTCGCCCGCCGCGGGGTGCCCGAGCCGCGCCTGCTGGCCTCCGGCCCGGCGCGGCTCGCCCAGGCGCTCGGCATCGGCCGCGCCGAGAACGGCCTTCCCGTCTGGGAGCCGCCCCTGGCGATCCTGCCGCGGGACGCCGCTGCGCCCGAGCCGCGCGTCGTGACCACGGCTCGCATCGGCGTGCGCGGTGGCGACCAGAAGCCGTGGCGCTTCGCCGACGCCGACAGCCGGTTCCTCTCCCGGTCGCCGGCGCGGACTCCCATTCTGCCCTCTGGGTAAGATAGGAGCGTTCCAGCGACGAAAGGACCACCACTGTGAAGCTCCGTGAGATCTACGAGACCGCCGTGCGGATGGGCATCGAGGCCGACCCGCGCGGCAAGGCCGGCGTCGACGAGTTCCTGGCGCGCACCAGGAAGCGGTACGACGCCCTTCCGGACCACCTCAAGGAGCTGGCCGACCCGGAGCAGCTCACCAACCCCTTCAACGACACGCGCATCTACGTGGGTGACCCTGACCTGGAGGTGAAGTCGCTGCTCGGCGGCATCGACATGAACACCGGCGAGGTGCTCCTGGCCGACCGCCTGCGTGAGAAGGGCATGGCCATCGACGCCATCTACACGCATCACCCCGAGGCCTGGGGTCTCACCAGGCTCGACGCGGTGATGGAGGTCCAGGCGGACATCTGGGCGACGCTCGGCGTGCCTATCCAGGCCGGCGAGAAGCTCATCGCCGCGCGCATGGACGAGGTCAAGCGGCGGCTCATGCCCATCAACTACGACCAGGCCATCGACGCGGCGCGCCTGCTCGACGTGCCGTTCTTCTCGGCGCACACGCCCACCGACAACCTCGTGGTCGACTACCTCATCAAGTGGTTCGCCAAGAAGAAGCCGAGCACGATCGAGGACGTGGAGAAGGCGCTGCTCGAGATCCCCGAGTACCGCATCGCCGCGCAGAAGGGCGCCGGTCCCTACGCCGGCAAGAGCAGCGGCGGGTCGCGCGCCGGCAAGATCTGGGTCGACATGACCGGCGGCACCGAGGGTCCCAAGACGGTCGTCGAGAAGCTCGCCGCCGCCGGCGTCGGCACGATCGTCGGCATGCACATGGGCCAGGAACTGCGCGACGAGGCCGACAAGCACAGCATCCATGTCGTCATCGCCGGCCACATGAGCAGCGACTCGCTCGGCATCAACCTGTTCCTGGACGAGCTCGAGCGGGGCGGGGTCAAGACGATCGCCACGAGCGGGCTCGTGCGGGTGCACCGCGACAAGCGCGGCAAGGTGACGAGCGAGGAGCCCGGCGCGCTCCCGCCGCGCTGACGCCGGGCGGCGTCCGCACATGACGAGACCCGAGCTTCTCGCGCCGGCGGGGGAGCCGCGCGCTCTGCGCGCGGCCCTCTCCGCCGGCGCGGACGCCGTGTACTTCGGCCTCGCGCGCTGGAGCGCGCGCGCCTTCGCCGGCTACTTCGGCGCCGAGGCCGTCCCCGAGGCCGTCGAGACGGCCCATCTGTACGATGCGCGCGCGTACCTGGCGCTCAACACGCTGCTCAAGGACGACGAGGTGGAGCCGGCGCTCGCGGCGCTGGAGGCGCCGTACCTCGCCGGCCTCGACGCCCTCATCGTCGCCGACCTGGGCTTCGCCGCGCGCGTGCGCGAGGAGTACCCCGGCCTGTCGTTGCACGCCAGCACTCAGCTCAACACGCACAGCTCGGCGCAGCTGGCGGCGCTTGAGCGGCTCGGCTTCTCGCGCGCCATCCTGGCGCGCGAGCTGAGCCTCGCCGAGATCGCCGCTCTCGAGACGCGCGGCCTCGAGCTCGAGGCCTTCGTGCACGGAGCCCTCTGCTACGGCTACTCCGGCGACTGCCTGCTCAGCAGCATGGTCGGCGGCCGCAGCGGCAACCGCGGCCGTTGCAGCCAGTCGTGTCGGTTGCGCTATGCACTGAAGGCCCCCGGTCTGCCGGCTCTGGAATCGTCGCGGATCATGTCGACCAGCGACCTGTCGGCGATCGGTGTGCTTCCGGCTTTGCTGGCCGCCGGCATCACGAGCATCAAGGTCGAGGGCCGCATGAAGGATGCGGCCTACGTCGGCGTCACGACCTCCGTGTATCGCGAGGCCCTGGACGCGGCGATCGCGGACCCGGAAGGCTTCACCGTGCGGCCGGAGTGGAGCGAGCGGCTGGAGCAGAGCTTTTCGCGCTCGTTCACGACAGCTCACCTGGAGGGCCGCCACGACGACGTGCGCAGCGGCGGCCGCGGCGGCCATCGCGGGGTGCTCGTCGGCCGGGTGAGCGGCTTCAACGAGTCGACGGGCGCGGTCGAGGTCAAGCTCAACCAGCCGGTCGCCGAGGGCGACGTCGTCTACCTGTACACGCCATGGGGCCAGACCGAGCCGAGACGGCTGGAGGCGGAAGGCGACGCGACCATCACGCTGCACGTGCGTGAGCGCGTCGCCGTCAAGGACCGGATGTTCCGCCTGGCTGCTGCGGACGTGGGCGAGCTGGGCCGCGACCTCGTGAACGGGCGGGTCGCGCTCAGGCCGATCGACCTCAGGATGAGTCTGAACGGGGAAGAGGGGGCGCCGGCCGCGCTCACCGTCACCGACCTGGCCTCGGGAGAGTCCGTCTCGGTGGCGACTCCCGAGCCGCTCGCCGCGGCGAGGACGGCCGCGCTGAGCGAGGAGCGCGCCCGCGACGCGCTGGGCGCGCTCGGAGGGACGCCCTACCGGCTCGCCGAGCTCGAGTACGTTGTGGCCGACGGAGCCTTCCTGGCCGTCGGCGCCCTCAAGGACTTGCGGCGCCGGGCCGTGGCGACGCTGGGCGAGCGCCGCGTCGACGCCCACCGGCGCTCCGACCACCGCGTGGCGGCTTCGGCCTCGGCGCCCCTGCCCGTGCCGCGTGACCGCGACTCCGGCTCGCCGCCGCCGGTCGTCCTGCGCCTGCGCCTGGGCGAGAGGCCGCTCCCGCTTCCGCGTGGCGGCGCCTACTGCCTGGACGTGCTCACGGGAGACGCGCCGGAGGCGATCGCCCGTGCCCTCGAGACGCCGCGCGCTCTGGGATCGCCGGTGCGCGTCCGCCTGCCCGAGGTCCTCTTCGACGCCGACGCGGCCTGGCTGGCCGAGGTCCTCGCGCTCGCGTGGGACGCCGTGGTCGTCCGTGACCCGGGCACGCTGGACGGCCTGCGCGCCGGCTTCGTCATCGAGTACCCGCTCCAGGGCCTGAACGGGCTCGCCGCCGGCGTGGCGACACGGCTCGCCGGCGCTCGGCCGGCGGCGGTCACGGCGTCGCCGGAGGCGGCGCTGGAGGAGGTCGCCGCTCTGGCACGCTCGCTGGCCGAAGCGGCCCCGGACGGACCGCCGGCGCTCGAGATCCTCGCCTTCGGCCGCCAGCAGGTGCTGCGCACGCGCGATCTCCTCGGCCGGGCTGAGGGCCTCTACGAGGCGCCCGGCTCGGACGAGCACGTCTCGCTTCTCCTGGAGGACGCCAAGGGCTACGAGTTCCCGGCCGAGGCCGACGCGGGCGGCACGCGCATCTTCAACGCCCGCGTCACCAACCTCGCGCCCAATCTGGACGAGCTGCGCGCCGCCGGCGTGACCACCTTCGTGGTCGAGCAGGCGGCGATGGACGAGGCCGAGCGCGCCGCCTTCGCCTCCGGCGGCCTCGAGGCGCTCGCGCCGCTGGCGTCGCGCGAGCGCTCCACTACCGGGCACCTCTTCCGCGGCGTCGCCTGAGGCCCGTGCCCGCCGGCCCGGCCGTTGCCTGAGGCCCGTGCCCGCCGGCCCGGCCGCCGCCCTGTGCTATCATCCACGGCGGCCGCGCCGCCCGGCGCGGGCTCTCGTGACTCGAGCCTCCGGCCCGGCCCGTCCGACCTGCCGTACCCGTTCGAAAGGACCGAGCCGTGGCCGACCGCCGACTCCTCGACGACCTGATGATCGGCGCTGTCGACGTGCTCCCGGAGGGAGCGCTCGAGGCCAAACTCGACCGCGCCGAGCGCGAGCAGCGTCCGCTGCGCGTCAAGCTCGGAGTGGACCCCACGGCGCCGGACATCCATCTCGGCCACACCGTCGTCCTGAACAAGTTGCGCCAGTTCCAGGACGCAGGCCACGTCGCGGTGCTCATCATCGGCGACTACACGGCGCGTATCGGCGACCCTTCGGGCCGCAGCAAGACGCGCCCCCGCCTGGACGGCGCCGTCATCGACGCCAACGCCGAGACCTATAAGGAGCAGGCGTTCCACATCCTCGACGACGACCCGGCCAGGCTCGACATCCGCTACAACGGGGAGTGGCTCGCGCCGCTCACCATGGAGCAGCTCTTCGAGATCACCGCCACGACCACGGTGGCCCGCATCCTCGAGCGGGACGACTTCGCCAAGCGCTGGGAGGCGCACCAGCCCATCAGCATGCTGGAGATGCTGTATCCGCTGGCGCAGGGCTACGACTCGGTGGCGATCGAGGCGGACATCGAGCTCGGCGGCACCGACCAGGTCTTCAACCTGTTCGTGGGGCGCGACCTCCAGTCGCACTTCGGCCAGGAGCCGCAGGCGATCATGACCATGGACATCCTGCCCGGCACGGACGGTGTCGAGCGGATGAGCAAGAGCACGGGCAACTACGTCGGTGTCAATGAGGACCCGCGCGACATGTACGGAAAGGTCATGAGCATCCCTGACGACGTCATGATGACGTACTACCGGCTGCTCACGCCGCACCACGCCGACGAGCTGGCGCGGCTCGAGTCCGACTTCAAGAGCGGCGCCGCGAACCCGCGTGATCTCAAGGCGCGCCTCGCGCGCGAGATCATCACGCGGCTCCGCGGCGCCGAGGCCGCAGCCGCGGCGGAAGAGCACTTCGACAGCGTCTTCCGCCGCCACGAGTCCGCCGCCGACCTGCAGGCGCTGGCGCTGGTGGCCGCCGACGTGGAGGAGGACGGCAACGTGTTCCTGCCGGCCGTCCTCGAGCGCTGGTTCGGCCAGACGCGCAGCGAGTGGCGGCGCCGCATCCAGCAGGGCGGCGTCAGTCTGGACGGCGAGCCGGTCTCCGAGCTCGCCGTCCCCACCGCTGCCCTGGCCGGCAAGCACCTCAAGGCCGGCAAGTCGGCAAAGGCCCAAGGCGTGATCCGGGACCTCTAGGACCCGCCGGTCACTCCCTCTCAGGCTCGATTTCAGCCTCGAGCCACGGCTTCTTGAACAAATCGCTCACGTGAGGTTGACACGGCACTTTCCGGGGGTATACTTCCCTAGCGCTTCAGGAGTCCGCTCGTCGCAGACAATGTCTCGGTGATGACCAAGAGCGCGAATCGTTGAACGGCTCGGCAACTTCGTGTATACTACGAAGTCCCTGCCGGGACGTGTGGTGAGGTAAGCCAAACCCCGCGACTACTTCTGCAGGGTTCGTGCGCGCCGAAACCGCCGCGATTCACCAAGTGCCCACGGGCACGAGGTCTTTGAAAACTGAACAGGATGAGGAAGCCGATCACTCGGCGTCGCCCTTGAGGCGGCACGATGATCGGCGGACGCCAGTGCGCCTGGCATGCCTTCGGGTATGCCTGGTTCAAATGATTTATCCCGTCAGTGGCTCCTATTGCTGATCGTCGACCTTCGGGCCGGCGGTTTGGGAGTCACAGACAACCGAAGCATTCGTGCTTCGGCTTTTGAGCTTTCGAGCTCTCTCTAAGCTTGTCTCGCGTCTTCGGACGCTAGCACCAAGTTTTCACGGAGAGTTTGATCCTGGCTCAGGACGAACGCTGGCGGCGTGCTTAACACATGCAAGTCGAACGAGAAAGCACCTTCGGGTGTGAGTACAGTGGCGAACGGGTGAGTAACACGTGGGCAACCTGCCCTAGAGACTGGGATAACGTTCCGAAAGGGACGCTAATACCGGATGATGCGCGACCTGCTAAGTGGGTCGCGCCAAATGGTAGCTTCGGCTTCTGCTCTGGGATGGGCCCGCGCCGGATTAGCTTGTTGGTGAGGTAACGGCTCACCAAGGCGACGATCCGTAGCT
>CAIYOD010000127.1 GCA_903927755.1 uncultured Thermoleophilia bacterium | reverse complement strand
GGCAGCACCGTGGCGTCGCAAGGCGCCGAGGCGGTCATCACCGGCAACGTCGGTCCCAACGCGCACAAGGTCCTCGCGGCCGCGAACATCGCCATCTACCAGGCGGGCAATGGGCTCAGCGTGAGCGACGCACTGGCCGCTCTCAAGCGCGGCGAGCTGACAGCGGTGGCGGCTCCCACCGTGATCGGTCACTGGGCCTGAGGAGGAATGGAGTAGCCATGAACGGAGACGGAAGACCCAAGTTTGGCCGGCGGCGACGCGGAGGGCCGGCATGTGACGGCGCCGGGCTGCGCCCCGGCCGTCGCAATGGCGGCGGCCGGGGCAACGAGAGCAGCTTGGGCGGGCGCACCGCGACGCGCGCACTCGTCGCGGTCGGCGCCTATGTGGCGCAGGACCTGCGCGACGCCGAGGGGCTGACGCGGCCGCTGCTTCGCCGGGCCGCGCTGCGCCTGGCGCTGAGCCGCAGCGAGCCTGCCCGGCGACTGGGAAGCGCGTACCTGCGGCTCGATCCGCCGGACCCTTCGGAGCTCCCGAAGAACGTGGACGTCATCGCGACGACCGTCTCTTCTTCGCCGGTCCGCGCCCGGCCCTCGGCGGCCAGCCGCGGCCCGCAGGTCCCGCCGGACGATGCGTCCCCGCGTTGAATCCCCCGCCGCGTGCGGCTACAATGAGCATATGCTAATAACCTTGGGGATGATCAGTGGCGCGCCCTCCGATTGAACGTGCGGTGGGCGGCGTGCCTCGCGTGACGCTGTTCAAGCCCGCCGGCGTGCCCGGTCGCGACCTCGAGCAGCTACCCCTCGCCGTCGACGAGCTCGAGGCCATCCGTCTCGTCGATCTCGAGGGCCTCAGTCACGAGCAGGCGGCTGCGGCGATGGGCGTGTCGCGGCAGACGGTCGGCCGCGTGCTGGAGCGCGGTCGCGCCACGGTCGCGGAAGCCCTCGTCGGCGGCAAGGCCATCCTCATCGGCGGCGGCCAGTATCGCGTGGAGCCGCGGCAGCTGTGTTGCTCGGCGTGCGGAGCCCTGTGGACCGCCCCGAGCAATGCGGGCCCGGCCGATGCATGCCCCTCTTGCGCGTCGCCCGACGTGGGTACCTGCTGGGATCCAGCGGGGCGCTGCGGGATGGGTCACGGCGGCCGAGGTGGCGGGCGAGGCCGGGGCTGCGGTGCCGGCGGAGGTCATCACCGGGGCGGCCGTGGAGGTGGCCGGGCAGAGAACGACATACCGACTGATCAACCAGCGAGAGTGAGAGAGCCATGACCGAACAGATCATCACGAAGACGCGCATCGCCATCCCCTCCGAACTTCCCGGCGGCCTCCAGGCCCGTCGCTCCGGCCACTTCGGCCGCTGCGACTGCTTCACCATGGTCGACGTGACCGACGGCCAGGTGGGCGAGGTGGAGATCCTCCACAACGCCCCGCACACCGAGGGCGGCTGCATGGCGCCGGTCCTGCTGCTCGCCGAGCACAATGTCGACGCCATCGTCGTGGACGGCATCGGCGGACGTCCGCTGATGGGGTTCAACCAGGTCGGTATCGCCGTGCACGCAGGCGTCGGCGGCGACGTGCAGACCACGGTTCACGCGTTCATCCAAGGCGGCCTGCCGGTGGTCGGGCTCGAGGGCGCGTGCCAGCACTGAGACGCCCGCGTGACGCCGTTCGCGGCGGAGCAGACGCGGCACTCATCCCTTCGCAAGATCCTCGAAACGGGTACGGGATGATCACGTTTTCTTGATCGTGTTCCGGTACTCCCGCGAGCACGCACCGCTGGCGTCACTTGTGGCCGTCCCCACCATCCGGAAGGCCGAGCCGCCCGGCTTCTCGGCCAGAACGGTGACATCCGCACCAATGGCCGGCAGAAGAGCACCAGGCGGCGTGGAGGCCTTGCCGGCCGAGGCGCCGCGCGCCTGCGAGAGCGCATGATCGACGACCGCGGTCGCAGCGCTCTGCGATTCGACGCTGCGTCTTCTGTCGTGGGATCAGAACCCCCAGCTTGACTCCCGACCGGCAGCGCCGCCGTCTCGGGACACGGAGCGACGGCCGGCGCACTTCACAACTCCCCCACAACCGGTTCAGAGATGCTTCACAACTCGCACGTGCACTCGGTGGTGGCACAGAGACCGCCGCCGCCGCGCGACGGCGGCGGACCACAGCGGGGGGAGACGGACGATGGCAGTGGAGCGGACACACGTGACGAGCAGGCGCCGGGCACGGTGGGTCCACTGGACGATCCTGGGAATCGTGCTCGTCGGCATGACCGCGATACTCACCGCGCACCAGACGGCCCGTGGGTCCGGCCGCTGGGCGAACGTCGACTTCTTGTGCCCGTTCGGCGGCCTCGAGACGCTCTACTCGCTGCTCATCGGGAACAGCTTTCTCAGGCACACCGCGGCCAGCTCGGTGATCCTGCTGGCCGGCATGCTCATCATGGCGTTGATCTACCGGCGTTCGTTCTGCGGCACGATCTGCCCGCTCGGCACGCTGCAGGGGATCGTCGGGGCCGTCGGTCGCAGGCTCTTTCGTCGCCGCTTCACGGTGCCGCGCTCCATCGATCGCGTGGCGCGATACCTCAAGTACGCGCTCCTCGCCTGGTTGGCGATCTGGACCTGGCAGGCGGCGGAGCTGGTTCTGCGCCCCTATGACCCCTGGGTCGCGTGGGCGCACCTCGCCTCCGGCGACCTGTTCACGACCTACCTCATCGGCTTCCTGATCCTCGTCGCGTCGCTCCCCGGCTCGCTGGTGTACGACCGCTTCTTCTGCAAGTACCTCTGCCCTGCCGGCGCCCTGCTGGGCATGCTCTCCCGCGTCAGCGTGTTCGCCAAGCAGTCGTGACCGCCGTGCTCGTCGCCACCGTCGACGGCGCCACGCTCGCCGGGGACTTCGACTGGCGCCAGCCTGGACTGGCCCACGCCATGGGCCAAGTCCGGGCCTCCTCGGGAGAAGGCTCCCTCGACCCCATGCTCATCAAGGGCTCCACCTCTCTCGCTGAGATCTCCGAGGCCACCGGCGTGCCGGCAGAGGAGCTCGGTTCCGTGTTCGGCGTCCCGGCCGAGGCGCTGGACAAGCCCCTCAAGGAGATCAAGGACGTGTACGGCTTCACCCCCGAGGATGTGCGCGTCTGGCTCGAGACGCGGCTGCAGCAGTGACGGTCTCGGCGCCCAGCGCGGGGAGGCTGCGCCGAAGCCGCCCGTCTCTCCAGACGACTCCCGTGTGTAACGTCTGCGGCGCCGCTGCGTTGTGAAAGGTGCACAGCTCCACCCGGCCAAAGGAGGGAGGGTCGCTCCGCCAGCAGTCGTCCACGACCTTCGTACCCAAACAAGGAGAAGTCAGATGAGAAAGAG
>CAIYOD010000126.1 GCA_903927755.1 uncultured Thermoleophilia bacterium | reverse complement strand
TTCGCGCCGTTGTGGTTCGCACCAAGAAGGAGTTCGGTCGCAAGGACGGCACGTACATCGCGTTCGACGAGAACGCCGCCGTGCTCATCGACAACCAGAACAATCCGCGCGGGACCCGCATCTTCGGTCCTGTCGCCCGCGAGCTGCGCGAGAAGAACTTCATGAAGATCGTGTCGCTCGCGCCCGAGGTGCTGTGATGGCCAACATGAAGATCAAGAAGGGTGACCAGGTGCGTGTCATCAGCGGCAAGGAGGCGGGCAAGTCCGCCAAGGTGATACGCGTCGACACGGAGAAGCGCCGGGTCGTCCTCGAGCGCCTCAACATCATGAAGAAGCACACCAAGCCGAATCCCAAGACCAATCCACAGGGCGGTGTGATCGAGCGCGAAGCGGCGATCGACGCGTCCAACGTGATGCTCGTCTGCCCTGCTTGCGGCCAGCCCACCCGTGTCGGGTACCGGCTGATCGACGGCGGCGGCAAGGTCCGCACATGCCGCCGCTCTTCCTGCGGCAAAGACATCGACAAGGCGTAAGCAGATGGCCAGGCTCAAGGACAAGTACTTCAGTGAGATCGTGCCCCAGCTCAAAGAGGAGCTAGGCTACCGTAACGTGATGGAAGTCCCGCGCGTCACCAAGGTCACGCTCAACATGGGCGTCGGCGAGGCGAAGACGAACGCGAAGCTGCTGGACGACGCCGTCGAGGAGCTCGCCCTGATCAGCGGCCAGCGGCCGGCGATCACCAAGGCTCGCAAGTCGATCGCCGGCTTCAAGCTGCGCGAGGGAATGTCCATCGGCTGCCGCGTCACGCTTCGCGGTGAGCGCATGTACGAGATGATCGATCGGCTCGTTTCGATCGCCCTGCCACGCATCCGCGACTTTCGCGGCATCGATCCCGGTCAGTTCGACGGGCGCGGCAACTTCGCCATGGGCGTTCGCGAGCAGACCATCTTCCCCGAGATCGACTACGACTCGGTGGAGACGTTCCGCGGTCTCAACGTCGTCATCACGACGACCGCCAAGACGGACGAGGAAGGGCGCGCCCTGCTGGCCAAGCTGGGCATGCCGTTCCGTTCCAACTAGGAGCATCTGAAGCATGGCCAAGACATCCCTCGTGGTGAAAGCCGGACGCAAGCAGCGCTACAAGGTGCGGGAGTACAACCGCTGCCAGCGCTGCGGCCGTCCGCGCGCCTACTACCGTAAGTTCGGGCTCTGCCGCATCTGCCTGCGCGAAGTCGCGCACCAGGGCGTCATCCCGGGTCTGACCAAGTCGAGCTGGTGAGGAGGCGACAAGATGTCAATGACTGACCCCATCGCCGATATGCTCACGCGCATCCGCAACGGCAGCACGGCTCGGCACAGCACGGTCGAGATCCCGGCCTCCAAGATGAAGGTGGAGATCGCGCGCCTCATGACGGAGCAGGGGTACATCGCCGGCTACGACAAGAAGCAGGGTGAGCAGGGCGAGGTCATCATCGTCGAGCTCAAGTACGCCAAGAACCGCGAGCGCGTCATCTCCGGCATCAAGCGCGTCTCCAAGCCTGGGCGTCGTGTCTACGCCAAGAAGGAGACGCTGCCCAAGGTGCTCGGCGGGCTCGGCACGGCCATCATCTCCACGTCGCGGGGCCTCGTGACGAGCGCGGAAGCGCAGAAACTGGGCCTCGGCGGCGAGGTCATCTGCTTCATCTGGTAAGGACGGGACATGTCGAGGATCGGAAGAGCACCAATCCCGCTGCCCGACAGCGTGGAGTTCAAGTACGACAACGCCGTCGTCACAGTGAAGGGCCCCAAGGGTGAACTCACCCAGCGGGTACCTCGCGAGATGATGGTGGAGGTCGGCGACGGCGTCATCCAGGTCAAACGCCCCACCGACAGCGGGCAGCATCGCTCGCTGCACGGGCTCACCCGGACGCTCATCGCCAACATGGTGACCGGCGTCACCGACGGCTTCGAGAAGCGTCTCGAGATCGTCGGCGTCGGCTACCGCGCCAGCGTCAAGGGCGACGCCCTCGAGTTGCTGGTCGGCTACAGCCACCCGGTGGTGATCGAGCCGCCGGAGCACATCACCTTCGAGACGCCGCAGCAGACCGTGGTCATCGTGAGGGGTATCGACAAGCAGGCCGTCGGCGAAGTGGCCGCCAAGGTGCGGTCCATCCGGCCGCCCGAACCCTACAAGGGCAAGGGCATCCGCTACGCGGGCGAGTACGTCCAGCGCAAGGTCGGCAAGCGCGCATAGCGCTGCCTGAGAGAAGAGGAACGACCAGAAGATGAGCGCAACCACCATCAGGGAGGCCCGGGCTCGGCGCAAGCGCCGCATCCGCGGCCGCATCAGCGGCACCACCGAGCGCCCGCGCGTGTCGGTGTTCCGCTCCAACAAGGCGATCTACGCCCAGCTCGTCGACGACGCCGCCGCGGCGACGATCGTCGCCGCGCGCTCGGCGGAGATCGACACCGCCGGCCTCAAGAAGGCCGACGTCGCGAAGAAGGTCGGCGAACTGCTTGCGCCGCGCGCCAAGGACAAGGGCATCGAGCGCGTCGTGTTCGACCGCTCGGGCTATCTGTATCACGGCCGAGTCAAGGCTCTCGCCGAGGGCGCCCGCGAGGGCGGCCTGGTTTTCTGACAAGGAGAATAGGACCCCGTGGCTAGAGGATCATTCAGCGAAGGCAACGAGCTCAAAGAGCGCGTCGTCGATATCAACCGCGTCGCCAAGGTCGTCAAGGGCGGCCGGCGGTTCTCCTTCACGGCCTTGGTCGTCGTCGGTGACGAAAACGGTCACGTGGGCGCCGGCTACGGCAAGGCGCGCGAGGTGCCGCTGGCGATCCAGAAGGCGATCGAGGACGCGAAGAAGAACCTGTTCACCGTGCCGCGTTACAACGGCACGACCACCACGCATCAGGTGATCGGTCGCTTCGGCGCCGCCCGCGTGCTGCTCAAGCCGGCCGCTCCCGGTACCGGCGTCATCGCCGCCGGCGGCGTTCGCGCCGTGCTCGAGCTGGCGGGTGTCCGCGACATCCTCACGAAGTCGCTTGGCACCACCAACCCGATCAACCTGGTCCGCGCCACCGTCCAGGGCCTGCAGTCTCTGAAGACGCCTGAGGGACAGGCACGTCTGCGCGGCATCTCCGTCGCCCAGGTGCTTGGCCTCGACCAGCGCCAGTCCAAGGACGACGCTGCGGACGCCAAGGAGGCCTGAGGCAGATGGCCGACTACATCGAGATCACGCAGCTCAAGAGCTCCATCGGGCGCCTGCCCGAGCATCGCGGCACGCTCCGCGCGCTCGGACTCAAGCGCATCCGTCACACCGTGGTGCACGAGGACACTCCCGTGATCCGCGGCATGGTCAAACACGTGGCGTTCCTCGTCGAGGTCCGCCCTGCAGCGAAGAAGTCGTGACATGACAGAAGAACTGAAAGAAGAACTGGGACTCCACAATCTGCGCCCCAATCCGGGCTCGACCAAGGCCACCAAGCGTCTCGGCCGCGGTAAGGGCTCCGGCCAGGGCAAGACGGCCGGCAAGGGCCACAAGGGCTACAACGCCCGCTCCGGCGGCGGCGTGCGCCCGGGCTACGAGGGCGGCCAGATGCCGCTCTACATGCGCCTCGGCAAGCTGCGTGGCCCGCACATGAAGAAGAGCATGCCCATCGGGCCGTTCCGCACCTACCAGGTGCCGGTCAATGTCGGCCGCCTCGCGAACGCGTTCGCGGCGGGCGAGGAAGTCACCCCGGAGGCGCTCGTCGCCAAGGGCATCGTCAAGAACACCCGTACGCCGATCAAGGTCCTCGGCGGCGGCGAGCTCACGGTCGCGCTCACCGTGCGCGTCCACATGTACTCCCGCAGTGCCGTCGAGAAGATCGAGGCGGCCGGCGGCAAGGCCGAGCTCCTCTGACCGGCTCCCGGGGGGTGTCGTGAACAACAAGCTCTGGCAATCGCTCGCCAACGCATGGAAGATCCCGGATCTTCGCACCAAGCTCCTCTTCACGGCGGCGATGGTCGCGATCTACCGGTTCGGGTCCTACGTGCCCGTCCCGGGCATCGACATCGCGGCGCTGCAGAAATTCTTCGAATCGGGCAGCGCCGGGGTCGTGGGCTTCCTCGACCTGTTCTCCGGTGGCGCGCTCAGCCGCGTCGCCGTGTTCGCGCTCGGCATCATGCCGTACATCACGGCATCGATCATCATGCAGCTCCTCACGGTCGTGATCCCCAAGCTCGAGGAGCTGGCCAAAGAGGGCGAACAGGGCCAGAAGCAGATCACCAAGTACACGCGCTGGCTCACCGTCGCCCTTTCGCTGGTGCAGTCGTTCGGCTACATCGTGCTGTTCCGCCAGTACGACGCCCTGCCGGATCTCACCTGGTGGCGCGCGGGCCTGATCGTGACCAGCCTCGTCGCCGGCGCCGTGATCGTGATGTGGCTCGGTGAGCTCATCACCGCGCGCGGCATCGGCAACGGCATGTCGATCATCATCTTCATCAGTATCGTGTCGCGCATCCCGTCCGGGGCGGCGCAGCTCTTCACCCTGAGCCTGCTGCCGATCGTCCTGTTCATCGTCATCGCGCTCGCGGTGGTCGTCGGTGTGATCTGGATCACCACGGGAGAGAGGCGCGTCCCGGTGCAGTACGCCAAGCGGGTGGTCGGCCGCAGGATGATGGGCGGGCAGAGCACGTTCATCCCGCTCAAGGTCAACATGGCGGGCGTGATCCCGGTCATCTTCGCCTCGTCGGTGATGATGATCATCCCGACGTTCGCGCAGTTCCTGGGCACCGACGGCATCGGCGGCTGGTTCAACCGGACGTTCGGGCCGAGCACGTTCCTCTACATCATCGGCGAGGCCATCCTCATCATCATCTTCACCTACTTCTATACGGCGGTGACGTTCAATCCGATCGACCAGGCCGACAACCTCAAGAAGTACGGCGGGTTCATCCCCGGCGTGCGGCCCGGCCGGCCCACCGCGGAGTACCTCGACCGCATCCTGACGCGCCTGACCTTCCCCGGGGCTCTCTTCCTCGCCTCCCTCGCGGTGCTGCCGTGGCTGCTGTCGCGGCCCCCCATCAACGTCCCGTTCTACTTCGGCGGCACTTCGCTGCTCATCGTGGTCGGCGTCGCGCTCGACACGATGCGGCAGATGGAGGCGCAGCTCCTCATGCGGCACTACGAAGGCTTCCTCAAGTAGGAGACTCAGAGATGACCCAGCGCAATGTGATCCTTCTCGGCGGCCCGGGTGCGGGCAAAGGCACGCAGGCCGCACGCATCGTGGCCGACTACGAGCTGCCGCACATCTCGACGGGTGAGATGCTGCGCGCGGCCGTCGCCAGAGGCACCGAGATGGGCCGCGAGGCGCAGAAGTACATGGAGAGCGGCTCTCTCGTCCCCGACGAGGTCGTGATCGGCGTCGTGCGCGAGCGGCTCGCGGAGCCGGACGCCGGCGAGGGCTTTCTCCTCGACGGCTTCCCGCGCACGGTCCCTCAGGCCGAGGCCCTCGACGCCACGCTCGCCGAGGCCGGCAGGGCGATCACGCACGTCGTGCTCATCGACGTGCCGGCCGAAGAGCTCGTGCAGCGCATCGCCGGCCGGCGCACCTGCGCCGCCTGCGGCAAGATCTACAACATCGCCTTCGATCCTCCGAAGGCCGGCGGCGTCTGCGACGTCGACGGCGGCGAGCTCACGCAACGCGCCGACGACAACGAAGAGACGGTGCGCAATCGCATCGCCGTGTACGAGGAGCAGACGGCGCCGCTCGTCGGCTACTACGAGAGCAAGGGCGTGCTCGAGAGCGCGTTCGGCGGCGGCAAGCGGCCGGACGAAGTGTACGAGCAGGTCCGCGGTATCCTTGCGAGCTGACACGGCGTGATAGTCCGTAAGTCGGCAGGAGAGATCGCCAAGATCGCAGCCGCAGGCGCGATCCTCGCGGACTGCATCGACGCCCTCACCGAGGAGGCGGCGCCCGGCATCACCACGGCCGAGCTCGACCGCCTCGCGGAGAAGTTCATCCGCCAGCATCGCGGCGTGCCCACGTTCCTCGGCTACCGCGGTTTCCCGGCGTCGATCTGCGCGTCGCCGAACGACATGGTCGTCCACGGCATCCCGGGCAAGTATCGGGTGGCCGAGGGCGACCTGCTGAGCCTCGACGTCGGCGTGACGCTGGACGGGTACGTGGCCGACTCGGCCGTGACCCTGCCCATGGGCGCCGTCGAGCCCGAGGCGCAGCGCCTGCTCGACGTCACCGCGGAGTCGCTGGAGGCCGGCCTGGCCGAGTGCCGGGAGGGCCGGCGCCTCGGCGACATCTCGCACGCAGTGCAGGAGATCGTCGAGGCGGCGGGCTTCAGCGTCGTGCGCTCGCTGGTCGGGCACGGCGTCGGCAGAGAGATGCACGAGGATCCGCAGATCCCGAACTATGGTGACCCCGGCCGTGGTCCGCGGCTGGAAGAAGGAATGGTGTTCGCCATCGAGCCGATGGTGGACGCCGGCGCCTACGAAGTCGTCGTCGCCGACGACGGGTGGGCGATCCACACTGCCGACGGGTCACTATCGGCGCACTTCGAGCACACCGTCGCGGTGGGCAAGAAGGGGCCGCGGGTGCTCACGCGCCGGCGCTCGGAGAGGAGCGGCGCGGGAGCGTGAGGACGACACGTCCAGGCGCGGGCCTCGGCCGCCGCGCCGCTGCGAACGGCGCGGTTTGTGAGCCTCGCCGTTTGTGGTAGTATGTCAGGCCGCTGTCTGTCGACGAGTAGGGAGTATGGCGAACAAAGAAGAAGCCATCGAGATCGAAGGCGAGGTTGTCGAAGCGCTGCCGAACACCATGTTCCGCGTGCATCTCGACAACAACCATGAAGTGCTCGCCCACATCTCGGGCAAGATGCGCATGAACTACATCCGCATCCTGCCCGGCGACAGGGTCAAGGTCGAACTGTCGCCCTACGACCTCAGCAGAGGCAGGATCACGTACCGGTTCAAGTAGCGGCCCGCCTGGGGTCGCCCGGAGGTGGCGCGCGGCCGTCGCAGGCTCGCCGCGCTCCCAGCGAGGATCACCAATGAAGGTAAGAGCGTCAGTCAAGCAGATGTGCGAGAAGTGCAAGATCATCCGCCGTCACGGCACGGTCCAGGTGATCTGCTCGAACCCGCGTCATCGTCAGAGGCAGGGGTAAGTCCGCATGGCACGTATCGCAGGCGTCAACATCCCGCCGCAGAAGCGGGTCGAGATCGGTCTCACGTACATCTACGGTGTCGGCCGCTCGACCTCCAACAAGGTCCTAGCGATCGTGGGTATCGACCCCAACACCAAGGTCCGCGATCTGACGGAAGAAGAGATCATCAAGTTGCGGGACGCCATCGACCGTGAAGTCACCGTCGAGGGCGACCTGCGTCGTGAGCGCTCGCAGAACATCAAGCGCCTCATGGACATCGGCTGCTATCGGGGCATCCGCCACCGTCGCGGCATGCCGGTGAACGGACAGCGCACGCGCACCAACGCGCGCTCCCGTAAGGGTCCGAAGCGGACGATCAGCGGCAAGCGCAAGAAGTGACCGCAGGATAGCGGAGGAGTAAAGCAGAGTGGCTAAGCCTCAGAGAGCCAAAGGTCGTCAGCGCCGCAAGGTCCGCAAGAACATCACCATCGGCCAGGCGCACATCAAGACATCGTTCAACAACACGCAGGTGACGCTCACCGATAAGGAGGGCAATGTCATCGCGTGGGAGAGCGCCGGGTCGGTCGGGTTCAAGGGCTCGCGTAAGAGCACCCCGTTCGCGGCTCAGGTGACCGCGGAATCCTGTGCCAAGAAGGGCATGGAGCACGGCCTGCAGAAGGTCGAGGTCTTCGTGCGCGGGCCGGGGTCCGGTCGCGAGACCGCGGTGCGTTCGCTCCAGGCCGCCGGCCTCGAGATCATCAGTGTCAAAGACGTGACGCCGGTGCCGCACAACGGCTGCCGCCCGCGTAAGCGTCGCCGGGTCTAGGAAGGTCCACGTGGCGAAAGATACATCACCGCAGTGCAAGCAGTGCCGCCGTGAGACGGAGAAGCTCTTTCTCAAGGGCGAGCGTTGCCTCACAGACAAGTGCGCCGTCGAGCGGCGCAGCTACCCGCCGGGCGAGCACGGCCGCGGGCGCATCAAGCAGAGCGAGTACCTCCTCCAGTTGCGCGAGAAGCAGAAGGCGCGCCGCTATTACCAGGTGCTCGAGAAGCAGTTCCACCACTACTACGTGATGGCCAGCCGCAAGGACGGCATCACCGGTGAGAACCTGCTCCGCATGCTCGAGATGCGCCTCGACAACGTCGTGTACCGTCTCGGCTTCGGCGCTTCGCGTCGTCAGGCCCGTCAGCTCGTGCGGCACGCTCACTTCACCGTGAACGGCAAGAAGGTCGACATCCCGTCGTACCAGGTCCGCCCGGACGACGTGGTGGCGATCCGCGCCAACAGCAAGGCCTCTGAGACCGTGCGCGCAGCGACTGACCTCACGTCGTCGGTGTCGCCCTGGCTCCTGGTCGACCACGATAATCTCACCGGGAAGGTCCTGCGCGCTCCCGAGCGCGACGAGATCGACGCCCCGGTGCAGGAGCAGCTCATCGTCGAGCTGTACTCCAAGTAATCCGCTGCAGCAACGTATCCGCGGCGAAGACTCTACAGGAGGCCAGTTGCTACAGTTTCAGATGCCTAACATCACGCGCGAGCAGCTCGCGGGCAACCGGGCGCGCTTCGAGGTAGAACCACTCGACCGCGGCTTCGGTCACACGTTCGGCAACGCGCTGCGCCGGGTCCTGCTCTCGTCGCTCGAGGGCGCAGCGGTCAGCTCCGTGAAGATCGAGGGTGTGGCGCACGAATTCACGACCATCAAGGGCGTGAAGGAAGACGTCACCGACATCATCCTCAATCTCAAGGAGCTCGTCTGCCGGCTTCACGGTGAGCTCGACGAGGTCCAGGTCCGTCTGTACAAGGACAAGCCCGGCAAGGTCGTCGCGGCCGACATCGACATCCCCGCCGAACTCGAGATCCTCAATCCGGACCATCACATCGCGACGCTGTCCGACGGCGGCGCGATCGAGATGATGCTCACGATCCGGCGTGGCACCGGCTACGTCGCCGCCGAGGGCAACAAGACGCCCGACACGGTCATCGGAGTCATCCCGATCGACTCGATCTTCAGCCCCATCAAGCGCGTCTCGTATCACGTCGAGAGCGCCCGCGTGGGCCAGCGCACCGACTACGACAGGCTCATCCTCGACATCACGACGAATGGCGCCCTCATGCCCGAAGAGGCGCTCCGCGAGGCCGCTGAGCTTCTCGTCGACCGGATGTCGATCTTCACCGACCCCGACCGCACGCGCAGCAACGAGGAGTTCCCCATCGAGGGTCTCACCGCGGTGTCGGCGGGCGGCGGCATGGACGACGTGCTCATCGAAGAGCTCGAGCTCGGCGTCCGTTCGTACAACTGCCTGAAGCGCGAAGGTATCCAGACCGTCGGCGATCTGGTCTCCAAGACAGAGGCCGAGCTGCTCAACATCCCCAATTTCGGCAAGAAGAGCATCGACGAGGTCAAGGACAAGCTCACCGAGCGCGGGCTCTCCCTCCGGGGTGACGAGTAACATGCGCCATCAGAACTCAGGTCGCAAGTTCAACATGGCCCCGAGCCAGCGCCGGTCGCTGCTCTCGGGCCTTGCCTGCCAGGTGCTCGAGCACGAGAAGATCAAGACCGGCGTGATGCGCGCCAAAGAGGTGCGTCCGATGGTCGAAGAGGCCATCACGCTCGGCAAGCGCGGTGACATCCACGCGCGTCGGCAGGCGATCGCCATGCTGCGCAACAAGAAGATCGTCTACAAGCTGTTCAACGATGTGGCGCCGCGCTACGCCGACCGCAATGGCGGCTACACGCGCATCATCAAGCTTGGGCCGCGCCCCGGCGACGGCAGCGAGCAGGCGTACATCGAGCTGGTCTGACGGCCGGCGGCACAAGATGGAGGCGAAGGGCGGGCGGCCGAAGGGCCTCCCGCCCTTCGCCGTTTCGGAGTCCAGGTCCCGGCCGGCCGGCCGTAAGTACGGCCCGGGGGACACCGCGACGCTCTCTTTGCCGCTCGCGCCCGTCCGGCGCGCCGCGGCGATACGGTAAGCTCTGGCGGTCATGACCCCTCCCTCCGCAGGACCCTCTGAGCCATCTGCCGAGTCCGTCGATGGACCGACCGCACCCGAGCCTGTCGCTCCGCTGCTCGACGTCCGCGGCCTGCGCTACCGCTATCCGGGCGCTTCCACGGATGCGCTGGCGGGGCTCGACCTCTCCGTGGCGGCGGGTGAGTTCGTCGCCGTCGTGGGAGCCAACGGCTCGGGCAAGTCCACGCTCGCCCGGCTGCTCGGAGGCCTCGAGAGACCCGCCGGAGCATCGACGGCCGTAGCCTGCAGCCATGACCTTCTCTCTGAGGACGGACGCATGGCCGCGCGCCGCGACGTCGGGGTGCTCTTCCAGAACCCGGAGAACCAGCTCGTCGCGGAGTGCGTGGAAGACGACGTGGCGTTCGGCCTCGAGAACCTGGCATGGGCGCCGGAGGCGATCCGCGCCAGGGTCGACGAGATGCTCGAGCGATTCTGGCTGACGGAGCTCAAGACGCGTGAGCCCCACCTGCTCTCCGGCGGCCAGAAGCAGCGCACGGCGCTCGCCGGCGTGCTCGCCGTGCCGCGCCGCGCCCTGGTACTCGACGAGCCGACGGCGATGCTGGATCCGGCGGGCCGAGATGAGGTGCTGGAGGCGGTACGGGGACTGCGTGCCGGTGGCCTCGCTGTGCTGTACGTCACGCAGGAGATGGATGAAGTCGTCGGCGCCGACCGCGTCGTCGCACTCGAGGCGGGGACGGTGGTGTACACGGGGAGCGTCGGTGGACTGTTCGGCGACGGCGCCCTGGTCCGGCGGCTCGGACTGGGTCTGCCGGCCGCCGGCGAGCTGGCGCTCGAGCTGGCCGCCGTGGGACGCGAGTTCGCGCCGCTGCCACTCACGCTGGACGAGATGCTCGTCGCCCTTGGGGGGTCGTCGTGACCGGGCCGCTCCGCGGTCTGGCGCTCGCCTGCAGGGGCGTCTCGTTCAGCTACGAGGAGGCCCGCGCGGCGATCCCGGCGCTGCGTGACGTGAGCTTCAAGCTGGGAGCCGGCCGCTCGCTGGCGCTGCTCGGTGCGTCCGGCTCGGGCAAGTCGACGCTGCTCCAGGTCATCAAGGGTCTCGATGCGCCGGAGGCCGGCGAGGTGCTGCTGGACGATGTGCCGGCCGCCGCCGCGGCCGGCGCCGAGCTGCGGCGGCAGGTCGGCCTGGTGTTCCAGACTCCCGAGCTGCAGCTCTTCGCGACGTCGGCGCGGGAGGATGTGGCCTTCGGACCGCGCCGCCTGGGGTGGCAGGAGCCGGACGTCGCGGCGGCGGTCGACGAGGCGCTCGCGCTCGTGGGGCTGCCGCCCGAGCAGTTTGGCGGGCGGCACCCGTACGCGCTTTCCGGCGGCGAGCAGCGGCGCTTGGCGCTCGCCGGCGTGCTCGCCATGCGACCGCGCCTGCTCCTGCTGGACGAGCCGTTCGTGAGTCTCGACCCGGCGACGCGCCGCGAGCTGGCGAAGATCCTCTTGCGACTCCGGGCGGACGGCGTCTCCCTGGTGCTCGCCACGCACGACGTCGATCTCGCCTGGGCGCTCTGCGACGAAGTGCTCGTGCTCGACGCCGGCCGCGTGGTCGCGGCCGGCCCCTGGGACCTCGGAGAGGCCGGCCGGGAGCTGCGCGAAGCGAGCAGGCTGCGCGAGCCGTTCCTGGTCGATCTCTGGCGCCGCCTCGGCCGCGACGTGGCGAGCGCCCCACGGACCGTCGCCGAGGCCGCGGAGGCGCTGCGGTGAAGCCGGCGATCGCCCAGTACTACCCCGGTGACTCGGTCGTCCACCGGCTGGACGCGCGCGCCAAGTTCGTCGCCGTCACCGGCCTCGCGATCGCCCTGTTCGTGCGCGACTCCTTCGCCGGCCTGGCCGTGTTCGCGGCGGCCGGCGTCATCGCCTACGTGCTCAGCGGCGTGCCTGCCGCGTGGTTCTGGCGCGCCTTCCGACCGCTGCTGTGGCTGGTCGGCCTGACCTTTCTGGCGCAAGTCTTGTTCGCGCCCGGAGAGCCGTTCTTCAGCTTCTGGATCTTCCACTTCTCGTGGGCCGGTCTGGAGTTCGCGGCGTTTCTCAGCCTGCGGCTGCTCGTGCTCGTGCTGATCGGCTCGGTGCTGACGCTGACGACGGCGCCGCTGGCGCTGACGGACGGTCTCGCCTGGCTCGGCCGTCCGCTGCGCCGGCTCCGTGTTCCCACCGACGAGCTCGCTCTGATGGTGACGATCGCTCTGCGCTTCATCCCGACCCTGCTTGTCGAGCTTGACCAGATCATGCGTGCCCAGCGCGCCCGCGGCGCCGATTTCGGCAGCGGCGGGCCGATCAGGCGCGCCAAGGCGCTCGTCCCGGTGCTGACGCCGCTGTTCGTGCTGAGCTTCCGGCGCGCCGACGAGCTGGCGCTCGCCATGGAGGCGCGCTGCTACCGTCCCGGCCTCGTGCGCACGCGGCTGCATCCGCTCCGGGCCGGTATCGGCGACGCGGTCCTGCTCGGGCTCACCGTGGTGGTCATCGTCGCCGGGCTGCTCGTATAGGATGCCGGCGTGAACGGAGCGACGGGAGATGGAGGGCACGCGACGGTCATCTGGAGGCTCGACCTCGTGTATCAGGGCACCCGCTTCCGCGGCTGGGCCAGGCAGCCCGGTCACGTGACGGTCCAGGGCCTCGTGGAGGACGCGCTGGCGACGGTGCTCCGGGAGCCCGTCCGGCTCAGCGTCGCGGGCCGCACGGACGCCGGCGTGCACGCGTGGGCGCAGGTGGCCTCGTTCTCGTGCGGCCGCAAGGACATCGTGCCGGACCGCCTGCGCCTCTCGCTCAACTCGCTCCTGCCGCCAGACGTGGCCGTGCTCCGCGTGACGCCGGTGGCGCCTGGGTTCGTCGCCCGTGAGGCTGCTTCGCGCAGCTACCGCTACGATGTGTGGGCGACGGCGGTGAAGCCCGTGCGCGAGCGGGACTTCGTGTGGGTGCTGCGCGGCGCCCTGGACGGGGCGGCGCTGGAGGCGGCTGCGGCGCTGCTGCCGGGACGCCGCGACTTCGCCGCCCTCACCCCGTCCGCGCGCCTGTACCACACGTGCGTGCGCGAGATCACGTCCGCGGGGTGGACCGATGATGGCCCGACGCCGGACGGGGAGGGGCGGCGCTGGCGCTTTGAGGTCACCGCCGGCAGCTTCCTGCACAACATGGTGCGCGTCGCGGTGGGCTCGATGGTGGACGTTGCGCAGGGGCGCATGACGCTCGAGGAGTTCGAGGCGGCGCTGGCCTCTGGGGAGCGCCGCCTCATGGGTCAGACGGCTCCGGCCCGCGGGCTGGCGCTGGAGCGCGTCACCTACCCGGGCCGGCGGGCCCGCTGAGGGTCACTCGCCGAGGAAGCGGTCGATGACTTTCTGCCTGGCGGCTTCGCTGGGCGGGAGCACGACGGCCTGTCCCTCGTACCAGCCGAACTCACCCTTCATGACCTGCTTCTTGCCGCCTGTGGCGCGCCACTTGAGGTAAGCGAGCTCGAGGATCTGGTTGGTCGTGAGGTCGGTCGACACACCGCTCATGAAGTGCTTGCCGATCTCCGGGAGCTTCGTGAGGTTGGACGGCCGCATGAGCTTCTTCTGGAGCGCCTGGAGAAACGCCTGCTGGCGCACGGCCCGCGTGAAGTCCCCTTCTGCGTAGGCCTTGCGGATACGCACGTAGAGCATGGCGTTCTTGCCGTCGAAGTGGTGCATGCCCTTGTTGAAGGTGACGATTCGTTGGGTGGAGCCCGCCACGCCGGGCCCCGCCCCGGTGCTCACCGTCTGCGGCACGTTGATGTCGATGCCGCCGACCGAGTTGACCAGGCGGGGGAACCCTTGGAAACCCACGACCATGACGTGGTTGATGGGGATGCCGGTGAACTCCTTGACCGTCTTCAGCGCGAGCGACGGCCCGCCGTACCACATGGCTTGGGTGAGCTTGCTCTGGCCGTACCCGTCGACGTTCACGAGAGTGTCGCGGGGGATGGACAGCTGGTTGATCGTATGGGTCCCGGGATTGAAGCGCATGAGCATGATCGTGTCCGAATGCGCCGGCAGCCCGGCGTCGTCGAGGCCGAACAGCAGGACCGTCGTGCCGTTGCGCCAGATCCACCCGTCGTCCGCGGAGAGCTGAGCGCGGGTCTTCTTGTCCACGCGCTTGTTGGCCTTGTCGACGGCCCGGTCGAACTTCTGGTACCCGGGCCAGGCCAGGACGGTGACGACCACGCCGGCGATGACGAGCAGGGCGAACACGCCGACGGGGATGTACCACCAGCGGAACCGGCGCCGGCGGCGCGGAGCCCGGCCGGAGGTCTTCTTCGCCTTCTTCGCCCCGCCCTTGCGCCCATCGTCCGGGGCGGGGCCGTACGTGCGGTACGCCTTGTCCGACTGAGGCTGATAGGCGGCCGAGCCGTCCGAGGGGCCGCGTGCGTCCGCGGGCGCGCGCCGGCGCGCCGGGCGGGCGCCGGCCAGTTCGTCGTCGACCTGGCTGCGCCGCTGGCGCCGCGCCTTGTAGGTCTTGTAGGGCTTGGCCCCTTCTCTGTCCTCGTCCTGTCTCGTCATACGCTGGCGCCTCCAGCCCACGGTCGCACGCGACGTCGATGTGCGTGACGATTGGGGGGCGAGGCGCCGGATGCTGCTGTACCAGACTACGCCTGTGAGCGGGCGTTTCCTCTAGCCAGGAGTCTACACCATGGTAAGCTCCGGGACGTCATGGCCCCTGAGCGCACCGTCATCGGCGTCGACATCGGCGGCACCAAGGTCGCCGCCGCACTCGTGCGCGGGCGTCTGCCCGAGCCCGGCGCGCGTTCGCGCGCCGAGGTGGAGACGCCCGAGATCATCGACCGGTTCACGATGCTCACCGACGCCACCTCGGCGGAGGCCTGTCTACGTGGCGTCGAAGCCTGCATCGCCGATCTCGAGCATGGGTCCGGACGCGTCGAGGGCATCGGCGTGGGTGTGGCGTCCATGGTCGACTTCGCCGGCGGGCGCGTCGTCGAGTCGGTCAATCTGCCGCTCACGGACCTGCCGCTCCGCGACCACCTGGAGAGGCGCTTCGGGGTCCCCGTGGTGATCGACAACGACGCTACGGCCGCCGGCATCGGCGAGCACCTGTACGGCGCCGGCGTAGGCACGAGCGACATGCTCATGCTCACGCTCGGGACCGGGGTGGGGGGCGGCATCATCAGCGGCGGCCGCCCCCTCCGAGGCGCGAGCGGCGCCGCGGCGGAGATCGGCCACATCATCATGGATGTGAACGGGCCCAAGTGCCCCGCGAACTGCCCCAACCACGGGTGCCTCGAGGCCTACGTCGCCGGCCCGGCGATGGGCGCGGCCGCGCGCGTGGCGGCCGAGCTGGAGCCGGACTCGGCTCTCGGCCGTGCTCTGGCCGCCGGGCGCACCATCGACAGCCGGCTGCTGACGCATCTCGCGGTCGAGGGTGATGTCGGCGCCATCGCGGTGCTCGAGCGCGCCGGCGAGTACCTCGGCGCCGGTCTCGTCACGCTCTCCAACATCTTCGACCCCGAGCTCATCGTCATCGGCGGCGGCGCCGCGGCGGCGGGCGAGCTGCTGTTCGCTCCCGCCCGTCGCGTCCTCGCCGCCAGGGCGCTGCCGCCGGCGCGCGACCGCGTGCGCGTCGTGCCGGCGGCTCTCGGGCCCGACGCGGGCTTCGTCGGCGCCGCGGCTCTCGCCCTCAGCGAGCTGTTCCCGGGGGATGCGACCGCCTGACGCCCGGCCCGGCACGAGGCTCGGGGCCTTTCTTGACTTCGCCTCCGCCATGCCCGTAAATGGACCTTGAATCCCGCGCGTACTGCGTTTCGCAGCGCGCCTACAGGAGGTGACGAGGACCACATGGCCTACAAGATCACTGATGAGTGTCTCGCGTGCGGCGCCTGCATCGACGAGTGCCCCAACGAGGCTATCTCCGAGGGCGACGACATCTACGTCATCGACGCCGAGAAGTGCGACGACTGCGGCACCTGCGTCGAGTCCTGCCCGAGTGAGGCGATCGTTCCCGAGTGATCCGACTCGGCGGCGTGAAGCCGACGGGGCCGGTTCCCTCCGGGAGCCGGCCCCGTTCGCGTCTCAGGAGGCCGGTGGCGCGGTGAGGCCGGGCGAGCCTTCGACGTCGGCGCCCGGCCCGTCCTCCGGCTGGGATCCGTCCAGCACGTCGGGCCCGTCCCACGCCAGACGCTCCCGCATCACGCGGACCGCGTCGGGGTTCTCGTCCACGAGCAGGTAGTCCCGGCCCAGTCTGGCGGCCGCTTCTCCGGTCGTGCCGCTGCCGGCGAACGGGTCGACGACGAGGTCGCCCGGCTCGGTGTGCACGCGGACGATGCGCTCGAGGATCTTGACCGGTTTCTGCGTCGGGTACCCGGTCCTCTCCTTGCCCGTGGGGCTCACGATGGTCTGCCACCAGACGTCGGTCGGCGTCTTGCCACGGGCGGCCTTCTCGGGGCCGACGAGCCCGGGCGCAAGGTAGGGCACGCGGTCGATGGCCTCGTAGTCGAAGACGTAGTGCGAGGGATCGCGCGCGTACCAGAAGATGCTGTCGTGCTTGGCCGGCCAGCGCGTCCGCGTGCGCCCGCCGTAATCGTAGGCCCAGACGATCTCGTTCATGAAGGAGGCGCGGCCGAACAGGCCGTCGAGCAGGACCTTGCAGTAGTGCGCCTCGCGCGGGTCGATGTGGAAGAACAGCGACCCGTCGGCGGTGAGCACGCGCCGCGCGGCTTCGAGCCGCGGCGCGAGGAACCCCAGATAGTCGTCGTAGGCGTCGTTCCAGCCGGAGCTGCCCAGCACCTCGGTGCGGTAGCGCCGGCCGTTGAAGCCGGTGCGGTCGCCGTCCGCGTCGCGCACGGTCCGCAGGCGCGTGCGCTCCTGCACCTTGCCGGTGTTGAACGGCGGGTCGAGGTAGACCAGCCGGGCGACGCCGTCGTCGAGGCCGCCGAGGACGTCCAGGCAGTCGCCGAGGACGATGCGCTTCACAGGGGGCAGGCGTACACGCGCTGCTGCTTGTCGAGCCGGCAGCCGAGCGCCTCGTAGAACCGGTGCGTGGCCTCGCGCTGCACGTTGACTCGCACCCACAGTCTGGTGAGCCCGTGCTCCCGGGTCCAGCGTGCGGCTTCGGCCAGCAATGCCGAGCCGATGCCGGTGCCGCGCGCGGCCTCCGTCACGACGAGGACGCAGACCTCGGCGAACGGGTCCTCCTCGAGGAGCATCCGGACGTGGACGTCGAGGAGGCCGTCGAGCCGGCCGTCGGCCGCCTCGCAGACGAACAGGCCGTGGTCGATGTCGTCGAGGCGCCGGAGGCGCTCGCGCACCTCTGCAGCGGTGGAGGCATACCCCAGTTCCGTGCAGAGGGCCGCCATGGCCGGCGCGTCGGCGGCGCGGCCGGGGCGGATGCGTGGGTGCGGCGCGTCCATGCGGCTAGCATACCGCGTGCCGGCGCGCCGGCCGGGGTGGTCCTCGCTCCGCGGGCCCACTCCTGAGAGAATGGGGGCCGATCGACGACGGAGGGGTCATGGGCGACTACGTCTACCGCGAGTTCTTCGACAGCTACGCGCCCCAATACATGAGTGAGGTCTTCACCACCGACAGCGTGCGCGAGGTCGCGTTCCTCCTCGACGTGCTGGCGCCGGCGCCCGGCGCCTCTGTGCTCGACATCGGCTGCGGCACCGGCCGGCACGCGGTGGAACTGGCCCGCGCCGGCCTCGCCGTCACCGGCATCGACCTCTCGTCCGGCATGCTGCGCGAAGCGCGCCGGGCTGCCGACGAGGCCGGCGTCCAGCTCGAGCTGGTGGAGGCCGACGCGACGCAGTTCGACCTCGGCCGCGTCTTCGACGCGGCCGTGTGTCTCTGCGAGGGCTCGTTCGGCCTGCTTGGCGACGACGACGACCCGCTCGCGCACGACGCCGCGGTGCTGGGGCGCGCGTTCGCCGCGCTGCGGCCGGGCGCGCGCTTCGTCCTCACGGCGCTGAACGCGCTGCGGATGATCCGCAGGGCGACGCCGGAGCAGGTGGAGAGCGGCGTGTTCGACCCCTCCACGCTCACCGAGTGCAACGTGATGAAGTGGCAGACCGAGGACGGACCGCGCAGCCTGCCGTTGCGCGAGCGCGGCTACGTTCCGAGCGAGCTCACGCTTCTGTGCCGCACCGCCGGCTTCACCGTGGAGCATGTCTGGGGCGGCACCGCCGGCGACTGGGGGCGCCGCCCGGTGGAGCTCGACGAGTGGGAGATCATGGTCGTCATGCGCAGGCCGCCGGCGTGAGCGCCGCGGCCGTCAGCATCCGCAAGGCAGGTCCGGAGGACGCCGCCGGCGTCGCCGCCGTGCTCAACGGCGTCATCGCCGCCGGCAGCCCCACGCTCCTCGACACGCCGTTCTCGGTCGACGAGGAGCGCGCCTACATCGAGAGTCTGCCGCCGCGCTCGTTCCTCCATGTCGCCGAAGCGCCGGGCGCCGGCATCGTCGGCTTTCAGACGGTGATCCCGTGGAACACGTTCGTCACGACGGAATTCGATCACGTCGCGACGATCGGGACCTACGTGGACGCCGCTCGCCGCCGGCAGGGAGTGGGGGCGGCGCTCGCGCGGAGCAGCTTCGCCGCCGCCCTCGCCCTCGGCTACGACAAACTCTTCACCGATCTGCGCGCCGACAACCTCGACTCGCTCGCCTATCACCTGGCGCTCGGGTTCAGTGTGGTCGGCGCGGCTCGACGCCACGCGCGCGTGCGCGGGAGGGACGTCGACGTCCTGTTCATCGAACGGTTCCTGAAGGAGGGGTGACCGTGCTGTATGTGTGCGCCACACCGATCGGCAATCTCGGGGACGTGACGCCCCGCGTCCTGGAGGCGCTGCGTGAGGCCGAACTCGTCGCGGCGGAGGACACGCGCCGCACGCGCAAGCTCCTCAGCCACTTCGACATCCACACTCACATGACGAGCTTCTTCCAGCACAACGAGCTGCAGAAGACCGACGAGGTGCTCCGGCTGCTGAGGAATGGGTCCACCGTGGCCCTGGTCACCGACGCCGGGATGCCGGGGGTGCAGGATCCCGGCATGCTGCTCGTGCAGAAGGTCGTGGGCGAGGGGCTCGACATGACCGTGCTGCCCGGGCCGTCCGCCGTGCTCACCGCTCTCGTGGCGGCCGGGATCTCCGGGGAGGGCTTCCGGTTCGTCGGTTACCTGCCGCGCCGCGCCCGCGAGCTGGAGTCGTCCCTCGCGGCGTGGCAGCGCGTCGGGGGCCTGCACATCGCCTTCGACACCGGACAGCGGCTGGCGCGGAGCCTCGCCGTGCTTGCCGCGCACCTGCCCGATGCACGCGCGGCGGTCTGTCGCGAGCTCACGAAGGTGCACGAAGAGGTGGTGCGTGGCACCTTGTCGGAGCTGAGCGAGCACTATCCCGTCCCCGGTCCCGACGCCGGTCCTACGGGCGCGGTGCGCGGCGAGATCACGCTGGTGATCGATCTGGGGCGTCCGCACGGCGCGGAGATCGCACGGCCGGACTCTGACGCGGCCGCCACCGCCCTGCTGGCGCGCGGCCTCTCGCGCCGGGACGCGGCCGCCGCGCTCCACGTGTGTCTGGGCGTACCGAGGCGCGAGGCGGAGCGCCTGACGCGCGAGGTGGCGGCGCGCGGCGGCTGACGGCGGCGCGTCTGCTAGACTTCCGGCCATGGACCTCTTCGCCCTCATCGCCGAGCGCCCGCTGCTTCTGGACGGCGGCCTGGGTCGCGCGCTCATGGAGCGCGGGTTCACCGCCGGAGAGTGCCCCGAGGAGTGGAACGTCTCGCACCCGGCCGAGGTGGAGGACATCCACCGCAGCTTCTACGCCGCCGGCTCGGACGTCGTGAACACGAACACCTTCGGCGGCACCGCGATGCGCCTCGAGGCCCACGGGCTCTCAGCGCGCGCCGTGGAACTGAGCGAGGCCGGCGCGCGTCTCGCCACCGGTGTCCGCGACCGCGAGTTCCCCGGGCGCTGGGTCGCCGGAGACATCGGTCCTTGCGGCGCGATGGTCGCGCCGATGGGCACCGCGAAGCCCGACGCGCTCCGCGGCACCTTCGCCGAGCAGGTGCGCGCCCTCGTGGCCGGCGGGGTCGACCTCCTCAACATCGAGACCATGTTCGACCTCACCGAGGCGACGATCGCCGTCGAGGCGGCCGTCGCTGAGGCCGGGGGACGGCCGGTCCTGGCAAGCATGACATTCAAGCCGGCCGCCAAGGGCTTCCGCACCATGATGGGCGTGAGCCCAGAGGCGGCCGTCGAGGCGCTCAAGGGCGCCGGCGCCGACATCGTCGGCTGCAACTGCGAGATCACCTGCGAGCCGATGGCCGACCTGGTGCCCATCATGGCCGAGCTCGCCGGCGGCGTGACGTACGCGCAGCCCAACGCCGGCCAGCCTCGCCTGGAGTCCGGCGAGACCGTCTACGCGGAGACCCCGGAGCACTTCGCCTCCGTCGTCGCCACGTACCCGGCCCTGGGCGCGAAGATCGTCGGCGGGTGCTGCGGCACGCCGCCCGCCTCCATCTCCGCGCTTGCCGCGGCCCTGGGCCGCTAGCCGCCACACGCGACATCCGCTTCCACACACCTACGCTTGACAGTCGGCAGCTACTGTGAATAGAATCACAGTCGTAGGAACCGTGGGAGGATCCTTGAGCACCAGCGAACAGACCGGCACTGACGCCACGACGCAGCAGAAGCGACCCGCCAAGCGGGTCTCCCTGCAGACCGTCGAACGGCTCAGCGTCTATCGCAAGGTACTCGAGGAGCTCGACCGTGACGGCGTCGAGAACATCCACTCTCACGACCTCGCCGGGCTGGTGGGCGTCACGCCGGCTCAGCTGCGCCGCGACCTCGCCAGCTTCGGCACCTTCGGCAACATCTCTCGCGGCTACAACGTCTACCAGATGAGCCGCACGATCAGCCGCATCATGGGGACCGACGAGACTCAGTCCGTGGCCCTCTTCGGCGTCGGCGACCTCGGGCGGGCGCTGCTCTCCTATCGCGGGTTCGAGGAGCGAGGCTTCCATATAGCGGTCGCCTTCGACGTGGACGGCGAGAAGGTCGGACGCGTCTTCGCCGGCCGCCGCTGCTATCACGTCGACCACCTGGAGACGGTGCTGCGTGAGTTCGACGTCCGCATGGCGATCCTGGCGTCCCGGCCCGAAGGGCTGCAGGCGCTCGTCGACCGTGTCTGCGGCTCCGGCGTCCAAGCGATCCTGAACTTCGTGCCCAAGCGCGTCAGCGCCCCCGGCGGCTGTCACCTCGAGGAGACCGACATCGCCTCCAAGCTCGAGATGCTCTCCTTCCTGGCGCACACCGACGCGACCGCGGCGCACACTGCGTCGCTCGAGCCGGGGGAGCCGGCGGAGGGGATGACGGCATGAGCCCGGATCCGGAGACGACGAAGGGCCATGTTTTTTTCGAGACTACTGTGAACGATTTCACTGTGAAGATGGTAACAAAATAGCTGGTACCGGCGGAGGCCGAGTACGCGGCGAAACCGAGGAGGAGAGTCATGAAGGCCAAGCGCATCCTGCTGGTGGACGACGACCGTGACCTGGTCGCCGGCGTCAAGGCGTTCCTGGAGGCCCGCGGGTACGACGTGGACACCGCGAACAGCGGCATCGAGGCGCGCGAGCGGCTCGCCGAGCGGCGCCCCGACCTCGTGGTGCTCGACATCATGATGGATTACGACACCGACGGCTTCAACGTGGCCTACAAGCTGCGCGACGAGCCCGAGACCGAGCGCATCCCGGTCATCATCATGAGCGGCTTCACCAAGGAGCTCGAGACCAAGACGCACATCTTCGAGCCGATGATGTACCGCGAGTGGCCGGCCGCGAAGTTCTTCGAGAAGCCGGTCAAGCTGGCCGACCTGGCCGCGGCGATCGCCGAGCTCCTGGCCGAGGCAGATGCCGCAGACGCCGAGAAGGCGTGATCCCAGTGACCACCGCTGAAGCCATCATCGCCGGACGCAAGGAGCAGCTCACGCGCGAGCAGATGATCCCGTTGCTGCAGGAGATCCAGGCGGCCGATGGGTTCATCTCCACCGACGCGATGGTCCGGGTGGCCGAGGCCCTGGAGACGCCGGTCAGCCGCATCTACGGCGTCGCGACGTTCTACAACCAGTTCCGCTTCGCTCCTCTGGGCGAGCACGTGATCGAGCTCTGCCGGGGCACGGCGTGCCACGTCAAGCAGAGCCTTGTGCTCGCCCGGCACCTGAAGCGGCGGCTGAAGCTGCGCGACGACGGCAACTCGGCCGACGGCCGCTTCACCGTCATCAGTGTCGCCTGTCTGGGCGCCTGCTCGATCGCTCCGGTGATCAAGCTGGACGGGGAGTTCTACGGCCACCTCACCACGGAGCGGCTGGACGCGCTCCTGGACGAGGTGGACGCCAAAGCCGCGAGCGACGAAGCGGCGGCCTGACGGCTGGGGGACGGCCCGAGAGACGCGCTGCGTGACCAGAGCCATGGACCACAGAGAATCGAGACGAGCATGAACCACAGCGAGCTCATGACCCCGTGCTGCACGCACTGCACGCACACCGCGGACACCCCGTGCGTCGACGCGATCGCCTGCGTCGACGGAGGCCCCATCTGCCACGACGACGACGCCTGTCGCGACCTGCGGGCGACGCGCCTCGAGCGCGCCCGCCGCGGCGGCGACGGGATGCTCCTCTACGTCGGCGCCGGCACCTGCGGGCGCGCGAACGGCGCGCTCACGGTCATCGCGAAGATGAACGCCTACTTCGAGCGGCGCGGCCTGCGCGTCCCGATCGTCGAGACCGGCTGCGTCGGCTTCTGCCAGCGCGAGGTCTTCGTCGACCTGGTGACCGCCGACGGCGTGCGGCTCAGCTACTGCGATCTCGGGCCCGAGACGGTAGACGAGTTCCTCCAGGCCGTTTTCGGTGAGGGGGAACTGCACAACCGCTTCCTGCTCGGCCGCTACGACGACCCGGACGACCTGTATCGCGGCGTCAGGCCGATCGAAGAGACACCCTTCTTCGCGCGGCAGACCAAGGTCGTGCTCGCGAACTGCGGTGTCATCGACCCGGCAAGCCTGGACGCGGCGCTGGCCGCCGGCGGCTTCAAGGCCGCCGCGCGGGCGCTGGCCACGATGACCCCTGCCGAGGTCTGCGAGGAGGTCATCGCCTCCGGCCTGCGCGGCCGCGGCGGCGCCGGCTTCCCGACGGGCACGAAGTGGAAGGTCGCCCACGACCAGGCGCGCAGTCAGAAGTACCTCATCTGCAACGCCGACGAGGGCGACCCCGGTGCGTTCATGGACCGCGCCGTGCTCGAGAGCGACCCCTTCCGCGTCGTTGAAGGCATGCTCATCGCCGCCTACGCTGTCGGCGCGACCAAGGGCTACGTGTACTGCCGCGCCGAGTACCCGCTGGCGATCGAGCGCCTCGGCGAGGCGATCCGCCAATGCCGCGCCGCGGGGCTGCTCGGGCGCAACATCCTGGGCACGCTCACCGACTTCGACATCACGATCAAGATGGGCGCCGGCGCCTTCGTGTGCGGCGAGGAGACGGCGATCCTGGCGAGCATCGAGGGCGGGCGCGGCATGCCCCGTCCCCGCCCGCCCTACCCCGCGGTCAGCGGCCTCCACGGCTGCCCGACGGTGCTGAACAACGTCGAGACACTGGCCAACGTGCCGGCCGTGCTCGGCAACGGCGCCGAGTGGTTCCGCGACCTCGGGTTCGGCGACGCGGCCGGCACGAAGGTCTTCGCCCTCTCCGGGCGCGTGCAGAACACCGGCCTCGTCGAGGTCCCGGTGGGCATCCCGCTGCGCGAGGTCGTGTACGACATCGGCGGCGGCGCGCCGGCCGGTCATCACATCAAAGCCGTGCAGATCGGCGGGCCGAGCGGCGGCTGCATCCCCGACGAGTACCTCGACGTGGCCACGGACTACGGCACGCTTCAGGAGCTCGGCGCGATGATGGGCAGCGGCGGCATGGTCGTCATGGACGAGCGCTCCTGCATGGTCGACGTCGCCAAGTTCTTCATGGAGTTCATCCGCAACGAGAGTTGCGGCAAGTGCACGCCGTGCCGCGAGGGCACGACGCGTATGTACGAGATCCTGAGCGAGCTCACAGAGCGTCCGGTCGGCGACGATATGCGCCGGCTCGAGCGGTTCCGCGGCATCCTCCACCTGGAGGAACTGGCCGAGACCGTGAAGGAGACCTCCCTGTGCGGCCTCGGCCAGTCCGCGGCGAACCCGGTGCTCAGCACCCTGCGGTTCTTCCGCGACGAGTACGAGGCGCACGTCATGGAGAGCGCCTGTCCGGCCGGCGCCTGCACGGGACTCCGCGTGTTCGACATCGACCCCGAGCTCTGCACCGGCTGCGCCCTGTGCGCCAAGAACTGCCCGAGCGGCGCGATCCTCGGCAAGCGCAAATTCGCCCACTCCATCATCGTCGACCGCTGCACCGGCTGCGGCGCCTGCGCCGACTCCTGCCCCAAGCAGGCCGTCCTGGCCGTGGCGTGAGAGGAACGACCATGAAGCTCACCATCAACGGCAAACAGATCGAGGCGACGCGCGGCGAGACCGTGCTCAAGGCGGCCAAACGCGCCGGCGTCGACATCCCGCACCTCTGCTCCCTCGACTGGGCCCCCAGCCCGGCGGCCTCCTGCCGCCTGTGCGTGGTCGAGGTCGAGGGCGCGCCGCGGCTGCTCACCAGCTGCACGCTCGAGGTGACCGACGGCATGGCCGTCCACACGCACACGCCGCGGGTGCTCAAGGCGCGGCGCGCGATCATGGAACTGCTCATCGCGAGCCACCCGCAGGACTGCCTCTCCTGCGTGCGCGGCGGCGACTGCGAGCTGGCGACGCTGGCCGCCGACGTGGGCGTCCGCCAGCGCCGCTACGTCGGCGCCGTCAAGCAGCACCCGGTGGACATCAGCTCTCCGGCGCTCTGGCGCGACCCCAACAAGTGCGTGCTCTGCGGCCGCTGCGTCACCGTCTGCCACGACGTGCAAGGCGTGGGCGCGATCGACTTCACCGGGCGAGGGTTCAAGACGAAGGTGGCGCCCGGCTTCGCCATCGGCCTCAACGTCAGCGAGTGCGTCTACTGTGGACAGTGCGCCCGGGTGTGCCCGACGGGCGCCATCGTCGAGCGCGACCAGGTGGACGAGGTCGTCGCGGCACTGGCCGACCCCGACGCCGTCGTGGTCGCCCAGGTCGCTCCGGCCGTGCCGGCGACCCTGCTGGAGGGCCACAGCAAGAGCGAGGGCGTCCGCATGATGCTCGAGCGGCTGGCGGCGGCGCTCAAGCGCATCGGCTTCGACGCCGTGTTCGACACGAGCTTCGCCGCCGACCTGACGATCATGGAAGAGGGCTCCGAGCTGCTCGATCGCATCCAGAACGGCGGCGTGCTGCCGATGTTCACCAGCTGTTCTCCGGCCTGGGTGAACTTCGTGGAGACGCATCGTCCCGACCTGATCCCGCACCTCTCCACCTGCAAGAGCCCGCAGCAGATGGCGGGCGCGCTGATCCGCGAGATCTATCCGAAGCACACCGATCTCGCCGGCAAGCGCCTCGTGGTCGTCTCCCTCATGCCGTGCACCGCGAAGAAGTTCGAGGCGCAGGACCTCAGCGATGTGGACTACGTCCTCACGACGCGCGAGCTGGAGCACCTCTGGGGCCGGTTCGGCGTCGAGTTCGGCAAGTTCACCGAGCAGGCGCCGCTGGACGAGCCGTTCGCCGAGGCGACCGGCGCCGGCCGGCTGTTCGCCGGCAGCGGCGGCGTGATGGAAGCGGCCGTGCGCACGGCGTACATGCTGGTCGCCGGCGAGGAGCTCGAAGGCGGCCCCAAGGTCGCCGAGGCCCGCGGCGCCGAGGGCGTGCGCCGCTTCACTGTCACCGCCGGCGAAGCGCAGCTGAACCTGGCCGTGGTCAACGGCCTCGGGCGGGTCAAGGAGTCCGTGGACGGTCTCCTGGATCCTGAGGCCGGCATGCACTTCATCGAGGTCATGAGCTGCCCCGGCGGCTGCATCGGCGGCGGCGGACAGCCGTACGACACCGACGCGGACGCCGTCAGGGAGCGGCTGGAGCGCCTCTACGAAGTGGACAGGCGCTCACGCACCCGGCGCTCACACGAGAACGCCGACGTCCAGGCACTCTACGAGGAGCTCCTCGGCCGTCCGCTGGGCGAGGTCTCCCACCGACTGTTGCACCGCACCTACACCGACCGCAGGCCCGACAAGGTCGCGGCGGTCTGACTGGAGCCTCGTATGAGCGGCAAGATCATCACGACGATCAAGCAGAACTGCCGCAGGTGCTACACCTGCGTGCGCGACTGCCCGGCGCAGGCGATCCGCATCGAGGACGGCCAGGCGTTCGTGGTCGACGAGCGCTGCATCGCCTGCGGCAACTGCACCCTGGTCTGCTCCCAGAACGCGAAGGCGTACCTGAGCGGGGTGGAGCGGGCGTCCTGGCTGCTCGAGGAGGACGCCCCCGTGGCCGCCCTGCTGGCGCCGTCGTTCCCGGCGGGCTTCGACGTGCCGGCCGGGCAGCTCGTCGGCGCCTTCAAGGCGGCCGGGTTCGACTTCGTCGTGGAGGTCGCGCAGGGCGCCGACCTGGTGAGCCGCGCCTATGCGGAGTACCTCGAGGAGAACCCGACGGGCGTGCACATCGCGACCGCCTGCCCTGCCGTGGCCGAGTACGTGCGCAAGTACCACCCCGAGATGGTGGACCGCCTCGTGCCGATCGTGTCCCCGATGATCGCCACCGCGCTTGCCGTCAAGGAGCTCTACGGCGAGCAGGTGCGCTGCGTCTTCGTCGGACCCTGCGTCGCCAAGAAGGCGGAAGCGCGTGACCCGCTGCTGCCGGATGTGATCGACGAGGTGCTCACGCTGCAGGAGGCGCATCGCGTGCTGGCGGCGAAGGGCGTGGATCCCGCGACTGCCGCGGAGGCCGAGTGGGACGAGCCGGCCGCCGGGCGGGCGCGGGTGTTCCCGCTGCCCGGCGGGCTGCTCGACGCCGCCGGCATGGACCGCGGCATGCTCGATCCGGACGTCCTCGTGGTCAGCGGTCACGATGAGGCCATCGAGGTGCTGGACAACCTCAGCGAGGCCGACACGGGCCAGACCCTGCTCGTGGAGGCCCTCATGTGCCGCGGCTGCTACTGCGGGCCGGGCATCAGCTCCTCCGAGCCCGGCCTCCTGCGCAAGCGCCGCGTCGGCGAGTACGTCGCCGAGTGTCGCCGTCAGGAGGCGCTGGCGCCCGACGGCGACCCGCTCGCCGAGGACTTCGCCGGCCTCATGCTCGGCCGCACGTACACGCCGGACGATCAGCGTCTGCCCGAGCCGACCGAGGACGAGATCCGCGAGATCCTCGGGCGCACCAACAAGTTCTTCCCCGAGGACGAGCTGAACTGCGGCGCCTGTGGCTACACGACCTGCCGCGCCAAGGCTATCGCCGTCTACTCCGGCATGGCCGAGGACGCCATGTGCCTGCCGTTCATGATCGACCAGGCCGAGCGCGTCTGCATCGAACTCAACGTGCCGTGGAGCGAGATGCGCGACGTCCACCGGCACATCATCAACACCGAGAAGCTGGCCAGCATGGGCCAGATGGCGGCCGGGGTCGCGCACGAGCTCAACAACCCGCTCAGCACGATCCTCCTGTACACGCACATCCTCAAGAAGAAGCTCAACGACCGCGACGACCTGGACCACGATCTCAAGCTCGTGGCCGAGGAGAGCGAGCGCTGCAAGAAGATCGTCGGCAATCTGCTCGACTTCGCCCGTCAGAGCCGCGTGCACGTCGAGGACGTCGATGTGCAGGACGTCGTGCAGATGGCGGTCGATTCCGCGGCGGCGACCGTGGACCCCAGCGGCCACGTCGTCGACCTGGTCGTCGACGTGGAGCCCGGCCTGCGCGCCGACCTCGACCGCGACCAGATGACCCAGGTGCTCGTGAACCTGGTCAAGAACGGGGTCGAGGCGATGGAGGGCCGGGACGGCACCGTGCGCGTGAGCGCCTACGAGGTCGAGGGCGGCGGGCGCATCCATCTGGCCGTGAGCGACGAGGGCGCGGGCATCCCCCAGAGCGCCCGCGACAAGGTCTTCCAGCCCTTCTTCACCACCAAGAGCATCGGCAAGGGAACGGGCCTCGGCCTGCCCATCAGCTACGGCATCATCAAGATGCACAACGGCACGATCTGGTTCGACACGGAGACCGATCGCGGCACGACCTTCCACGTGGAGCTCCCCAGCGCCCACGCGGGCGGGCAGGCCGCGTTGATCGACAACAAGGGAGCTGCGTCATGACCACCCCGACTACTGTCCTGTTCGTCGACGACGACCGGGACTTCCTGCAGAGCAAGCAGCTCTACCTCGAGGCGCGCGGCTACCGCGTGCTGACCGTCGAGTCCCCCGACGCGGCGATGGCGCTGCTCGAGAGGGAGACGCCGGCGATCATCTTCCTCGACCTGATGATGGAGCACGTGGACGACGGATTCCGTCTGGGCTACCGGATCGGGAAGGACGAGCGGCTGAGCCACATCCCGCTCGTCATGCTCAGCGGCGTGGCCGCGGAGACCGGCACGCGGTTCGACGGCGAGGCCGGCGGACTGCGCGAGTGGTCCCGGCTGGCCCGGTTCCTGGACAAGCCGGTGACCGGCAAGCAGGTACTCGCGGTGATCGAGGAGCTCGCCGTGGTGACCCCTGACGGCGAGCCGGCCGCGGTCTGACGCGAGGCGGGAGAGGAGACCATCATGGCCGAGGGCAGCATCCTCATCGTCGACGACGAGTACGGCGTGCGCAGCGGCATCCGCACGATCCTGGAGATGGAGGGCTACGAGGTCGCCGAGGCCGCCGACGGCGCCTCTGCGCTGGCGGCTCTTGACGAGCGCGACTACGACGTCGCCCTGCTCGACTACCGCCTGCCCGACACCGACGGCCTCAGCCTGCTCCAGACCATGAAGCAGCGCGGCTGCGAGGCCATGATCTGCATGATCACCGCCTACGCCAACATCGACACGGCGATCGCCGCGACGCGCCAGGGCGTGGACTTCTTCCTGCCCAAGCCGTTCAGTCCGGACGACCTCGAGGGCGTCATCGTCACGCTTCTGCGGCACAAGAAGGCGCGCACGGAGGCGGAGCGCCTGCGCGCCGAGCACGAGGCGAGCCTGCTTGCCCTCGCCGAAGAGAAGACGCAGACGCACTCCCTGGTGAGCTCCCTGCGCGACGCCGTCCTCGTGGTCAACCGGGACGGCGACGTGGTGCTCGCGAACCCGCCGATGCTCGAGCTGCTGGAGCTGGGCGAGGGCGAGGCCCTCATGCGGCCGGCGCAGGAGTTGCTCGGAGGCGGCGCCCTGGCGACGCTGGGCGAGCAGCTCGCGGCGCCGGCCAAGGACCGCACCGTCCGCCAGCTCGAGATCGGCGAGCAGGCGTGGATGACGAGCATCGTCACGTTCCGCGACGACGACGGCGAGGCTCGCGGCCGCATCCTCACGCTGAGCGACATCAGCGAAGTGCGGCGTCTGGCCATGGAGAAGCAGAAGTTCATCCGCACGATGGTGCACGAGCTCAAGAGCCCTCTGGGCTCGATCAAGGGCCTTCTCGAGGTGGTGACCGACAAGAGTCTCGGCGAGGATCTCGATCAGTACCTGCCGATGATCGCCCGCGCCGACCATCGCATCGACAACCTCGTGGAACTGATCCGCGACCTGCTGACGCTGGCGCGCAGCGAGCAGGCGCCGGAGGCCGAGGAAGCCGAGCTCGTCCCGGTCGCTCCCGTCCTGGACGAGGTCGCGGAGCTCGCCCGCGAGCGCGGGGGGCAGCGTGGCGTCGAGGTGATCACCGACCTTGCCGAGGACCTGCCGCCGGCGCTCATCCGCCCCGACGACCTGCAGTTGGTGCTCAGCAACCTCGTCGGCAACGCGGTCAAGTACAACCGCGACGGCGGGACGGTGACCATCCGCGGCGCCGTCGTGGACGGCTGGCTGCGACTCGACGTCGCCGACACCGGCATCGGCATCAGGGAGGAGAACCTCGCGCGGCTGTGGGACGAGTTCTTCCGCGAGAAGCGCGCCGAGACGCGCGAGCTCGAGGGCAATGGCCTCGGGCTCTCGATCGTGAAGCGCCTCGTGGAGCGCGCCGGTGGTCGCCTGGAGGCGGCCAGCGTCGAGGGCGAGGGCTCGACCTTCAGCGTGCTGCTGCCGGCTTGAGCGCGACGCCGGCATGAAGACGCGGCCGGCCGGACTCCCCCGCCCGGCCGGCCGCATCGCAAGGCCCCGGCGTGACGCCGGACGGGGCGGGCGGGTCCCCCCACGGTCAGTCCTACCGCCCGCCCTCTCCGGCTTCACGCCGGCGGCGTCTCCGGAGGAGGGGACGCAGGAGCGTGCCGGCTCGGCCGGCTCGGCAGTCACCCCGGGTGGCGAGCCTCAGCGGCCGCCGCGAGGTCCTGCGTGGGCGCGGCTGCCGCTCCGCGACGCCCAGTCCCGGGCGACGAGCTCGTCGCGGAAAGACAGCACCTGGTCGCGGCCGCTCCGCTTGGCCGCGTACATCGCCCAGTCGGCCTTGTCGAGCAGTTCGTCTCTCCCGGCGGCGTCACCGGGGTAGCAGGCGATGCCGACACTGACGGTGAGAGGCTGCCCGCCGGCGAGGCCCGTGGTCTTGACCTCCGCGCGGATGCGCTCCGCGACGATCCGCGCGCCCGCGTCGTCTGTGCCCACCAGCACGAGCACGAACTCCTCGCCACCGTACCGGGCCGCGAGGTCCACGCGGCGGCTGCACGACTCCAGGATGCGCGCGATGCGCGCCAGGGCCGCGTCGCCCAGCTTGTGCCCATACGCGTCGTTGAACTGCTTGAATTCGTCACAGTCGATGAACAACAGGCTGACCACGTCGTCGTAGCGGCGCGCGCGATCGAGCTCCTCTTCGAGCCGCTCGTGCAGGTAGCGGTGGTTGTAGAGGCCGGTGAGGCTGTCCGTGATGGCTTCGACCTCCGCTCTGCTGAAGCGGATGGTCGCCGATCTGAGGATGGCCGCGAGGGTGTGCGACTGGTCGCTCTGGAGGGAGGGAGCCCACTCCAGCGCGGGGACGTCGACCGTGACCGCTCCGAGCACGGTGCCGTCGCCGGCGCAGAGCGGCGCCGTGCCTGTCACCCAGACACCGAAGTCGTCGGCGTTCAGCACGTTGGCGGTGCTCTTGCCGCCGGCGAGCACGGCGGCGAGCACGTCCTGCGCCAGCCATTGGTCGCCGACGTGCGAGACCTCGCTCTCGTCCTCGCCTGTGTCGAGCACGGAGATGCAGCGCTCCTCGGTCGCCGCGAAGCTCGTGATGAAACGCACCGGCGGGTTCTCGTCGCGGAAGTCGCGTAGGGCGGTCACCATGGCCTCGTACTCCGGACGCGCCTCGTCGGCGCGCGTGCGCAGGAGGACATGGGCCGCGGGGTCGATGCGGGCCGCGGCCTGCGTGGCGAGCTGGTCCACCTCCGCGCGCCGGCGTCGCAGGCGGCGCAGCGCCTTGAGGAACGGCGCGACCATGTCCGGGTCGAACTGCGAGCCGGCGAGCCGGCGCAGTTCCGCCAGGCACTGGCGGTAGCTGAGTGCCCGCCGGTACGGGCGCTCGCTGGACATCGCGTCGTAGCAGTCCACCACGCAGAGCAGGCGCGCGATCTCCGGGATGTCCGCGCCCGCGAGGCCGTCCGGATACCCGCCGCCGTCGTAGCGCTCGTGGTGATGCCGCACGCCGGCCACGAGCTCGTCGCGGAAGAGCGGCCGCGCGATCTCGGCGCTGATGCCGGGATGCTGACGCACCAGCTCCCACTCCTCCGAGGTCAGGGGTCCGGCCTTGAGCAGCACGCGGTCCGACACCCCGATCTTGCCGATGTCGTGGAGGAAGGCGACGTTCTGCAGCTCGATCAGGCGCTCCTCGTTCCACCCCAGCTCGCGCCCCAGCAGCGCCGCGTATCCGGCGACGCGACTGGCGTGGCCGAGCGTGTAGTAATCCTTGGCGCTGAGTGCCGAGCTCAGGGCGCGCAGGTTGGCGAGGTGCAGTCGCTTGACCTCGTCATGCAGCTTGGCCCGCTCGATGGCGAGGGCGACGAGCTGGGCGACGGCTTCGGCGACGCCGATCTCCTCCTCCGTGAACCGGCGCTCGACGTGGTCGAGCAGTTCGACCGTGCCGATCACCTTGTCGTGGGCGATGAGCGGAAGGACGATGAAGCTGCGCTGGCCGTAGGCGAGCGCCGAGTCGCGTTCAGCCTCGCTCAGTCGGGGGTCGGCGAGGCTGTCGATGGCGACCGCATGGCGCTCCTCGATCGCCAGGCGCGCGGAGGGCCATTCCCGAACGGCGAACTCGCGGCCGGTCCAGGCGTCGTCGAAGCGGCCCTTCGTGCTCGACGCCACACAGACCAGCCGTTCGTCGTCCTCGAGCCGGAAGAAGTCGCAGTCGGGGATGTCGAGCGCGGAACCGAGGCGGCGAGCGGCGGATTGCAGCACGTCGTCGAGGTCGAGTGAGGACGCCAGTTCGACGCTCGTGTCCAACAGCAGCTGGTAGCGCCGCTCGGCGGAGCCCTCCCGCGCCGGCGCCGGCGCGGGCGCCCGGCGCGACTCGAGGTCATCGAGATGGAAACGGCGCTCGCCACCCTGGGTGCGCCGGCTGACCAGGCGACCGCTATCGGCCCAGCGACGTACCGTCGCCGGACTGACGCCGAGCAGCTCGGCAGCCTGCCGCACGCGTAGAGGTCTTGTGCCCGCCTCCGTCATCAAGGCCGCTATCGGCGTTTGGCCGCGAAGTGATGAGTACTTCTGAGTGACTCGTCGGGCGCGGGCGCTCACGCGCCCGC
>CAIYOD010000125.1 GCA_903927755.1 uncultured Thermoleophilia bacterium | reverse complement strand
GGTGGAGTAGCCCAAGGCCCGCGCCCTCTCCTCCACCCGCTGCACGAGATGGGCGGCGAACTCCACGTGCTGCACGCGCCACGTCTCCTCGCGGCGGATCGCACAGCCGTGCGCGACCGCGATCGCCTCGAGTCCGGCGCTAAGCTCGTCCCAGGCCCGCAGGGCCAGCGCGTCGTCCCAAGACCTGATGTCCACGGTGAAGTGCACGTGACCGGGGATGATGTTGCGTGAGTTGGGCTCGTTGTGGATCTCGCCCACCGTAGCGACCAGGTCTCCGCCGACCGCCGCCGGGAGCTCGCGGACCCTGAGGATCATCGCGGCGGCGGCCACGAGCGCGTCGGCACGTCCGGCCATCGGCGTCGGCCCGACCTGGTTGGCCTGGCCGTCGACGTGGACGTCGAACCAGTGGATACCGAGGATGCCCTTGGGCACCCCGATGGTGACGCCCGCGCGGTCGAGCTGCGGGCCCTGCTCGATGTGGAGCTCGAAGTAGGCGGCGAAGGGCCGGCGCGCGCAGGGTACGCCGCCCCTGTAGCCGATCCGCTCCAGCTCACCGAGCACCGTCTTGCCGGCGAGGTCGGTGCGCGCCCAGACCCAATCCCGTGCGAGCCTGCCCGACCAGACCCCGGAGGCCATCATGGCCGGGGAGAACCTGGACCCTTCCTCGTTGGCCCAGTCGACCGCCACCAGCGGCCTCCGCGTCGTGACACCGCGCTCGGCGAGCGTGCGCAGCACCTCGAGCGCGCCCATCACGCCGAGGATCCCGTCGAAGCGGCCGCCTTTGGGCTGGCTGTCCGCGTGTGAGCCCATCATCACCGGCGGCTCGCCGTCGTCACGCCCCCGGCGGCGGCCGAAGATGCTCCCCATCTCGTCGACCGTGACCTCGAGGGCGGTCTCCTCGAACCAGGAGACGAGCAGGTCGCGGGCGCGCTTATCCTCAGCGGAGAGCGCGAGACGCTGTACGCCGCCGCCGGGCGTCGCCCCGATCTGCGCCATCAGCTCCAGGCTCTCGCGCAGGCGCGCGCCGTCGACGCACAGGGTGTTCACCGACACCGGCGCCTCCCCGCTCACGGGTCGCGAAGGAGCGGGAACGTCATGCAGTGAGGGCCGCCCCCGCCCTTGAGGATCTGCGTGATCTCGGGAGTCAGCACCTCGAGCCCGAGCGCCCTGAGCCTGGCGTTGACGGCGGTGTTGCCGGCGAAGGTGAGCACGCGGCCGTCGCCGAGAGCCTGGACGTTGCAGTAGTGCCTGAAGACCCCGTCGCTGGGCACGTCGATGAGCTCGAAGCGCCGCTTGCGCAGCATGCGCAGGAAGAACGCCGGCATCTGCTCGGTGGCGCAGACGGCCAGACCGGGGGCGACGATGTTGAAGGCCATGTCGAGGTGCAGGTTCCTGGAGGCGAGCTGCACACCAGTCACCGTGTAGCCCAGCGGTTCGAGGACGGCCGCAGCGCTGCGCACGCCGTCCCACGTGGTACGGGCGACGACGCCCTGCACGATGGTGGCGTCGTCGAGGAACCAGAAGTCACCGCCCTCGAAGGCGCCGCGCGTGACGTGACCGATCACCGGCAGGCCCAGCTCGCGGACGGTGCGTTCGTAGTGGAGCTCCTCGCCCTGCCGTGACGGCTCCCTGAAGCTGCCGATGAGCACGCCCTCGGCCAGACAGGCGCCGAAGTCGCGGGCGTAGACCATGTACGAGAGGCCGGGGGCGGGGTCGGCGAGCACGACCTCCACCCCGGCCGCGCGATAGGCCTCGACGAGCTCGGCGTGCTCGCGCGCGAGCGCCTCCAGGTCCGCTGTCTCGCCGTGCGCGAGCACGCCTCTGGTGATCTCGTTGATGGGCAGGAAGCCGAAGTACTTGGGTGGGCACAGCAGGACCTTGCGCAGCCGGCCTGTGGAGTTCGAGACGAAGGGTGGGTCTGCCATGGCGGCTCCTGTTCGGTCTCGCAGGGGTGCGTTGCCGCCCGCGTCGCAGGCCGCGCTGGCAGGCTACGACGAGCGACGGCCCCGCACAATGGCGCTGCGCAGCTGCGAGTCTTCACTCAGCGCGGCCGCAGGCGGCCATCAACCCCGCCCGCGAGCCTCCCGGTCCGCCGCGACGAAGGACAGCGCATCGCGGTGCATGCCCGAAACCATCACACCGGCGACCTCCCCGGTGCCGACGCAGTCCCACACCGGGCACACGTGACGACAGAGCAGACAGCCGACGCAGCGCTCCTCGTCCACCGACGCCGTGCGCGCAGCGCCGTCGAAGCGCATGGCCTGGTTCGCCCCGTCGCGACAGACGATGTGGCAGAGCCCGCAGCCGATGCAGCGGTCGGCGTCCACCCGCGCCACGACGCGCCGTGCCTGGTGATGCTCCGACGGCTCGACGAGCAGGCCCACACTCGCCCCGATGAGCTCCGTGACGGACCCCATCCCTCTCGTCTCCAGGTAGTCCTCCAGCCCCTCGCGCAGCGATTCGACGAGGCGGGAGCCGTAGCGCATGACCCCCGTCGTCACCTGCACGGTGCCGGCCCCGAGCAGGAGGAACATGGCGGCATCCTGCCAGGTCTCGATGCCGCCGATACCGGAGACCGGCAGGCCGAGCTCCCGTGCCTGAGCGAGCTCGGCGACGAAGCGCAGGGCGATGGGCTTGACCGCCGCCCCGGAGAAGCCGCTGATGGAGCCTCTGCCGTCGACGGTGGGCTTGGGCGCGTACGTCTCCAGGTCCACTTCGCTGATCGCACGCACCGTGTTGATGGCGGCCACGGCGTCCGCGCCGCCGCGTTTGCATGCCAGAGCCGACGGGACCATGTCGGTTACGTTCGGCGTCAGCTTCGCCATCACGGGGATGGACGCGTGCCCCTTGACGACCCGTGTGTAGCGCTTGAGCAGGTCGTCGGACTGCCCCACCTTGTACCCGGCCCCCTCGCAGGCCATCTGTGGGCACGAGAAGTTGAGCTCGAGCATGTCCGCACCGGCCGCCTCGGCGCGCTGCGCCAGCTCGGCCCACCCCTCATCGGAGTACCCCATGATGCTCGCGACCAGCACGCGGTCGGGGTAGTGCTTCTTGAGCCAGGCGATGTCCTTCAGGTTCTGCGCCACGGGACGCTCGCTGATCTGCTCCATGTTCTGCAGCCCGATGAACCGCTGCGCGCCGCGGTGGAGCGCGTTGAGGCGGGGCGTGGGATCGACGACCTCGAAGTCGTCTTCGCGGTTGAGCGTCTTGAAGACCGCCCCGCCCCAGCCGTCGTCGAAGGCCCGCGCCACCATCTCGGCGGTGTTGCCGACCGGCGACGACGAGAGAAAGAACGGATTCAGGCAGCGCCGGCCACAGAAGTCGACCTCCAGACTGGGCCGGACCCGGTGCGGGGCGCTCACCGGTCTGCCGAGCGGGTAGGCGGCGGCGATGGCCGCCGCCGCCCTCTTGCCGTCGTTGACGGCGGCGGCCACCGTACCGCCGGGCCCGAGGAGATCGCCGCCGGCGAAGATCCGCGGGTCGGAGAGGCGCAGCGTCTCCGGGTCCGCCTGCGGCCGACCCGCCTGCGTCTCAAGCCCGGCCCAGAGGGCCGCCAGCTCGTCCGAGAAGCCGGCCCCGACGGCCTCGACGACCAGGTCGGCGGGCACGGCGAACTCGCTGCCCGGGACGTCCTCGGCGTTGTCGGGGACGAAGCGGCCGGGCCGCACCCAGCGGATCTCGACGCCCTTCACCGACGTCACCGCGCCGTCGTCCCCGACGATCCCGGTCAGACGCGAGCTCGGCCTGAAGCGCACGCCCTCCCGGAACGCCCGCCAGACCTCGTCCGCGTCGGCGGG
>CAIYOD010000124.1 GCA_903927755.1 uncultured Thermoleophilia bacterium | reverse complement strand
CGTGGGCGCGCCCGCCCGCGCCCGACGCGGCATCCGCGCCGGGCGCGGCGCCCGTGGAGGCGTCGCACGCGGCAGCCCACGGCCGGTCCGCCCGCCCGCTCGTGAAGACCGGCCTCATGGTGGGCCTCGGCGAGCACGCCGACGAGGTCGGCGAAGTGCTCGCCGAGGCCGCCGGAGCCGGCGTGGACGCCGTGACCATCGGCCAGTACCTGCAGCCGAGCGCCGGCTGCCTGCCGGTGGCCAGGTACGTCACGCCCGAGGAGTTCGAGGGCTACGCGCGCCGTGGCGCCGCGCTGGGGCTCACCGTCGTCGCGGCGCCGTTCGTGCGCTCGTCCTACCGGGCGGGCGAGCTGCTGGAGCGTGGCGCGTGAGTCTCGCTCAGCCGCTGCCCACGCCGAAGGTCGTCGTCTTCGACCTCGACTACACGCTGCTGCGGCCCAGCGACCAGTTCGAGGCGCCGGGCTACGTGCGCACCGGCGCCCGCTTCGGGCTCGCCCTGGACCCGGCGCGCTGGCCGCAGGCGGAGCGCGCCGCCTACGGGGCGGCCGCGGCGCGGCGCGAGGCGACCGGCCTCGTCCACGACGACGGCCTGCTGCCGGTGATCGCCCACGCCATCATCGATGGTCTGGGCGGCGGCCCTGCCGCGGCGGTGGAGAAGGCGGTCCAGGCGATCATCGTCGCCTGGTCCCGCGCCGAGAACTTCGGCCTCTACGAGGACGTGCTTCCGTGCCTTGACGCCCTGAAGGCGGCCGGCATCCGCATGGCGTTGCTGTCCAACGCGCTCGGCCACGGGGTGGAGGAGATCGTCGCCCACTTCGCGCTCGACGACTACATGGCCGCCGCGGTATCCAGTCTGGAGACCGGCGCCGTGAAGCCCGCGCCGCGGATGTTCTCCACGCTGTTCGGATTGCTCGGCGTCGCGCCGGCCGACGCGGTGATGGTCGGCGACAGCGTCGAGGACGATGTGAAGGGCGCCGTGGCCTGCGGCTGCCCGGCGATCCTGCTCGACCGCGCCGGCCGCCGCCGGGACGTCACAGTGCCGCGCATCGAGGGCCTGGCCGAGTTGCCTGCGGCGCTCGGCCTCTAGCCTCGTCCGGCCGGACCGGCTGCGCCCGCCGGCTCCCATCTCCACCCCGCTCATCGCGACTTCCGGGAGCGGCCCGCGCCCGAGCAAGTAAAAAAACCTTGACATAATGTCTGCGTCGCTTTACAGTACGCCATGTCAAACATTTCAGACATGACGGGCGACCCGGCTCCAAGCCGGCAGCCTGCGACCAAGGAGGCGGCGATGCCGTTCGAAGAGAAGATCTCATGGGTCAACGCGGTGGTCATGGCGATCGTCCCGGTGGCCTATTTCGTGATCATGCTGGGCCGGCTGGGTGACACGCCGGCGGCCGACATCTCCTACCAGTGGCCACTCCTCATCGCCATCGGGGCGTCGATCGTCCTGACGATCGTCGGGTCGATCCTGGCCGGCATCGGCACCGGCATCTCGGCGGAACTGCGCGGCAGGTCCGCCTCGACGGAGATCGACCGCAAGGACGAGCGGGACAAGCAGATCAGCCGTCACGGCGACCTGATCGGCTTCTCCGTCTCCTCCTTCGGCATGGTCGGCGTGCTCGCCCTCACCATGCTCGAGTACGAGTACTTCTGGATCGCCAGCGTCCTCTACCTCTCGTTCGTGGTCGGCACGCTGGTCGGATCGGTGGTCAAGATCGTCTCCTACCACAGGGGCTTCTGACCATGGGCAAGCCGACCAGAGTGACCAATCGCATCCGGGCGCTCCGCTTCGCCGCAGGCGAGATGACGCAGGCCGATCTCGCCGACAAGGTGGGCGTCACGCGTCAGACCGTGATCGCCATCGAGCAGGGCCGCTACTCGCCGTCGCTCGAGATGGCCTTCCAGATCGCGCGGGTGTTCGACGTCCCGCTCGACGACGTGTTCCAGTATCCGAAGGAGAAGTGATGGACACCTCTGCAACTCACGCCGAGCCGACGGTGCTGCTCCTCGGCGGCACGGGGCGGACCGGCGGCCGCGTCTTACAGCAACTCCTGGGCCGCGGCGTCCACGTGCGCGCCCTGGTCCGGTCGGCCGAGCGGCTCCCGGCCGGCGTCGCGGACGACCCGCGGCTGACCGTCGTCGAGGCCGACCTGCTCTCCCTGAGCGCCGAACAGGTCAAAGAGCAGGTCGACGGCTGCGACGCGGTGATCTCGTGTCTCGGCCACACCATCAGCGCGCAGGGAGTCTTCGGGAAGCCGCGCGACCTGGTCGCCCGGTCGGTGGAGCGGGTCTGCCGGGCGGCCAAGGAGCTGCGGCCCGCGCAGCCCGTGAAGCTCATCCTCATGAGCAGCGTCTCCGTGAACCGCGCCGGAGGCCTGGACACGCGGCGCGGGTGGTTCGAGCGCGCCTACATGTGGCTGCTGCGCGGTCTCGTCCCTCCGGCGCGGGACAACCAGCGCGCCGCCGACTTCCTCCATGACGTCATCGAGCCCGCCGACCCGCACGTCCGGTGGGTGGTCGTCCGGCCCGACACGCTGAAGGACGGCGACGTCACCGCGTATTCGTTGCACGAGGGTCTCGTGGACGGCCTGTTCCGCCCCGGCGAGACCAACAGGGCCAACGTCGCCCACTTCATGTGCGAGCTGGCGACCGACGCCGAGGCGTGGGAGGCCTGGCAGGGCAAGCTCCCCGTGATCGTGAACGCATCGCCTGAGTGACCCCGCCGCGGCGGTGACCGCCGCCGCGCGCAGCTCCATCCGCACCGACCCCTTGAACGACGAGCCTGGGCTTGCCATGCGCCGCTTGGGCCCGTCACGGCCGCCGGCGCGAGATCAGCCGGCAGCAGGAGAAGATGACAGTGAAGCACAGAGAGAACAAGCAGGACAGGCAAGGCGCCGGAGCGGGCTCCGGCCTGACGGAACGCCTGGCGCGCACCAGCGCCCTCCACCCGTGGCGCACCATCGGCATCTGGACGGCGCTCATCGTCCTCGCCGTGGTCGCGGTCGTCACGCTGCTCGGCAGCGGCCTGACCTCGGACATCAGGTTCCGCGCCGACAAGCCGGACAGCATCGTCGGCCAGGAGCTCCTCGAGCAGCGTCTCACCGGGCCGCGGCAGATCACCGACTTCGTGATCGTGCGCTCGGCCACCACGACGGTCGACGACTCCGCGTTCAAAGCCTACGTCGACGAACTCGCCCGCCGGATCGCCGCCCTGGGCCCGTCGGTCGTCAGGAGCGTGTCCACGTACTACCAGACCGACGACCCGACCGTCGTGTCCAGAGACGAGCACGCGACCCTGATCCCCGTGGTCATGGCCGGCACCATCGACGACGCCGTGGAGAACGCCGGCAAGCTGCACGCGCTCGTCGTGGCGGCGCAGGGCCGGGGCTTCACCATCGCGCAGACCGGCGACGCCAGCATCATGGAGATGTTCATGTCACTGGCCGAGAAGGACCTGGCGCGCGGCGAGATCCTCGGCGTCCCCGCCGCGCTCATCGTGCTCCTGATCGTCTTCGGCGCGGTGCTGGCGGCGTGCATGCCGCTGCTGATGAGCATCATCAGCATCGTCCTCGCGCTGGCCCTGACCGCGCTCATCGGCCAGGTCTATCCGATGACCGCCTTCGCGCTGAACATCCTCACCATGATGGGCCTGGCGGTGGGCATCGACTACACGCTCTTCGTGATCAGCCGCTACCGCGAGGAGCGCGCCCTGGGCCTCGCGAAGATCGACGCCATTGCCGCGACCGGCGCGACCGCCAACCGCGCCATCTTCTTCAGCGGCATGACCGTGGTCCTGGCGATGATCGGCATGGTCATCATCCCGCTCGACGTCATGATCAGCATGGGGGTCGGCGTGATGCTGGTGGTGTTCACCACGCTGGTGACGGCGCTCATCGCCCTGCCGGCGCTGCTGAGCCTGCTCGGGGACCGCGTCGACGCCCTCCGCGTGCCCTTCATCGGCCGCCGCGCCACCCGCCGTCTGAGCGGCGGCCCCGGCATCTGGGAGCGCCTGGCGCACAGCATCATGCGCCGCCCGGTCGTCTGGCTCGCGATCGCCGCCGTGGCGCTGCTCGCGGCGGCCGCCCCCGTGATGATGATGAAGAGCGGGGACAGCACCGCGAGCGCCGCCCATCTCCCCGACAGTGAGTACGCGAAGCAGGGCTGGGACATCCTCGACCGGGACTTCACCCTGGGCAAAGCCAATCCGCTGCTGATCGTGATCGACGGTCAGGCGGCCTCTCCGCAGGTGAAGCGGGCGGTGGAGGACCTGCAGGCGGCCATGAAGAGCGATGGCGACTTTGGCCCGGCCCAGGTCACCGCGAACGAGGCCGGGGACCTCACTCTCGTCACGACGACGCTCGCCGGCGACCCGGCGGGCGAGGCCACCCAGTCCGTCGTGAAGCGCCTGCGCGAGGTCATCGTGCCGCAGGCCGCGGGCGACCTGGCCGGGAAGGTCTACGTCGCCGGCACCACCGCGGGCGTCGTCGACTACCTCGGCTTCTTCGGTGCCTGGATGCCGGTGGCGATGGCGGTGATCCTGAGTCTGAGCTTCGTGCTCCTGCTGGTGGCCTTCCGCTCGGTCGTCATCCCGGCGCAGGCGATCCTCATGAACCTGCTCTCGGTCGGAGCCGCCTACGGCCTCATGGTGCTGGTCTTCCAGAAGGGTGTCGGCGCCGGCCTGCTCGGCCTCACCCAGGTCGACACGATCGAGGCCTGGGTCCCGCTCTTCCTCTTCAGCCTGCTGTTCGGACTCTCGATGGACTACCAGGTGTTCCTGCTCAGCCGCATCAAGGAGCGCTACGACGAGACCGGCGATACCCGCGAGGCGGTCGCCCACGGCCTCGGCCGCACCGCCGGGATCATCACCGGCGCTGCGGCGATCATGGTGTGCGTGTTCGGCGGCATGGCCACCGGCGAGCTGGTGATGTTCCAGCAGATGGGCTTCGGCCTCGCCGTCGCGGTGCTCATCGACGCCACCATCGTCCGCACGATCATCGTGCCGGCGACGATGGAGTTGCTCGGCGACTGGAACTGGTACCTGCCGCGCTGGCTGCGGTGGATCCCCGACGTGAGCGTGGAGGGGCGCAGCCACGAGCCGGCGGCGCCGCAGGAGCCGCATCACCCCCGGCACGAGCCCGGCATCACGGTCCGGCGGCCTTCTCTCGAAGGCGCCGAGCACTAGCTCGGACGAGGGCAGAAGGGGCGGGGCGCCCGCGGGCG
>CAIYOD010000123.1 GCA_903927755.1 uncultured Thermoleophilia bacterium | reverse complement strand
GTGGGCGCTACGCCGTCGCCCCGGCCTCCGCCGCCTTCACCTTGCGCCGCCGCCAGCCCGGGGCGAGCGCCAGGAACGCCACCGCGCCGGCCAGCCCCACCACGAGCAGCGCCACGAAGGCCTGACGCCCGCCGACGTTGTCCATCGCCCAGCCGCCGAACGCGGGTCCGAGCGCCGCTCCTCCGTTCCACACGACCGTCCAGACGCCCATGTAGCGGCCGCGGAGCGCCTCCGGCGCCAGGTCGGCGACCTCCGCCGACGCCACCGGGGACAGAAGCGTCTCGCCCAGGCTCAGGACGATGATGAGGACCACGAGCGACCACAGCGGTCCGGCGAACGCAGAGCCGCCGATGCCGAGAGCGAGCAGCCCGCTGGACACCGCCAGCAGGATCATGCGGTTGCGGAAGCGGAGGGCGGTGACCAGCGGGATCTGGACCGCCACGACAATGAGGGCGTTCAGCGTCAGCAGATACGCCCATTCGCTGCTGGGCACGCCGAGGAAGCTGGTGATGTACACCGCGTAGATCGAGCCGAAGTTGCCGATGCAGAACACCGGAAGGACGGCTGCCAGGCAGAACACGATGAAGACGCGATCGTGGAACACCCTGCGGTAACCGCTGCGCCCCTCCTTGTCGGTGGGCCGCAGGCGCTGGACGGCGCTCGCCGGCCGGCTCTCGCGGATCCACACCGCCATCATGGCGACCATCAGGAGGCAGCCCGTGGCGGCAGAGAGGAAGAGCACCCGGTAGCTCACCCCGAACCCGAGCGCCTGTGCAGCGAGGACCGGCCCGACCACGACGCCGAAGTTCATAGCGGCGCGCGTGATGCCGAACCCCTCCTGCCGCCGCTCCGGCGGGAGGAGGTCGGCGATCATCGCGTTGCTCGCCGTCTGGAAGAGCGGCCAGCCGAACGCGCTCTCGAGCGCGACGAGGGCCGCCACCTGCCAGACCTCGGTGACGAAGGCGAACCCGACGAACCACACGACGCCGACCAGCACCGACACCAGGATGACCGCGCGGCGTCCGAGCCTGTCGGTGAGGTGGCCGCCCCAGAACTGCATGGGCATGACCGCCAGCGGGACCAGGCCGAAGACCACGCCGATCATCGTCATGGATGTATGCAGGTTCTGGCGCAGGTAGATGGCCTCGAACGGGAAGGCGAGAGCCGCGGCGCCCACGTAGATGAAGATCCCGATGGTCAGTACCCAGAACTGCCGCGGAAAGGCGCGGAGGCCGTGCGAGAAGCGTCTGAGGCGAACAAACATGCGCCCATGCTATCTGAGGCGGGCGGGCGGACGCCGGACCCCGCCGTCCTCCCTGGCGACGACAGAACCGCCGGTGTCCGCCGCAAAGGCGGGACAGAATCATCGCGCTCTCTCGTCGGAACCTGCTATTTTGCAGGTACGTTACAGCGGAAAACTTGCCTGTTTCCGCTTGCGGAACTGTACCGCGTTGACTTCCAGCACGGCAGCCGCTAGGTTCCCCGACATGTTCCTGAGCGTGCAACAAGCGGCGCGGCGGCTCGGCGTCTCCCCGGTCACCATCCGCCGCTGGACGGCGACCGGCTTCCTGCCGTGCACACGCACAGCAGGTGGCCACCGGCGCATCGACGAGCACGACATCGACGACCTCGCAAAGGCGATCGGCGGCAGCAACCACCTGGCCGCCCAGCTGGCGCGGGAGCGCGAGGTCGACGTACTCATCAACACGGCGACGGCGCTGTCCGTGAAGCTCGACCTCACCGAGTTGCTGCTCGAGATCGCCATGCGCATGACCAGTCTGCTCGACTGCCACTTCTGCGCCATCTCCGAGTACGACCCCGACTCCGACGCCACCCGGACGCTGGCCGAGTACGACCACGCCGGACAGCGCCTGCCCGACGCGAGCCCCTATCGCCTGCGCGACTTCCCGCTCACGCGGCGGGTGCTCAACGAGCAGCTCACCGCGGTCGTCAATGTGGACGACCCGCATGCCGACCCGGCCGAGGTCGCCGAACTGCGGCGCGAGGGCGACCGCAGCCTGCTCATGGTCCCGCTGATCGTGCAGGGACGCAGCCTCGGCCTGCTGGAGGTGGTCGACCAGAAGCGCTCGAGGCAGTACTCACGTCAGGAGTTCCGCCTCGCCGAGGCCATCGCCGGCCAGGCGGCCGTCGCCATCCAGAACGCCAAGCTCTTTGCGGAGCGGCGGCGCAGCGACGAGGACGTCGGCAACCTCCGGCGGGCGCTGGCCAGCCTGACCGAGCACGTCCCGGAGCTCGGCCAGGGCAGCCGCCGGACCGACGTGCTCGGTACGGTCGCGAAGGCGGTCTGCGACGCCCTCGGCGCCATCTCGTGCGTCGCGAGCATGGGCGGCGAGACCGCCGGCGCATTCGGCGCCGGTCAGCTCGTCGCCCCGGAGCACGGCGACGAGCGCGGCGCCAACGCCAATCTCGTGGTCGCGCGCGACCCATCCGGGCGCACCGATCTCACGCTCGCCGTCACCCTGCCCCACTCCCCCGGCGAGGGTCAGATCGAGCTGCTCGACTTCGTCGCCGCGATCACCGCGGCCGTCGCCGTCCGCTGAGCACGGCTTCGGCTCCCCGGCCGCCCGACCGGGCCGACTCCGCAGTCCTCCACCGGTTCGCCTCGGCAACGCGCCAGAACCGTCACGCCGCAACTCCGTATCCGGCTTCGCTTCACCCCGTTTTGCTCGCCTTCTTTCGCTACCGGCACACCCGCGAACTTCGCAGGGCCGCAGGCGAGAAAGTTCGCGCGAGTTGACGGCCTCCCGGAGCGACGATACGGTTTGTATATGTATCTGAGCGTCCAACTCGCAGCGCGGCGCCTCGGCGTCTCCCCACACACGATCCGCCGCTGGACGGCGTCGGGCTTCCTCCCCTGCACGCGCACGGCCGGAGGACACCGGCGCATCAAGCAGGAGGACATCGACGAGCTGTCGCACCTGATCGGCGGCCGCAACCACCTGGCGGCTCGCCTCGCCCGCGAGCGCGAGCTCGAGACCCTGGTGGCAACGGCGATCGCCGTCTCGAGCCAGCTCGACGTCACCGCCCTCCTGCGCGAGGTGGCGAAGCAGATGACGACGCTGCTCGACGCTCACCTGTGCGTCATCTCCGACTACGACCCCGCCACGCGCAGGGTCGCCGTCAGGGCGGAGTACGACGACGTCGGCAACCGGCACCAGGACACGATGACGTACACGCTGAGCCAGTTCCCCATGGCGCGGCGGGCGATCGAGGATCACGAGAGCATCACCATCAACGTCAGCGACCCGCATGCCGACCCGGCCGAGGTCGCCATCATGCGGCGCGACGGCGACAAGTGTCTGCTCATCCTCCCGATGGTGCATCAAGGACAGAGCATCGGCCTCATCGAGGTGCTCGACCACCAGCGCGAGCGCAAGTTCGGCCGCCAGGAGATGAGGCTGGCCAACGCGGTGGCGGCGCAAGCGGCGGTCGCCGTCCACAACGCCACGGTGTTCGCGCAACTCACGCGCAGCGACAAGGACGTGCTCGCCCTGCGGCACGCCATCGAGACGATCTCGGCCGGGTACGCCACCCTTCACGATCAGACCACCGTCGCGGCGGTCCTGCAGGCCGCCGCCGAGGTCGCGGCGCGGGCCCTCGGCGCGATCTCCTGCGTCGCGAGCTGCTGCGGCGAGAGCGCCGGGGCCTCCGGGCTGCGTCCCGGTGACCAGGCCGCCCAGAGCGGGACGGCCCACGTGATCGTCTCGTCCGCGCCGTGCCGCGACGGCGAGGTCGCCCTGACGCTCACGCTCGGCGGCGACGCCGGCGACGGGCAGGCCGAGCTTCTCGGCCTCATCGCCACGATGGCCGCCGGCGCCATCGCGAGCGGCCGCTCCTAAAGTCACCCGCGCCGCCCGTCCGCTCGCCGGACAGACCCGCCGGCTCTGCTATCCTCGCCGCATGCCCAGGCCCCGCCCCAGGTTCGTCGTCGTCGACACCGAGACCACCGGTCTCGATTCCCGGACTGACCGCATCATCGACATCGGGGCCGTGCGGCTGGACGAGGACCTCGCGGTCACCGACCGCTTCACGACGCTGGTCGACCCGGAGTCGCCGATCCCGCTGTTCGTGGCCCGTCTCACGGGCATCACGGACGCCGACGTGGCCGGTGCGCCTCGGATCGCGGACGCGCTCGCCGGCCTGCGGGAGTTCGCCGGCGACGCCATCCTCGTGGGGCACAACGCCGCCTTCGACCGCGAGCATCTGGCGGCGGCGGCGCGGCGCAGCGGCACGCCGCCGCTGTCCGGCGACTGGTTCGACACGCTCGAGGCGGCGCTCCTGCTGTTACCAGAGCTCGACCGCCACGCGCTTCCGGTGCTGGTGGAGGAGCTCGGGCTCTCCTGGCCCGCGCATCGGGCGCTGCCGGATGCCGAGGCCACCGCGGCGGTGCTCGCCCGGCTCGCGCGGCGCGCCGCCGGCCTGGCCCAGGTGGAGCGGCGCCTGCTCGAGAGCGTGTCGTGGACGCCGCTTCCGCTGCTGGACGCCTGCGCCGCGGCGCCCGAAGAGGATCCGCCGCCGTTGGTCTCCGACGAGCCACCGGAGGGACCCGGCCAGCTCGCGGTCCTCCCCGTGAAGTCCGACGCCTGGCGCCCCGAGCTGGGCGGCGACGGCGATCCGGCCACCCCCGGCCTCACCGGCCGTCTCCCCGGCTTTCGCCGGCGCGCGGGTCAGGTCGCCTACGCCGACGCCGCCGCCCACATCTTCAAACGCGGCGGTATCGGCGTGTTCGAGGCCGGGACGGGTATGGGCAAGAGCCTCGGGTACCTGCTGCCGGCGGCCTACGCGGGAGCCGCCGCCGGACGGCGCATCCTCGTGAGCACCAAGACCAAGGCGCTGCAGCGGCAGCTGGCGCGCACGGAACTGCCGCTCGTCGCCGCGGGGCTGCCGCCCGGATGGCGCTGGGCGCTGCTCATGGGCCGCGAGAACTACCTGTGCCGGCGGCGCGTCGACGAGGCCGTCGCCGCCGAGAGCGAGAGCCTTCCCGACCCGGACCGCGCGCTCGCGCTCGCCTACATCGTCGGTCGCGCGCGTCGCGGCGACGTCGATCTCTCCGCGCTGCCCTACCGGGCGACCCAGGTCCTCCCCGCGCTCTCGGACCTCGCCCGCGAGCTGCGCTCCTCTCGCGCGACCTGCCTGGGACGCTACTGCCCCGCGCGCCGCGCCTGCTACTGGCGTCTGGCGCGCGCCCGCGCCGAGGCGGCACACCTCGTGTGCGTGAATCACGCGCTCCTGCTCTCCGGCCGCGACACACTGCCTGCGTTCGACGACCTGGTCATCGACGAGGCGCACCTGCTGTACCACGAGGCCACGGAGGCGTTCAGCGACCGGGTCGACGCGCGCTCCGTGGAGCAACTGCTCGGTGACCTGCGCGGCCGGCACCGCCAGCGACCCTTGCCGCAACGACTGCGGATGGCGGCGCGCAGACTCCCGCCGGACGAGGCCCGCGCCCTCGTGGCCGCCGCGGACGCCGGCGAACGCGCGGCCGAAGAGGCGCCGGCGCTCAGCCGCGCGCTCGGCGACGCGATCGCGGCGCTCGCCG
>CAIYOD010000122.1 GCA_903927755.1 uncultured Thermoleophilia bacterium | reverse complement strand
TGACGCTCGTTCTAGCGGTGGATCTTGACCATGACCCAGGCCGGCGCACTCGCATTGCCCATGGGCTGCGCGGCGTCCACTGCCCGGTACCACACCTTGTGCTTGCCGTAGGCGGCCACGAGCACGGAGTTGCCCACTGTCCAGGCGCCGGCCTTCTTGGCCTTCTTGCCGGTGATGCTGTACTGGATGGTACAGACTCCGGCGTCGGCGTCGGTCGCCGAGAACCGCACGGCCACCGGCGCGTAGTGCCAGGACTTGCCGACACCCCGGGCCTTCACCGTCGGGGCGGTCCGGTCGATCGTCACGTAGGCCGTGTCCAGGTAGCGGATGCGGCTGATACCACGGGCCTGCACGAGGCCGACGCGGTCCATCAGGTCTCCGAAGCTGAAGTTGCCTGCGTAGTCCATGGCCGCAAACGAGACGTTGTGCTCCGTGCCGGTCTCGCCGGGAAGGTCGAACGTCGTGGTCAGGGGAGCGTTGGTGCCGAGCGGCTGGCTGTTCTGGACCGCAACCAGTGCCCCTGCGTCCACGGAGTAATAGATGGTCTGCACGCCGGCGAGGTTGATCTGGTCACGCGCGGTCAACTCGTACGGGAAGTTGTTGTTCCAGTAGCCCTGGCAAGCACTGACGATGGGGAACTGCGTATCGAGAAGGGTCGTCGCCGACACAGAGGCGCCCCACGTCGTGCCCTCGTCGGTGCTGAACTGCGCAGTGACGGTGTGGGAGCCGTCCAAGGTGCTTGCGGGGTCGCTCGTCTCATTGAACAGGCCCCAGTAGTTATAAGGATAGGAGGCGGAGGGAATGAGCTCGATATCGCCCCAGGTGGTCCCACCGTTGTTCGAGAGCCGATAGGCGTTCGCGTCTGGGTTGTTGGCTTGCAGGTACAGATGGACCTCCGGCGAGTGGACCGCCGGCACGGCCGCGGTCGGCGAAGGTGATGGCGACGGAGACATCGTGTAGTACTGAGGCCCGGTGATCGTCACCGTCGGCTCGGCCGCGAACGCGGCGGCCGCCAGCACCAGCACCAGGGCCGTCGCTGCGACGACGACCAGCAGCGCTATGCGGCCGCGGCTCGAGAGTGTTCCATGATCCATGCGTGTGCCCTCCTACCAGTGGGTCCCGGAGCGACGAACGTGCCGCTCCGGATGGCCAAAGGGTGACGGACGCCACGACGGCGCCGGGTGTGTGCACTGAGCGAGTCGTCCCTCCCCGGCGGCCTGACCCCGGCCCGCCGCGACACCCCACTGACGACCAGCCCGTCGTCACTGCATACGGCCCCTCCCCATGACTCCCGGCCCCAACGGGCCCAACGGCTCCGCGCACCCCACGCGCGGACCCTCCCGCTTGTTCTGCACTCCAGCCGGGTTCTTGAAACTGAAACGGCCGCGCCGCGAGACTGCGCTCGGCTTGGAAGCGCGCCCTCCACCGTACGCGCGAGGGGCCCGGCTTGCGCCGGGCCCCTCGTCGTCCTGCTCTTGTGCGCGGCGTCATGCCGCCCGCGGCTCAGATGATGGCGTCGCGGCCGCGCTCGCCGGTGCGCGTGCGCACGGCGTCGTCGATCGGGAGCACGAAGATCTTGCCCTCGCCGATCTGGTTGCTCTTGAGAGAGTCGGTGATGGCGGTGATGATGCGCTCGACGTCCTTCTCGAGGACGACCATCTCGACCTTCATCTTGGGATGGAAGCGGTACTCGCCCGGCTTGACGTCCTCGCCGCGCGTGAACCCCTTCTGGACGCCGAAGCCTTTGACCTCGGCGACGGACATGCCTACCACGCCCTCGACCGCCAGGGCCTCGGCCACGGCGTCGAGATTGTACGGCTGGATGTAGCACTCGATCTTCTTCATTCTGCTTCGCCGCTCCTTTCAGCCCGCCGGGCGCTTGCGCGACGGGATGTGCTCACTGGTCCACACGTTGTGCCGTTCGCGTCGTAGATACCCGCAAACCGCGGCTCAGACGACGCCCTGGTCGAGCATGGAGTCGGCGACCTTGAGGAAGCCGGCGATGTTGGCGCCCGCGACGTAGTTGCCTTCCATGCCGTAGGCGGCGGAGGCTTCGACGCACTGCCGGTGGATGGCCTTCATGATGCCGTGCAGGCGCGCGTCCACTTCTTCACGCGTCCAGCTGAGGCGCAGGCTGTTCTGGCTCATCTCGAGGCCCGAGGTGGCCACGCCGCCGGCGTTGGCCGCCTTGCCGGGGCCGTAGAGGAGCTTCTTCTCGACGAAGAGGTTGACGCCCTCGGGGACCGTCGGCATGTTGGCGCCCTCGCTGACCAGGTACACGCCGTTGCCCACGAGGTTCTGGGCGTCCTTGGCGTTGATCTCGTTCTGCGTGGCGCAGGGGAAGGCGCAGTCGGCCTTGTGGTCCCACAGCGGGTTGAAGTCTTTGCTGTCGTCGCGCGCCGTGAACACGGCGCCGGGGAACGTGTCGGTGTACTCGGCGATGCGGCCGCGCTTGACGTTCTTGAGCTCGAGCACGAAGGCGAGCTTCTGGCGGTCGATGCCGGCCTCGTCGTAGATGTAACCCGACGAGTCGCTGAGCGTGACCGGCTTGCCGCCGAGGTCGAG
>CAIYOD010000121.1 GCA_903927755.1 uncultured Thermoleophilia bacterium | reverse complement strand
CCGCCAGCCCGCGCGGCGCACCACGGGCTCGCGCCCGCCGCGCCGCCACGCTCCCGGCCGCCAGGCCCGCCGCCAGCGCTGAGACGGCCGCCGGCGGGACGTCCGCACGGGCCGACGAGCGCCTCCGCCGTCCCCGATGGGGTACGCTAGTCGGCATGCCACGAGAGACCGGGATCAAGCGCGTCGCCGAGAACCGGAAGGCGCGCCACGACTACTTCATCGACGACACCTTCGAGGCGGGCATCGTGCTCGTCGGCACGGAGGTCAAGTCGCTGCGCGAGGGCCGCATCAACCTGCGCGACAGCTACGTCGAAGTCCGCGGCAGCGCGCACGCGCCGGAGCTCTTCCTCGTCGGCGCCCACATCAGCCCCTACGACCAGGGCAACATCTGGAACCACGACCCGCTGCGGGTGCGCAAGCTGCTCATGCACCGGCACGAGATCGAGCGTCTCGCCGTCAAGGTCCGGGAGAAGGGCTACACGATCGTGCCGACCAAGGTGTACCTCAAGGACGGGCGCGCCAAGATCGAGATCGGTCTGGGGCGCGGCAAGAAGCTCTACGACAAGCGCCACGACATGGCCGACAAGGACGCCAAGCGGGATATGCAGCGTGCCTTGCGCGGCCGCGGGGAAGACAGGCGGTAGGGGCCGGCGCCGCTGCGGCGCGCCGGCCGGACGGTCTTCTGGGGAGGCGCTCGTGGATACGCTGAATCAAGAGCAGATCGCGGCGGCCCTCTGGGACCTCGACGGCTGGGCCGCGGAGGGCGAGGCGATCACGCGCACGTTCCGGTTCGCCGACTTCGTCCACGCCATCGGCTTCGTCGAGCATCTCGCCGAGGTGGCCGAGGAGCAGCAGCACCATCCGGACATCGACATCCGCTACAACAAGGTCACGCTGCGTCTGTCGAGCCACGATGCCGGCGGCGTGACCATGCGCGACGTGAACCTCGCGGAGGCGATCCAGCACCTGGCGTGAGGGCGGGCGAGAGGCGGGCACAGCCCTCGTGGCCCCGCGCGAGCCGCTGGGCGCGGCCCGAAGGCCCGCCGTGCTAGAATGCCTGACCGTGCCCTCGTAGCTCAGGGGATTAGAGCGCGCGCCTCCGGAGCGCGAGGTCGAAGGTTCGAATCCTTCCGGGGGCACCAGTCTTCATCCTCCCGGAACCCGCCTCTGCGCGTCGGCTCCGCCTTCGCCAGTGCACCCGCTTCAGCCTGAGCGTCCTGTAGACTCCCGGTGACCGATTCGGTCGATCGTCGACAGAAGGTGCCGCATGCCAAGCGCCATCACGACGGAGTCTCTCACCAAGTCGTTCGGCCGCGCGCGCGCGCTCGACGGGCTGACGTTCGCGGTCGAGCGCGGGGAGGTCCACGGTTTTCTCGGCCCGAACGGCGCCGGCAAGACGACTACGCTCCGCATCCTGCTCGGGCTGGTGAGGGCGGACGGGGGCACGGCCAGTCTGCTCGGCGGCGATCCGTGGCGCGATGCCGTCACGCTCCATCGGCGCCTGGCCTACGTTCCCGGCGACGTCGCCCTGTGGCCCAACCTCACCGGCGGCGAGGTCATCGACCTGCTCGGACGCCTGCGCGGCGGCCTCGACCAGAAGCGGCGTGCCGACCTGCTCGAGCGCTTCGATCTCGATCCGACCAAGAAGGGCCGCTCGTACTCCAAGGGCAACCGCCAGAAGGTGGCGCTGATCGCCGCGCTGGCCTCCGACGTCGAGCTGCTGCTGCTCGACGAGCCGACGTCCGGCCTAGACCCCCTGATGGAGGCGGCGTTCCGCGACTGCATCACCGAGCAGCGTGACAACGGCCGCACGGTGCTGCTGTCGAGCCACATCCTCGCCGAGGTGGAGGCGGTCTGCGAGCGGGTGACGATCATCCGCGGCGGCCGGGTGGTGGAGAGCGGCGCGCTCGCCGACCTGCGCCACCTGGGGCTCACCTCCATCACCGCCGAGCTCGCCGGCGAGCCGCTCGGCCTGACGGACCTGCCCGGCGTCTCCGACCTGCGCATCGAGGACCATACGCTGCGCTGCCGGGTGGAGACCGCCGACCTGAGCGAGCTGCTGCAGCGGCTGGGGGCGGTGGGCGTGCGGAACCTCGTGAGCCAGCCGCCGACCCTCGAGGAGCTCTTCCTCGGCTTCTACGGCGACGCGTCCGGCGAGGCCGAGCCAGGGCCGCCGGCGCGGTGAACGCCTACGCCGGCAGCGGCGCGCTGGTCCGGCTGGCGCTGCGCCGGAGCCGGATCATGCTGGCGGTCTGGGTCGCGCTGTTCGTGGTCTTCGCGGGGTACTCGGCCACGGCCACGGTCGACCTCTATCCTTCGCTCGAGCTGCGGATCGCGGCGGCAGACACCATCAACGGCTCGCAGGCGCTGGTCGCCATGTACGGCCGCGTGTACGACCCGTCCTCGCTCGGCGCCCTCGCGATGATCAAGACGGGGGGTCTGGGCGCCGTGTTCGTCGCCATGTTCGCCGTCATCCTGATCGTGCGCCACACGCGCGCCGACGAGGAAGCGGGCCGGACCGAGCTCGTCGGCGGCACCGCGGTCGGGCGCCGGGCGCCCCTGGCAGCGGCGCTGGCGATCGCGCTCGTCGTGAACCTCGTCCTCGCCGCCCTCACCGCCGCCGCCCTGATCGCCGCCGGCCTGCCCGCCGATGGCTCGGTCGCCTTCGGCCTCGCCTGGGCCGGCGTGGGCCTGGCCTTCGCGGCCATCGCAGCTGTGGTGGCGCAGCTGACCACGAGCGCGCGGTCGGCCACCGCCATCTCGGCCGCGATCCTGGCGGTCGTGTACGTCCTGCGCGCCGTGGGCGACGCGGCCGGCGAGACCGGTCTCCGCTGGCTGACCTGGCTGTCGCCGATCGGCTGGGCCCAGCAATTCCGCCCGTACGCCGGCGACCGCTGGTGGGTGCTGCTGGTCACGCTCGGCTTCGCCGCCCTCGCGGCGACCGCCGCGCTCGTGCTCGCGGCGCGGCGCGACCTCGGGGCCGGCCTGCTGCCGGACCGCAGCGGGCCGGCGGGCGCCTGCCGCTCGCTGCGCAGCCCGCTGGCGCTTGCCTGGCGGCTCCATCGCGGCGCGCTCGCCGGCTGGGCCGTCGGGTTCGCGCTGGTCGGCGCGCTCGTCGGCGGACTGGCCGCGAACGTCGAGGGCTTCCTCAACAACCCGAACGCCCGTGACTTCATCACCAGACTCGGCGGGGAGAAGGGGCTGATCGACGCCTTCCTGTCGCTGGAACTCGCCTTCGCCGGGATCATGGCCGCGGCTTACGGCATCCAGGTCGTGATGCGTCTGCGCGCGGAGGAGGTGGGGCTCCGCGCCGAGCCCGTGCTCGCCAGGGGGGTCGGGCGTGTGCGCTGGGCGATGAGCCACATCGTGATCGCGCTCGCCGGTACCACGCTCCTGCTGGTCCTCGTGGGCGCCGGCGCCGGTCTCGTGCGCGGCATCCAGACCGGCGCCGCCGGCGAGGCCGTCCGCGTGTTCGCGGCGGCGCTCGTGCAGTTGCCCGCGGCGTGGATCCTCGCGGCCATCGTGGTGGCCGCCTTCGGTGTGGCGCCGCGATTCGCCGCCGCGGGCTGGGTCGCGCTGGCGGCGTTCGTCGTGCTGGGCGAGCTGGGACCGCTGTTCGGCCTCAGTCAGTGGATCCTGGACATCTCACCCTTCGCGCACGTGCCCAAGCTGCCCGGCGGGGCGTTCAGCCCGGTACCGCTCATCGCCCTGACGGCGGTCGCCGCACTGCTTGCAGCCGCCGGCCTGGCAGCGCTGCGCCGCCGCGACATCGGTCGCTGACACCACTCGGGTGACCGGCCGTCCGGCCGGGCTCGGGCAAGTGCCCCGAGCCTCGCCTGGGATACGCTTGCGCGATGGAGCGACGCCCGCCAGCCTCCGCCTACGCCGCCGCCGTCGGCATGACGTTCGCCTTCGGGCTGTCGTTCGTCGCCACCAAGACGGCGCTCAAGGGGTTCGAGCCGCTGCTGCTGGCGCTGCTCCGCTTCGCGCTGGCCGGCGGCATCCTGTGGGTGGTCTGGCGGCTCCGTCCGTCACGGGAGCAGCTCACGCGCCGCGAACTGGGGCGCCTGGCGCTCGTCGGCTTCGTCTCTCTCACCGTCTACTTCAGCTTCGAGAACACGGGGATCGCGCGCACGAGCGCATCCGAGGCCGCGATCCTCATCGCGACGATCCCGATCTTCGTCGCTCTGCTTGGGATCTTCGCGCGCACCGAGCGCGCGAGCGGCCGGCAGTGGGCCGGGATCCTGCTCTCGTTCGCCGGGATCCTGGCGCTGGTGCTCGCCGCCGGCGGCGCGGGGGGCGGCTCGCTCACCGGGAACCTGCTGGTCCTCGTGGCCTCGGTCTCGGCTGCCGTCTACAGCATCCTGGCGCGGCGCCTGCTCGTCAGCCGCTCGGCGCTGTTCGTCACGGCCTGGCAGAACCTCTTCGGCGCGCTCTTCATGGCGCCGCTGGCGCTCGTCGAGGCGCTCGTCGTGGGGGTGCGCCGGCCCACCGCCGAGGCGGCCGGCGGCGTGCTCTTCCTCACGCTCGTGTGCTCGATCGCCGCCTACCTGCTGCTGAACTACGCGTTCCGCTTCCTGCCGGCCGGCCGGGTGAGCGTGTTCATCAATCTCACGCCGATCGTGGCCGTCGCCAGCGCCTTCGTCCTGCTCGGCGAGCGGCTCACGCCGGCGCAGGCGGCGGCCGCGGCCGTGGTCGTAGCAGGGGTGTGGGTGACGAACAGTGGAGGGCGCGGCGCAGACGCGGAGGCCGCGCCTAGAAGTCCATCGGCTGGATGAGGTCGCGCTCCAGGGCGACCAGGATCCGCTCGACCTCGTCCTCGAAGTTGCGCCGGGACAGGCGCTCGGCCTCGCGGGCCATGGTCTGTGCTCCCTGATAGAGCTCGCGGTTGAAGTGCTCGACCGAGGCGCGACCCAACGTCACCTCGCGCCTCGTCTCGCACTCGGGGCAGCGAAGCAGCAGCGTCCAGGCGGCGTCGCCGGAGCGCTCCCAGTCGACTGGATAGACAAGACGGCTGCCGCAGACGGGACAGGTGAACGCCTCGGGGTCTTCGTGCGGCGGCGCCGGAGCGCAGCAAGGGGCCGGCGCCGGGGCCTGGCGGGGAGCGGCGTTCCGCGACTGGACGGCGGGCGCGGGTGGCGCTGCGGCGCCGCGCCGCCGACGATCGCGTTCGAAGACGATCATCTCGACCGACGTTCCGTCGGGGAACACGAACAGTTCGATCTTGTAGGTCTCATCCCTCATGCAGTACGTATCGGACGGACCACGGCGGCGCTTGAGTGTCTTGGACGGACGTTCCCGCTCCGCGTCTCGCGGGAGCCCGGGAGCGGGTCATCTGGACAGGTCCGCGCGCGGTGGGGGATACTACCGGGACGCCTCACCGCGCCCTTGTCATGACCGCCTCTCCCTCCGACAGCCTGCAAGAGCTCGCCGCCCTGCCTATCGGCATGTTCGACTCCGGCATGGGCGGTCTCACCGTGCTCCACGAGTGCCTGGTCCAGCTGCCCGGCGAGCACTTCGCCTATGTCGGCGACACGGCGCGCTTCCCCTACGGGGAGAAGAGTCCCGACGAGCTGGGACTTTTCTCGCGCCAGATCACCGCGTTCCTCGAGACCGTCCCGGTCAAGCTCATCGTCGTCGCCTGCTATTCGGCCACGTCGGCCGCGCTGCCGGCGCTGCAGGAGCGGTTCGAGACGCCGATCATCGGCGTAGTCATGCCGGGCGCGCGAGCCGCGGTGGAGACCTCGCGCTACCGCAAGATCGGCGTGCTCGCCACAGAGGCGACCGTCGCGAGCGGGGCATATCCGCGGGCGATCCACAGCCTCGACTCCGGCGCCGAGGTCGTCCAGCAGGCATGCCCGGGCCTCGTCGACTTCATCGAGGCCGGCGACGTGGCCAGCCAGGCGCTCGCCGACGCGGTGCGCGGCTTCACCGAGCCGCTCAAGGCGCAGCGCCCGGACGTGGTCATCCTGGGCTGCACGCACTATCCGCTGATCGCGCCCATGCTGCAGCGCTTCCTGGGGCGCGACGTCACGCTCATCAACCCGGCTGCGGAGATCGCCCGGGAGGTCGAGGCCATGCTCCTGCGGCAAGGCCTCGAGCGCCCGGGCGACGCCATGGGCTCGTATCGCTTCTACACCACCGGAGACGTCGAGCGGTTCCGCGACACCGGCGCCCGTTTTCTCCAGATGCCGCTCACGCGCGTGCGCGCGCTGCCGCTCGAGCGCCTCGCCGAGCTCGTCGCTCCATGACCAGTCGTTTCCTCGTGCGGGCGGCGGTCTACGCCGCCCTCTACGCTGCGCTCACCCTGGCGCCAGGTCTCAACGCGCTCGCGTATGGGCAGGTCCAGTTCCGGGTCTCCGAGGCGCTCATGATCTTCGCCTGCTTCGACCCGGCCGCCGTGCTCGGCCTCACAGTGGGCACGGCGATCGCCAACCTCGGCAGCCCGATGATGCCCGTGGACACGGTGGTCGGGGCGGCGCTCACGCTGCTGGCCGCCGCCATCATGTACGCCATCGGACCTCGGGTGGTCGCTCTGGTCGCGCCGGTGGTGGTCAACGCGTTCGGTGTCGCAGCCATGCTGGCGCTTCTACTCGAGCTGCCGTACTGGGCGAGCGTGGCCTGGGTTGGCATCGGCGAGGCCGCGGTACTCTTCACGCTGGGCCTGGCCCTGTTCCTCGCGGTGCGCAGGCACCGTGAAGTTTTCGGACTGACACGACCGGTCGCCTGAGCGGCCGCAGCCGCCGCCGGCGGTGAGGAGGAAGACGTGAGAAAAGGACGCAAGCCCGACGAGCTCCGGCCGGTCAGCATCACGCCGGCGGTGGCCAAGTTCGCCGCCGGCTCGGCCCGCATCGAGCTCGGTGACACGCACGTCTTCTGCACCGCCTCGCTCAGCGACGGCGTGCCCGGCTGGCTGCGCGGCTCCGGCCGCGGCTGGCTGACCGCCGAGTACAGCATGCTGCCGGGCGCCACGCCCTCGCGGACCGCTCGCGAGGCCGTACGCGGCAAGCAATCGGGCCGCACCATGGAGATCCAGCGGCTGATCGGTCGCAGTCTGCGCGGCGTGATGGACCTCGGGATCATCGGCGAGCGCACCATCGCCGTCGACTGCGACTGCCTGCAGGCCGACGGTGGCACGCGCACGGCGAGCATCACCGGCGCCTACGTGGCCGTCTATCAGGTCGCCCTCAAGATCAAGGACCTGCTGGGCCTGCACGAGCTGCCCCTGTTCGACTCCATCGCCGCCGTCTCCGCCGGCTTCGTGGAGGGTGAGCACCGGCTGGACCTGGACTACGAGGAGGACTCGGCCGCCGAAGTGGACCTCAACGCGGTGATCACCGGCGACGGGCGCCTCGTGGAGGTCCAGGCGACGGCCGAGGGAGAGCCGTACTCGCGCGCCGCCCTGGACGCGATGCTCGACCTGGTCTCCGCCGGCGCGAAGACCCTGGCCGTCGCACAGGCCGCGGCGTGCGCGGAGCTGGAACAGGCCTGATGCGCTTCGTGCTCGCTACCGGCAACCGCCACAAGGCGAAGGAGTTCGGCGCGATCCTCGCGCCGTGCCGCATCGACGTGATGCCCGCCGGCGTCGAGCTGCCGCCCGAGGGCGTCGAATCGTTCGCCGAGAACGCCCTGGGCAAGGCCGAGGCGCTGGCGCGGGCGGTCGAAGGCGATCCCGCGCTGCTCCGGGAGCTCGGCCTGGCAGCAGACGACCACGTCCTGTTCCTCGCCGACGACTCCGGCCTCGAGGTCGAGGCTCTGGGGTGGGCGCCGGGCGTCACCAGCGCCCGCTACGCGGGTGTGGACGGGCCCGGCGCCGACGTGGCGAACTTCACGCGCCTCCTGCGCGAGCTGGCCGGCTTCGCCGGCCCCATCGCGCGCCGGGCGCGCTTCGTCTGCTCGGTTGTCGCCGTGGCGCCCGACATGACACACTACGCCGCAACGGGATACTGGTGGGGCGCCATCGCCGAGGCGCCGCGCGGTGAAGGCGGGTTCGGGTACGACCCCGTCTTCGTTCCGGAAGGGTCAGACCTCTCCGTGGCCGAGTGGCCGCAGGAAGCCAAGGACCAGGCCAGCCACCGCGCACTGGCCGGGAGGACCCTCGTCGATGTCTTGCGACGGGAGGGTCTGCTGCATGAGGTCCAAGAAGCCTGAGTCGACCGGGTCGGCCGTGTCCCTGGCCGACCTCACCAATCACTCGCTGAAGTCGCGCGCCGCCGCGGTCTCGATCGCGTCGAACGCGACGCTGATCGTCTTCAAGCTGACGGTCGGCATCATGTCGGGCTCGATCGCGATCATCTCCGAGGCGCTGCACTCCGGCTCCGACCTCGTCGCGGCGCTGATCGCCTTCTGGTCGGTGCGTCGCGCCGCGGAGCCGCCGGACGAGCGCCACCACTACGGCCACGAGAAGGTCGAGAACCTCAGCGGCGTCATCGAGGCGTTGCTCATCATCGCTGCCGCCGCCGTCATCATCTTCGAAGGGGTCATGAAGATCATCGACGGCCCCGAGATCGACCACATCTGGCTCGGCATCGGCGTCATGATCGTCTCCGGCATCACGAATCTCATCGTCTCACGCAAGGTTCTGTATCCGGTCGCGCGGAGGACCCAGTCGGCGGCGCTCGAGGCCGATGCCGCGCACCTCCTGACCGACGTCTACACGTCGTTCGGCGTGGCCTTCGGATTGCTGCTCGTGAAGCTCACCGGCTGGCCATACTTCGACCCGATCGCCGCCATCGCCGTGGCCGTGCTGATCATCCACACGGGCTACCAGCTGGTCATGCAGTCCACGCGCGTGCTGCTCGACGAGACGCTGCCCGACGAGGAGCTCGAGGAGATCCGCCGCTGCGTGCGCGAGCACCGCGGCGACATCATCAGCGGCTACCACAAGCTCCGCGCGAGGCGCGCCGGCAGCCGCCGGCACGTCGACCTGCACGTGGTGGTCGACCCGGAGCTCACCGTCACCCAGGCGCACGACATCGCGGAACACATCGAAGACGACATCCGTGCCTGCATCCCCAACACCGATGTGCTGGTGCACGTGGAACCGCGGGCGCCGGACAGGTTCGAGGGCGACTGAGAGGCCGGGCCGGCTCCGCCCGCCGGCCCTTCGCCGCCCCGGCTCCGCGTCGACCCCCTCCGCTCCGCCACGGCTCTCGGCGGACCGGGCCAGAGGCAGGTGTCCCTCCCGAGGTGTGGCATCACCGGTGATGCCACCAGTGCCGCCACCCATGGCGCCACCCATGATGCCAGTGGCTGAGGCGATACCCTGACACCCGGCCGCCCGGCCGCCCGGCCGCCCGGCCGCCCGGCCTCCCGGCCCGCTCCGTGCGCCCGGCTCAAGGGCCGGACTGGTCGGGCGTCAGGTGAAGAGCGGTGAGACGAGCAGGATGGCGCTCATGGCGATGAGCGCGATGGTGAATCCCCAGGCGATCACGTTGCGGACTCGGCCGTTCACGTGCTCGCCCATCACGTGCGGGTCGTTGATCATCAGCAGTGTGAAGATGAGGATCACGGGCAGCAGGATGCCGTTGAGAGACTGGGCGACAAGGATGACCTTCACGAGCGGCAGGCCGGGGATGATGGCCACCGCGGCCGGCACGAACATGAGGAACGTGATCAGGCCGTTGAACACGGGCGCCTCGCGGAACGAGTTGTCGAGGCCGCTCTCGAAGCCGAAGGCCTCGCAGACTACGTAGGCGGTGGCCAGCGGCAGCACGCCGGCGGCGAGGATCGAGACGCTCAGCAGGCCGATGGCGAAGAGGTACTGCGCCGCCGCGCCCAGGAACGGCACCAGGGCCATCGCCGCCTCCTCGGCGGACTGGACGACGACGCCCTCCTCGTAGAGGGTGGCGGCGCAGGCCACGACGATGAAGAAATCGATCGTCGTCATGAACACGGATCCGGCGTAGATCTCGTACTTGGTGTACTTGAACTGCCGCCACGGCACCTTCTTGTCGACGACGGCCGCCTGGATGAAGAACTGGCCCCAGGGCGTGAGCGTGGTGCCGATGGCGGCGATGACCGTGAAGATCCACAGGCTGTTCCACGAGACGTACGGGTGCGTGGCGCCGTGGAGCGCGGCGCCCCAGTCCGGCCCGGCGAGGATCCCGGAGACGACGTAGGTGAGGAGCACGAAGCCGAGAACGAGGAGCACCCGCTCCACCTTGCGGTACGAGCCGCGGGTGACGAGCAGCCAGATGCCGACGGCCACCACGGGGACGGCCACGAAGGGCGGCACGTGGAACAGGCTGCTCGCCGCGGCCACGCCCGAGAACTCCGCCACGGTCGTGCCGAAATTGGCGATCACCGTGGCGAGGATCGCGAGGGCGGTGACCTTGAGACTGAAGTTCTCGCGGATGAGGCCGGCCAGCCCGCGTCCAGTGACCACGCCGACGCGGGCGTTCATCTCCTGGACGATGGCGAGGATGGGCGTGATCAGCACCAGCAGCCAGATCATGCTGTAGCCGTAGCGGGAGCCGATCACCGACCAGGTGGTGATGCCGCCGGCGTCGTTGCCGGCGTTGGCCGCGATGAAGCCGGGCCCCACCATCGCCAGGATGACGAGGAGCCGGGTGCGGCCGACGCGCCCGGCCAGCCGCAGGCCGCCTACCCTGCGCGGAGTCTGCGCCATCGTCGAGGCCTCCTCAATGGAAGATCCTCGGCAGGCGCTTCTTCCAGGCGAGCGGAAGCACCAGGTCGATGGCGTCGTCGATCGTGATGATGCCGTGCAGCTCGCCCTCGGCGTCCACCACCGGCAGGGCGAGCAGGTTGTACTTGGCGATCACTTCGGTGATCTCTTCTTCGCTGGCCTCGAGGCGCACGGAGACGGGATTCTCCGTCATGAACTCGCGCACCTTCCTGTCCGGCGTCGTCATGACCAGCTCGCGCAGCGAGAAGACGCCGCGCAGGTGTTCGGAGCGGTCGACCACATAGATGTAATAGACGGTCTCGGCCTCGTCCTCCTGCTCGCGCAGACGCTCGATCGCCTTGTAGGCGGTGTCGTCCAGGCGCGCCCAGGCGTAGTTGGTCGTCATGATGCCGCCGGCCGAGTGCTCCGGGTAGCTGAGCAGCTCGCGCATGTCTTCGGCGTCGTCCTTCTCCATCATGGCGATGAAGTGCTGGCGACGATCGTCGGGCAGGTCCGCCAGCAGGTCGGCGGCGTCATCCGGTGACATCTCGTTGAGGATCTCGCTGGCCTTGTCATCCGGCAGGTCGAGCATGAGGGACGCCTGATAGGACGGGTGCAGCTCCTCGAAGGTGTCGGCGGCGAGGTCGTCCTCGAGGGCGTCGAACACGGCCGCGCGCTCCTCCGGCGAGAGCTCGTGCACGAGCTCGGCGATGTCGGCGGGGTGCAGCAGCTCGAGCTTGGTCTGAGGCACGGCGAGGCGCACGGCCGCGTCGTCCGTCTGCTCGATGTCGACATCTTTCCAGTCGATCAGGTGCGGCTTGGGGTGCTGCCGCGTCTTGGAGATGCGGTCGCCGACCTTGGCGAGGCCGACGCGCCGCAGGATCGCGTTGCTCGAGACGTCCACGGCGGCGACGTGCACGAAGGGCCCGTTGCGCAGCAGCTGGATGTCGTTGACGCGGATGACCTTGCGGCCCTCGGTGTCGACCAGCTGCTTGTCGAGGAACGTCGCCGAGAGGTGGAGCTCGTCCGTCTCGAGCTCACGCTCGGCGAGCTCGGAGCCGGGGATGCGCAGCATCAGACCCGACTCCTCGAAGCTGCTGACGGCGTCCCACGGCGCGTAGAGGGTCCTGCCGCGCCGCCGTACGCCGACGGCGGTGACGCGGGGGTAGGCCTGTCTGGTGCTGACCACCAGGTCGTGGAGCGTCCCGGCGGACTTGTTCTCGACGTCCTTGACGGGGCTGCCGAGCAGCTTGCTCAGGTAGAACACAGGCCTCACCTCCTTCGCGTGATGATGACGCGCGGTCACCGGACATACAAAAGCCTCCCTGTCGGGGAGGCTCCGGGCGCGCAGAGCGAAGGGGCGATCCTCACTCGTCCCAGCTTTAGCACAACACACCGTAGAGGTCAGGGCCTCAGCCGTTTCGGGCAAAACCTTGTGCCGGTAGTGCCTGTCCTACCCGTTGGCGTCTCTGGACGTTTCCGGGCAACGGCCTCTATGTGTGCCGGAGCCTCACCTAACGAGGAATGCGCTTGGTTGACGCTTCCAGAACGTACCGCCGCGCCCAGGCAGTGTCAAGGCAGGCGCGGTGGTATACTGGGCGCCGCCGAGGGCCGGCGCCACACAGGGCGCCGGCTTCTGTGCGAAGGCTCACAGGAGGCCCGCGTGATCATCACCATCACGCCCAACGCTGCGGTCGACAAGACGCTCACCGTCCCCAACTTCCAGACAGGGTTCCGCCACCGCGCGAGCGAGAGTCTCACGCTCCCGGGCGGCAAGGGTGTCAACATCGCCCGCGCGCTCAAGACGCTCGGCGAACCGGTGGTCGTCACGGGCCTCGTCGGAGGGCGCGCCGGCCAGCAGATCGTCGAGGGCCTGCAGCGTGAGAACGTCCTCAACGACTTCGTGCACATCGGCGGCGAGTCGCGTACCTCGACTGCCGTGGTGGACCCCACGACCATGACCCAGACCGAGGTCGTGGAGTACGGCCCCGTGGTCACCGAGCCGGAGACCGAGGCGCTGCTCGACAAGGTCGAGTACCTGGCCAAGGGCGCCCGCTTCGTGGTCCTCGCGGGCTCGCTGCCGCGCAAGGTCACGGAGGACTTCTACGCCGCGGTGCTCCAGCGCATCCGCAAGCACCGCTGCTTCTCGATCCTCGACAGCGCCGGCGAACCGCTGCGTCGCGGCGTGCGCGGCCGCCCCAACCTCGTGCTCCCCAACCTGCGGGAGGCGGAGGACCTGGTCGGGCACGAGTTCCACGACGACCAGGACCTCGTCGACGCGACGGGGATGGTCTGCGAGATGGGCGCGCGCAACGTGATCGTCAAGACACAGTACGGCTGTGTGGCGCGCTTCCAGGTGGGGCGCAAGCAGCGGGTGTTCCGAGGCTCCGTCGCGCCCCTCGAGACCGTGGTGAGCACCGTCGGCTCGGGCGACGCGTTCCTCGCCGGATTCGTGAGCGCCCGCTTTCGCAAGCTCGACTTCGCGGAGTGCCTGCGCCACGCGCTGGCCGCCGGCGCCGCCAACACGCAACAGTACGGCGCCGGCGTCCTCGACGCCGATCTCGCCATCCGGCTCCTCGACACCGCCGAGGTGGAGGAGCTGGACCTCCGCTCCTGACGCTCCGCCGGCGTCCGCGCTCGCGCGGCCGCCACACTACGAAGACGTTCACATCTCCCGCTCCGGGGACATACTGCATGTCGAGGGGTGAGTCAGGCGTGGGCAACGGAGGTCGGAGACATAGACCAGCTTGAGGGCACAGTCCTGCTGCACGTGCAGACCGCGGCCATCGCCGTCGACGAGCGTGGCCGAGTCGGGGTCTTCAACCCCGCCGCCGCGCGCGTGCTCGACGTGCCCGTCGAGCGCGTCCTCGGACGCGACCTCGACGAGCTGACCGGCGCAGAGCCGGCACTCGCAGCCCTCGCCGGCGTCCTTCGGGAGACACGCCGCACCGGTGTCGCCCAGGCCCGTCATCAGGTCACGGTGGCGACGGCCGACGGCGCGCGCACGCTCGGCTACACGTCGTCGCTGCTCGGTGGGGGCGGCGCGACCGCCCTCTTCTTCACCGACCTCACCGACGCGATCGCCGAGGAGCGCCGCGCGGCTGAGGCGCAGCGGTTCGCTGAAGTGGGGCGGATCGCCGGGGCCATGGCGCACGAGCTCAAGTCGCCGCTCGCCACCGTCGAGCTCTACGCCAATCTGATGCGGCGGGCACTCAAGGAAGACCCCGCCGCCATCCAGCAGCTCGACATCATCAAGGACCAGACGCGGCTCTGCCTCGACCGCCTGGGCGCCATCATGCACTCCATCAACCCCGATGCCGCCCGCGCCGGCGGCATGGTGATGACGCCGGTGGCGCCTGTCGTGCGCGACGTCGTCGCGGTCATGCGCAGCCGTAACGAGGGCGCCAAGGTCACGCTGCGGGTGGCGGGTAACGGCACGCGTGCGGCCATCGCCGAGAACGACCTGCGATCCGTCGTGACCAACCTCCTCTCGAACGCGATCGAGGCCTCCGGCGGCGCCGGGCCGGTCGGCGTTTCGGTGCGCACCGACACGGACGCGGTGACGATCACCGTGGCCGATCGCGGGCCGGGGCTCCCCGACAGCGACGTGTTCGAGGCCTTCTACACGACCAAGTCCAGCGGCACCGGCCTCGGGCTGTGGCTGGTGCGCCGCGTGGTCGAGGACGCCGGCGGCAGCATCGCCGCCGGCGGCCGACGCGGGGGCGGCGCCGTCTTCACCGTGAAGATGCCGGTGCCGCGCTCGGACCGGCTCCGGGGCGTCCCCATCCTCCTCGTCGAGGACGACGCTCCCCTGCGTCGGGCGACGACCGAAGCTCTGGAACGCTGCGGTGCGCGAGTGACCGCGGCCGTCTCGGGGAAGGATGTGGCACTGGAGGCCGGCGAGTGGAGGTGCGCCGTCCTCGACTATCACCTGCCGGACATGGACGGCATCGAGATCGCGACGCGGCTGGCTTCCGACACACCAGTGCTTCTGGTGAGCGGCGACCCGGCGGCCGGTGTCGCCCTCACCGAGGTGCGTGGGAGGCGCGCCTGGTATCTGCCGAAACCGTTCGAGGTCGACGTCTACCTCGACCTCGTATCACTTCTCGTGGGGGCGACATGAGCGACAAGGGAAGAGTGATCATCGCCGACGATCATGCCCTGTTCCGTCAAGGGCTGCGCCAACTGCTCGAGACCGAGGGCTACGCGGTCGAGGCGGAGGCCATGTCGGGCGAGGAGGCGCTGACGGCGGTCGCCGAGCACCAGGGCTGCGTGCTGCTGCTGGACATCGCCATGCCGGGCATGAACGGGCTCGAGGTCGCCCGGCGGCTGGCCGAGCGCGACGACGACGTCAAGGTGGTCATGCTGAGCGCACGCGAGGACAGGGACGCGTTGTTCAGCGCGATCTCCGCCGGCGCCCGAGGCTACGTGGCCAAGGACGCCGAGCCGGATCAGCTCTTCGCCGCCATCGATCTGGTGGTGCGCGGCGGGACCGTGCTCAGCACGGGAGTCGCCCAGAACCTGGGCGAGGGCATCCGCCAGCTCGACTACGCCCCCGGCGCCTACGAACAGCGGCGTCTGGCGCTCACCGATCGCGAGCTCGAGATCCTGCGCCTGCTGGCGACGCCCAAGTCGCCCGCGCAGATGGCGTCCCAGCTCTTCCTCTCGAAGAAGACGGTGCAGAACCACATCTCGGCGATCTACCGCAAGCTCGACGTGCGCAGCCGCTCCGAGGCCATCGTCAAGGGCATGGAGCTGCACCTCATCGACAGCAAGGGATGACTGCGTGGACTCCCCCGCGATCCGGGAGCTTCTCCCTATCGCGGTGGGGAAGGCGTACGACGATGATGTTGGGGAAGGAAGAGATCCCGCCGGGCCCGCGCGAAGACGCAAAGGGGAAGCGCGCGAAGCTCCCTGAAACCCGGTCCCGGCGGGGCCTCCCAATCCGCTGACGAGGAGGCGCGCCCGGTCACGTCCCACACGCCCATTGCCTTGCCTGGCCTCCAAGGGGCGAGCGCGGTCTGCCTGGACCGTCGCTCGCCCCGGCCACGTACGGAGGGCGCCGGCGGGGCGACCCTGAGGGCCTCGTCTCCGGCGACCGCTCCGGCGCCCTCGCGCGCGGGCCGGCGCTCTCGCGCGCGCGTTGACCCTCGACGGGGCCGCTGGTAGAGTCGGAGCACGTTGCCACCGCAGACAGCAAGCTCCCAGAGAAGCACCACTCTGAGTTCAGAGACCCCGGCAGGACGTCCGTGCCCGGGTCTTTTGTGTATCTCGCATCGCGCCCCTGTCAGGAGGACCGCATGGAAGTAGAGATCGGCCGCGGCAAGAAGGGCCGCAGGGCCTACGGATTCGACGACATCGCCATCGTTCCGAGTCGCCGCACGCGCGACGCCGAGGACGTCGACATCACCTGGAAGCTCGGCGAGCACACGCTCGAGCTCCCGTGTCTCGCCTCCGCGATGGACGGCGTGGTCGACCCCGGGTTCGCCGTCACCATGGGCAAGCTCGGTGGCCTCGCCGTCCTCAACCTCGAGGGCGTCCAGACCCGCTACGAGAACGCCGACGAGCAGCTCGACCGCATCGCCTCGCTGCCCAACGACACGGCGACGCGCACCATGCAGGAGATCTACAAGGAGCCCATCAAGGCTGAGCTGGTCGCGAAGCGCATCAAGGAGATCAAGGCCGGCGGCGTGCTGGCCGCCGCGTCGCTCACGCCGCAGCGCGTCGAAGAGTACTACCAGATCGCACTCGACGCCGGCCTCGACGTGCTGATCATCCAGGGCACCGTCGTCTCGGCCGAGCACGTGAGCACCAGGGTCGAGCCGCTCGACCTCAGGAAGTTCATCTCCGGGTGCGAGGTGCCGGTGATCGTGGGCGGCGTGGCCAGCTACGCCACCACGCTGCACCTCATGCGCACCGGCGCCGTCGGCGTGCTCGTCGGCGTCGGCCCGGGCCACGCCTGCACAACGCGCGGCGTGCTCGGCATCGGCGTCCCGCAGGCGACGGCCATCGCCGACGCCGCCGCGGCGCGCGTCCAGCACGTGCTCGAGACCGGCCAGTACTGCAACGTCATCGCCGACGGCGGCATGCGCACCGGTGGCGACGTGAGCAAGGCCATCGCCCTCGGCGCCGATGCCGTCATGATCGGCTCACCGTTGTCGACCGCCAGCGAGGCGCCCGGCCGCGGCTATCACTGGGGCATGGCGACCTTCCATCCCGAGCTGCCGCGCGGCACCCGCGTCAAGTCCGGCACCAAGGGCACGCTGCAGGAGATCCTCCTCGGTCCGGCGCACGAGAACGACGGCACGCGCAACCTGTTCGGCGCGCTGCGCACGAGCATGGCGACCTGCGGCTACGAGACCCTGAGCTCGTTCCAGAAGGCCGAGGTCATGGTCGCGCCGTCGCTCATGACCGAGGGCAAGAAGCTGCAGAAAGAGCAAGACGTCGGGATGGGCTGAGGTCGTCCCCTTCGGGGGTGGCTCAGCCCTCACGTGAGATCACAGAGGGAGGCGCAGTGACGCCAGGTTCGCCTGAGGCAAAGGGGTTCGACACCGTCCTGGTCCTCGACTACGGGGCGCAGTACGGACAGCTCATCGCGCGCCGCGTGCGCGAGTGCCGGGTCTACTCGGAGCTCATCCCGCACGACGCGTCGATCGAGCGCATCAAGAGCTACGACCCCAAGGGCATCATCCTCTCCGGCGGGCCCATGAGCGTCTACGTGGATGACGCGCCCAAGGTCAACCCCGAGATCTTCGAGTTGGGCGTCCCCGTCCTGGGCATCTGCTACGGCGCCCAGGGCATCGCCCTCGAGCTCGGCGGCACCGTAGCGCGCACCGGCCTCAGCGAGTTCGGCAAGACGACGCTCAACGTCATCAAGCCGGGACTCGTCCTCGACGGCATGCGGGGCGAAGAGCAGTGCTGGATGAGCCACCGCGACAGCATCACCGAGCCGCCGCCCGGCTTCGAGGTGCTGGCGGCGAGCAGCGGCGCTCCCGTGGCCGCGATGGAGGATCGTGAGCGCGGCTTCTACGCCGTGCAGTTCCACCCCGAGGTCGTCCACACGCCCAAGGGCATGGACGTCCTGCGCGCGTTCCTCTACAAGGCCTGCGAGTGCGCTCCCTCGTTCACGCCCGAGTCGATCATCGAGGAGTCCATCCGCAAGATCCGCGAGCAGGTGGGGGAGAGCAAGGCGATCCTTGGCCTCTCCGGCGGCGTCGACTCGTCGGTGGCGGCGCTGCTCATGTACCGGGCCATCGGCGACCGCCTCACCTGCGTCTTCGTCGACCAGGGCATGATGCGCATGCGCGAGGCCGACCGCGTCGTCGAGACCTTCTCCGGCACCTTCGGCATCCCGCTCGTCGCGGTCGACGCCAGCGACCGGTTCCTGGACAAGCTCAAGGACGTCACCGAGCCGGAGCGCAAGCGCAAGATCATCGGCGAGGAGTTCATCCGCTGCTTCGAGGAGGAGGCGCGCAAGCTCATCGACGCCAGGTTCCTCGTCCAGGGCACGCTGTACAGCGACGTGATCGAGAGCGGCACGCGGCAGGCCGCCAAGATCAAGAGTCACCACAATGTCGGCGGCCTGCCCGAGAAGATGGACTTCGAGCTCGTCGAGCCGTTGCGCTGGCTGTTCAAGGACGAGGTCCGCGCGGTGGG